>JBNKFQ010000290.1:0-6002 GCA_050289385.1 Porticoccaceae bacterium | reverse complement strand
ATGGACATTCTCTGTGCAACCGGCCTTTTGGCCCATGCCGCTATTCAAACCCAAATGATAATGATTGTCAATAGTGTTTTTGTTCAAAAATGCGATTCCATATCAATCCACCTCATTCTTCCCGATTCCAGGGGTGGGGTTTACGGAGCGTGACGTTTACAATCCGTCTCTTCATGCAAATTGTGGATTCAGGAACCGATGAAATATATCGGAGCACACGTCAGTGCCGCCGGCGGCGCCGAAAACGCCCCGCTAAATGCCAGCAAAATCGGTGCAACGGCCTTTGCCTTTTTTACCAAAAACCAGCGCCAGTGGCAGGCCAGGCCGCTTTCAAAAGAGTCAATACAAGCCTTCAGGGCCAACTGTGCCCAACTGGGCTACCAGCCGGAACAAATACTCCCCCACGACAGTTACCTGATCAATCTCGGTCACCCGGAGTCCGCCGGGCTGGAAAAGTCGCGAGGGGCTTTTATTGATGAGATGCAACGTTGCCAGCAACTGGGGCTTTGCTACCTGAACTTTCATCCCGGCAGCCACCTGCGCCAGATCAGCGAAGCCGAATGCCTGCGGCGCATTGCCGAATCGATCAATATCGCACTCGATCAAACGCGAGGGGTCTGCGCCGTACTGGAAAACACCGCCGGTCAGGGCAGTAATCTGGGCTTTCGCTTTGAACACCTGGCCGAGATCATCAGCCAGGTGGAAGACAAGACGCGCGTCGGCGTGTGCCTGGACACCTGCCACACCTTTGCCGCTGGTTACGAGCTGCGCAGTCACGACACGTGCGCGGCAACCTTTGCCGAATTTGATCAGGTGGTTGGCTTTACCTACCTGCGCGGCATGCATCTCAACGGCTCAAAATCCAGCTTTGGCAGTCGCGTCGATCGCCACCACTGCCTGTGGCAGGGAGAACTGGGCACCGCCGTATTTGAATATGTCATGGCTGACCCCCGCTTTGACGATATTCCCATGGTACTGGAAACCATCGACCAGAGTATCTGGCCAGAAGAGATCGAATACCTGAACCGGCTGGCGGCCTGAATAACTCGCTGCATATACACTGTTACAAATCGGAGTATTGCAGATTATTCAGCCCCCACCTGACAACCGTGAGCTATAGCAAATGCAGTGAAATCCGCTACCAGAATGTCCGGCAATGTCACCACCATCTCCACCTGGGCGTCATACCTGACCGTATCAACTCTGCCTGAATCTTGCATCAACCAATGTCTGAGTGCCTGCTCCACAGCAAACTCGCATCGCACTGTAACTGTGCTTTCTACCTCGCGCTGCTTTATCGACAGGTTGTCTATCACCTGCTGTGTTGCCGCAGAGTACGCGCGCACCAGCCCACCAGCACCCAGTTTCACACCGCCAAAATAGCGCGAAACGACCACCATCACATCGCCTATGCCCTTGTGCCGCAATACATTCAGAATCGGCTTGCCCGCTGTGCCAGAGGGCTCACCGTCATCGTTCATGGCAGCACTGGCGGCCGATTCCGGGTTACCCAGCTGGTAGGCCCAGCAGTGATGGCGAGCGTCCGGAAACTCTGTGCGCATATCGTCGAGCAAGGCCAATGCCTGTTCACGGCTGGCAGCAAAACCGGCGCGAGCGATAAACCGGCTTTTTTTAATTTCGTATTCTGTTTGCGCCAACCCGGCTGGTACGCGATATCCTGACATGTATCAGAGTGTCCCCTTGCGCTGATCATTTTCCCATCGGCAAAAACTTCCCACCGGCAAAACCTGGCACACCGGTGATATATGCTGTTAAGCTCGCCGCAGGTTTAAACACAGCTTTCAATCATGGCGCTTAATGCAACGATTTACAAAACCCAATTGCAAGTTTCGAATATAGACGGCGGTTACTATCACACTCACTCTCTGACGATCGCCCGGCACCCGTCAGAAACTGACGAACGCATGATGGTGCGCCTTGTCGCGTTTGTTTTCAATGCCAGTGAGCAGCTTGAGTTTACCAGAGGACTCAGTGCCGACGACGAGCCCGATATCTGGCAGCGGGATCTTACCAACAACATAGACTTGTGGATCGAAGTGGGTTTGCCAGATGAACGCCGAATCCGCAAGGCCTGCAATCGGGCGACTCAGGTAGTGATCTACAGTTACGGTGCGCGATCTGCGCCAATATGGTGGAGCAACATCAGCAACAAGATAAGCCGCTTCGACAATCTGACAATTTTTCACCTGGATGAAGATACCACCAACGCTCTGCAACAGATGGTGGCGCGAACCATGTCATTGCAGGCAACCATACAGGACGGTGAACTTTGGCTGAGTGATTCGGAGAGGAATGTGACGGTGAATGTGGAGCAATGGTTTCCGCGGAAGTGAGTTTTTGGGCTGGAAGTTGGAAGTTGGAAGTTGGAAGTTGGAAGTTGGAAAAAAAATCAAACCACCAAACCCGCGGCATGTCCCGACGCCCAGGCCCACTGAAAGTTGAACCCACCCAGATGGCCGGTTACGTCCACGACTTCACCAATAAAATAAAGCCCCGGCTGATTTTTACTTTCCATGGTTTTTGATGACAACGAGTCGGTATCCACTCCACCCAGGGTGACTTCTGCCGTGCGATAACCTTCTGTACCTGCCGGTTTTAACAGCCAGCCATTCAAGTGCCCTGCCACATCTTGCAACAATGCGTTCGCCGTATCACCCAGCGGCGTATTTGCCCTTTGGGGCCACCAGAGTTGCTCCAGTTGTTGTACCAGTTTTTTAGGTAAATGTTCGCCAAGCACTGTGCGCAACAGTTGTTTCGGCTGCGATTGTTTGGCGGCGAGCAACCATTTGTCAGCTTGCACATCGGGTAACAAATTCACTTCAACAGACTGGCCTTCTCGCCAATAACTTGAAATTTGCAAAATAGCGGGACCACTCAGACCGCGGTGGGTAAACAAAATGTTTTCTCGAAAACTTCTGCCATTGCAGCTAACCTGCGCATCAACAGAAACACCCGTCAGGGTTTCCGACAGCATTTTAAAACCGTCGGTAAAAGTAAACGGCACCAGTGCTGCTCTGCGCGGCAATACCGGCATGCCAAATTGCTGCGCCAGTTCATAACCAAACCCGGAGCCACCCAGTGTCGGAACAGACAAACCGCCAGATGCCACAACCACAGACTCTGCTATAAAATCGCCCTGGTTCGTCTTTACAATAAACTTCTGTTGTTTTGTATCGAGAAACTGCACATCGCAATTGGTCAACACATCAGCACCACCGCACTCTTGCATCAACATGGCAAGAATTTCTTTTGACGAACCGTCACAAAATAACTGGCCCAGCGTTTTTTCGTGCCACGCAATACCGTGTTTGTTAACCAGATCAATAAAATCCCATTGGGTATAGCGACTGAGAGCTGACTTGCAAAAGTGGGGATTGGCAGACAGAAAACATTCTGGTTCAACATATAAATTGGTGAAATTACAACGCCCACCACCCGACATCAAAACCTTTTTACCAACTTTATTGGCTCGCTCCAGCACTGCTACCCGACGGCCACGCTGCACTGCGGTCAATGCACACATCAGGCCGGCAGCACCACCGCCAATCACGACAACATCGTATTGTTTCACCGGGTATGTGCGCCCCTGATCCGTTGCGTGTTTATAGCAGCGACCCCTGTATGGCGCCGTCTTGTGCAAACGCCTCTTTGCTGGATAAAGGGCCCTTACAATAGCGACACAAATAACGGGCGCGTCTGGACAAAACGCGGTTGTGGCGCTGCATCGACAATTTGTGCGTTCGACAGGCGCAGACATAATCGACCGTTCGCGACTGGCGACGTGGAATACCGGTCATGTCAAAATCCACTGTGCGGCTGTCATCGGCGCCAAAATCTGCCATCACCGAGCGCCACTCTGCGCCGTGAGGTTGAACACGGCGATAAAGGCAATCCACAACATAATGCGCAACTTCATGGGGCACAGTGGCGCTGAAGTTGTCGTGCCAGTACTTGGCAAACAACCAGGGATTGTAGCGAATCAGACGTTCTTTTCCGCGCGCCTTGTACATACCCGCGGCTTGTCCCGGCAAATCAAATAACACCGGAACCAGAGTAAAGCGGCAATCGTACAAGTTGCTCGCCAGGTGAATATAGCGATGGGTTTCGGCGATCACCAGATTCTGTTGCTCGGCGTTTATCGGTTCAATAATATCCATGACCTGTGTTTACCACATCAGGTCGTCGGGAATTTCAAATTTGGCGTAATATTCGTCATCGCTTTCCGGCGCCGCACCTGCACCCGGCGTATTTTTTAACACCACATAACTGCCGTCGCGCTCTGCAATTTTTTCTGCCACCGGCGCAGGCACCAGATGATAGGTTCCATTCAAACTGACCACAGCAACGATACCGCGCTCCAGTTGTTTCTGAAGCCGGGTATTCACGTAGATTTTTTTTATTTTTTTGTTATCGGTAAAGCTGTAGGCGACTTCGCCTTCCCGTGGCAAGGCGTTGGTTTCGATCAGCTGTTTGATCTGGGCGGCAATGGCTTTTTTTTCGGCCTCGACCTGGCGCTGACGGTTGAGCTCGCGCGCGCGTTCCGCTTTGTCTTGCAGGGCAAGCTGGGCCAGCACCTTGTTTTCGTCTACCGTTTTTTCATTGCTTTTGAATTGTTGTTTGGCCTGTTTTTTCTTGTCTCGCTGTACCTGTTTTGCTTTTTTTCTGTCCACCAACCCTGCTTTCAGCAGTTGGTCCTGAAGTGAATTGCCCACCCGGCCGACCTCCCGTGTATAATTTCAGAAGCGATAGTTTCAGATGCGATAGTATCAGAAGCGATAGTATATCGGTTTACCACCAGCACGAGAATCTTCGGAATGTTCAACCAAAAAGATCTGATTGAGCTGGCCCGCATGAAAATGCCCTTTGGCAAGTACAGTGGTCGCGTATTGATCGATCTGCCAGAAGAGTACCTGCTCTGGTTCGCCCAAAAGGGCTTTCCACAAGGCAAGCTCGGTATGTTGATGGGTCTGGCGCTGGAGATTCATATCAACGGCCTGCAATCTGTGCTCGACCCGCTTCGCGAAACCACCTGATCACTTCCTGGTTCTGTCCCGCAAACCGCCCCTTACCCCAACTCCCTATTCGGTATGAATAACCGTTTTACCCAATTGACTACGACCCGAGCTGAACGCCAGTTGCCCCACTTCGTCGGCAGTCACTTCAGGTTGCAACACCACGGCATGACGCTGTTCCATCTGCCGTACTCGCCATAACACCACAGCAAAGGCCACAATCCCCCACACCAGGGCACCCGCCATTTCTCCGGCAATCACCCCGGGCACGCCAAACAGGTGTGAACAAAGGTATACCAGCGGAATCGTCCCCAACAGGGCGCGGGCAAAATTGAACAAGGTGGCCACTGTGGCCCGATTGAGATTATTAAAGCTGGCATTAGCAACAAACAACATGCCGTTGAAGACAAACCCTCCTACCAGCCAGGTGCAGTAAAAATCAATCAGATCGGCGGCCTCACCCTCAGCATTAAAAGCAGCAATAATCCAGTGCCGCGACAGGAACATCAGCAACCACACCAGCAATACATAACCGGTATTGACGAACAGCGAATTCAGCAATGCACTGCGCACCCGATCATAACGATAAGCACCTGCGTTTTGTCCAATAATGGGCCCGATAGCACCGGACAGCGCAAAGATCGCCGCAAAAGCCACCGGCGCAATACGCCCCAGGATTGCCGCGCCCGCCACGGCGCTGTCGCCGAAGTCAGACATACTCATCAATACGTAACTGCTGCCAATGGGTGTGGCCAGATTGGTCAACATGGCTGGCCCGGCAATAAATATGATGGTCTTCAGGTCAGCCCGCAACGAGGGCCAGTCAACACGACAGGTCATGTGATGCCTGTTGACGACAGCCGAAAACCCAACTGCCACTAGCACAACTCTTGATATCAGAGAGGCAGTGGCAGCTCCCTGAATACCCATGTCGAACCCGAAGATAAAAATCGGGTCCAGCACCACGTT
>JBNKFQ010000289.1:0-8957 GCA_050289385.1 Porticoccaceae bacterium | reverse complement strand
ATATGAAAAAGAATGGTTGAAAGATACACAGGCGCAACGTTTGTTGAACCAATTACGTGGGATTTTGGAAAGTGCATCTCAATATCCCGAACAATCCCATCAATCGATATCGCTGGTGGATGAACAAGAACGCCAGACATTGCTTTGTGAGTGGAACCAAACATCTGTGTGGTATCCGCGGGATAAAACTGTACATCAGTTGTTTGAAGAGCAGGTGGAGAGGACACCGGATCATATTGCGTTGGTATTTGAAGAGCAACAGCTTACCTATCGAACACTGAATGAAAAGGCTAACCAACTGGCGAGGGTTATCCGGCAGCGTTACCAACGGAAAAACCACAAAGCCATGGAAGCGGATACATTCATTGCGTTGTATCTGGATAGAAGCCTGGAGATGGTAATCAGCATCCTGGCTGTGCTGAAAGCGGGTGGTGCTTATGTACCGATCTCGCCGGAATACCCGCTAGAACGGACGTTGTTTATCCTCAATGATACCGAAGCGCCAATTCTCATGACACAGCAACCACACACTGGTGTACTGGATCAGTGGTTGGCGGAGCAAACTGGCCGGCCGGATCTGCTGGAAATTGACAACCCCGATCTTACCACGGATGAGTCAACAGACAATCTGGACACCATTAACACAGCAAGCGATCTGGCCTATGTGATTTACACCTCGGGCACTACGGGAAAACCCAAGGGTGTTTTGCAACTTCACAGCAATGTCGTACGCTTGTTTGCGACCACTCATGAAGACTTTCATTTTGACGATAGCGATATCTGGGTGCTCTATCACGCCTATACCTTCGATTTCAGTGTCTGGGAACTGTGGGGCACTCTGCTGTACGGTGGTCAGTTGCTTGTGCCCACAACTGACTGCACTCGCGACTTTCCTGGTTTTGCGAGATTATGTGCTGACAAAGGGGTTACCGTCCTCAATCAGACCCCGGGGGCTTTTTATGCCCTGGCTGACGCGGTGTTAGAAAACCGCATTCAATTGTCCGAATTGCGTTATGTTATTTTCGGTGGCGACAAACTTAATCCAGAGCAGCTTCGGCCCTGGTGGGAAAGGCACGGTGATCAAAAACCTCGTTTGGTGAACATGTATGGGATCACGGAAACTACCGTTCATGTCACCTACAGGCCTCTGAGCCGGGATGACAACACAACGGCCTCACACATCGGGCATCGCCTCAAAGACTTGTTGGCCTACGTTCTGGACGAAAGGCAACAGCCGGTGCCGATTGGGATTGTCGGTGAGCTCTATGTCGGTGGTGCTGGCCTGGCCAGAGGCTACCTCAATCGCCCGGAGCTGACTCAAGAACGATTTATCCCGAATCCGTTTGCCACTGAAACTGATATTGAAAAAGGATATACGCGGTTATATCGTACCGGTGATTTGGTGCGCTGGTTGTCCGATGGCAATCTGGAGTACCTGGGCCGAAACGACTTCCAAGTTAAAATCCGCGGTTATCGCATCGAACTGGGGGAGATCGAAAGCGTGTTGGTGGGCTGTGAAGGCATTCGGCAAGCCGTTGTGATCGATTGCAAACGTGATAACACCAAATATTTGGTGGCCTATCTTGTTCTCGATGAACAGGCCTCGCTGGATGAAGAGGCCATTCGGTCGCAATTGACGGCCAAACTGCCCGATTACATGATCCCCAGTGCTTTTGTGGTGATTGAGGTCATTCCACTTACGGTAAACGGAAAAATCGATCGTAAATTCCTGCCGGAGCCCGAGTTGGTCAGCAGCGATTCGTATGTCGCCCCCGGGAATGAGCTGGAGGTGCAGTTATGCGATATTTGGCAATCGGTATTAGGTCTTGACCGTGTGGGAATTCGCGACAACTTTTTCCGTATCGGCGGTGACTCCATTGTCAGCATTCAGTTGGTCTCCCGCCTACGCCAGGCGGGATTCAGCCTGCAGGTCAAAACTATTTTTGAATGTCCGACCGTCTCGCAACTCGCCCGAGTGTTGTCTAAACTTCAAGCCGTTATCGACATCAATACCGAACAAGGGCAACTGACCGGCACATTTAATCTATTGCCTGTCCAACGGTGGTTTTTTGATCAACGGTTTACCGAGCCCCACCACTATAATCAATCGTTCCTGATTAAAATCCCTGGCGACATCGATTCAGGCCGGATCGCGTCCGCTCTGGTGGCCCTGGCCAACCATCACGATAGTTTGAGGAGCAATTTTTTCGCGACCGAGAGTGGTTACCGGCAGCAATACCATCAACACATAGAGCCATGGATGGCGCCCTTAAAGGTACAGCACATCGGGGAGTGCGCCTCCGGGGCTTTGCAGGACAGGCTGACCGGATGGCAAAGCGGTTTTAGTTATGAAAAAGGTCCTCTATGGCAAGTAGCTCACCTTATGGGCTATCCAGACGGTAGCGCTCGACTCTTTTTCGCGTTCCATCATCTGATTATAGATGCGGTGTCTTGGCGGATCATTGCCGAAGACATGCAAAGGTTGATCAGCGGCCGGCAACTCGAAGCCAAGGGCAGTAGCTACCGCCAGTGGGTAAAGGCTGTCTCACAGTACGCCGAAGATCATCCCTCCGAAGTCACTTATTGGCAAGAAGTGCTGGGCCACAGCGCTGAGTTGCCCGAACCGCAGACGCTTCGGTTTTGTCAGATTCGTTTGTCCACACAGGACACAGCGGTTTTGCTTCGCGAAGCTAACCAAGGTTTCCACACAGAAATCAATGATCTGTTGCTCAGTGCCATGGCCATCGCCTTGCAAGGCACGTTTGATCGGCCCGAGAATCACATTACGCTCGAAGGTCATGGCCGGGAGAGTGTTGATCCGTGTATCGATGTGTCGCACACGGTGGGTTGGTTTACCACTATGTACCCGGTAACTTTGAAAGCGTTTGACGAACTCGGCGAGACAATTACTCAAACCAAGGAAATGCTGCGAGCGATACCGAGCAAGGGATTGGGGTACGGGGTGTTGTGGCAGACGGGTCGGCTATCAAATTCACTGCCGTTAATCCGGTTTAACTATCTCGGGCAATTGAATACCAAGGCTGAACAGGGTGTTAGCGACTGGCAGTTGGCGGGGGAGGAAAGTGGGCAGGCGGTTCCGGCGGAGAATCGCGACAAACTACTGCTCGATATCAACGGCGCGGTGCAAAACGGTGTGCTGTGTTTTGATGTGGGTATGCGGCTTTCACCCGAGCAGGCTCAACGGTTTATTTCTACCTTCGAAACTTCGTTGGTGGAGATAATCAACTACGCGCAAAGCATTGCTCAACAAGGCGGCATAAAAACACCGTGCGACTATCCTGCCTCAACAATCAATAAAATCGAGCGGACCGGGAAAATACCAATTAAAAAAAGTCATAAACTAGCATTAAAATATAAAAAACAGTCAAACAACAAAAGGCCCAGCCACCTTAGTAGTATCTACGTGGCTTTTAGAATAATGGGAAATTTAAATACAGCCGCTCTAAATAGCTCTCTCAACAATATTATTAGGCGCCACGAAACACTTCGCACCACATTTAGCTCTTATGAAAGCGATGCAGTTCAAATAATTAGAAATGAATATAAATTGCAACTACCTGTCATAGAAACCAACGAAAATAATATCTTATTGTATTACAGAAATTTCGCCTATCACACCTTTGATGTTTTAAATGGACCCATATTCAAAGCAAAACTACTACGATTATCCTCTAAAGAACATGTGCTATTATTAAATACGGACCATATTATTTCTGATCGCAGATCTCAAGAAGTAATTCACCGTGAGCTATCCCTCCATTATACAGCGTTTATTCAACACAAAGCTCCACAACCACCCCACCTGCCTATCCAATTTGCAGATTATGTCTACTGGAAGAATTCTAGATGTCAGAAAAGTGAATATAAACGGCAGATTCATTTTTTTGAAAGTATGCTTAGAGGTGCCCCAACTCACCTAAATTTACCAATCGATTACTCGCCTCCAGATGAACCGACATACCGAGCGGGACATATACGCTTGAACCTATATGCAGATCTAGTTAAGCAATTAAAAGACTTCAGTCAAAATCAGGGCACCTCTCTTTTCATAACACTATTTTCTGTATACAACATATTAATTTCATATTTTTCAAATCAAACTGATATCTGTACATTTACAATACGTGCAGGCCGAGATTTGCCGGAACTCAACAATTTGGTTGGCCCATTTCTAGAAGGGCAAATACTTAGAATTTGCATTGATAGAAGAATGCGGTTTAGCGCTCTGCTTCAAGATGTCACGCAGGTCGTTTTATCTTCTTATGATTGTCCAGATGTATCCATTGCCGATCAACGAGAAATTTTAGGGCACAATTTACTTTCTGATCAAATCAGATACACAAGTTTTAACTACTTAGGTCTTAAACAATACACTCTTCAATTGCCAGATTTAAAGACAACTGTAATAAGAGACGACTTCAGTGATTATACTCCCAGCTTGTATGTGGCAGCTATTAACAACAATAAGGGCTTAGACTTATATTTTATATATAACAAAGACCTATTTAGTTATAAAACTATCGAAAAATTTTGTAAGACTTATCAAGCTCTACTGGAAAACGTGGTTAATGATTTTACTCCAACTATAAATTCACTGCTTTTTTCGATACAAAACAAAAACAAATAAGGTTATGCAAACCATCTACCTAAGATGTAAAATCTCGACAATTGGGAGCACACCTCTTAACCGAAATGCGACATATTTTACTTAACATCTGCCTTACTGCCTTAATAACACAAAGACGAGATGAAGCACTGAAGCCACCTCCAACTTTACTCTAATTGGGTCGCAAACCGAATGACTTCAGGAGATTTAGGCTGTTCCAACAGTATGGATTCCGCCACTCCCTTATTATTAAAGGAGTAACTCACCGTCATCGGCGCGGGTGAATAGGGATAAAGATCCGCGTCGTCGAGAATCAGGTCAAACGTGACGTTGCGGTGCGGCGCAAGGACACCGTGATAATAAGTCCCGTAGCGGAAGTGCAACGTACCGCTGATATTCTCGACGTCAAACTCTCCATACAACGCATCGGTAAATTTACCCGTGAACAGCGACGGCGCCATGTCCGGTGCCGTCGATGGATCGTGTGCCCTCTGATGCGCCTGACGAAGTCCGGATTGTGCGGCTTGTCGTTTTTCGACTGCTTTTTTGAACTCATTCAGGTAATCTTGATCGGTCAACTCCAATCGTGTCGATATTTTCAACAGGTGGTCAAAAATATAATTTGCCACGTGGCGGGCTACCCCGGAACTCGCTGTTCCATTAGAGAGAACCACCACACACACATCTGCGTCGGGGATAAAACCAAAATAGGATCCCATGCCATTGAGGCTCCCCGTATGGAAATAGGCGATCAGGTCGTTTCCATAATTCTGTCGGACAAGCCCATAGGTGTATGCCTTGTGTCTGGTGCCGATATGGCCTTCTTTGGCCAGATCCCACAAATTGTGAGGCTTGCGCATCTCGGCAATCACGCTTTCGGGAATAATCTGTCTATTGTCTATCCTGCCATCACCAAGCTGCACGCGACACCATTGCGCCATGTCCGCAGCGGAGGAATTGATCGCCCCGGCCGGCGCGATACTCTCACCGTTATAATAAGGTATCGGCACAGCGCCATCTGGTGTCAGGGCATGGGGCGTGGCCACATTTGTCAAGCTTGGGAGGTCCCCGACACGGGTATTGGTGCGCTTCATCCCCAACGGCGCAAAGAGCCGGTGCCGGAGAAACGCCTCCCACGGCTCCCCTGCCAGGGCTGGAATGACCTGGCCGGCTGCCATATACATCATATTGTTGTAAACAAAACTCGCCCTGAAGGGCGCTGTCCTGGGTAACGCTTCAATCAGGCCGAGCGTATCGGCCTGAGATTTGCCCGGATAGACCGCCCAAGCCGAATTTGATGGCTGGAGTCCGGTTCGGTGAGAAAGCGCATCAGCCACAGTCAGGTGGTCGAAGAGATAAGATTCCGAAAACCTGAGTTGCGGTAAATAACGGGATAACGGCTGATCCCAACTTAATTTGCCCTCATCGACCAGTATCCCCAACGCGGTCGCAGTGAAGGACTTTGTAACCGAAGCGATGGCAAACAGCGTATTTTCATCAACGGCTGCATCCTTGTCGACTTCCAGGAAACCGTAACCCTGAGCCAGGACAGCTTCATCGTCCTTAACTACCGCTATCGCAACACCCGGCACCTGTGTGAATTCCATGACCGACGTGACATACCTATCGAGCCCATCCAGTGACTGGTCGGGAATATTCGCAATAGGTTGATTCTCACGATTGGCCGCCAGCGTATCCGGCAACCACAACAGACTCAAACTCAACAACAAAAGTTTATACATATTCTTCAACTCCAGATACCGTAGAACCCATAGTGGATGGCGTCCCTTTAACCCATGATACGATCAAACATGGAAATCTTCTGGCGGTTCAGCGTGCAACAGGTGTGTCACCATGTAATCCCAACCTGCCTGGGTCATATAACCAGATTTAATGTGTCGGCCGTTTGGCAGCAAAAGCATATCGAAACGCTTATTGGCCTTTTGCAGTGCTTCAACCAACCGGAACGTGGCGGAGACCTGTGCAATCTCCTCCATCATTCCGTGTATCAGTAACAATTTACCTTGTAAGTTATTTGCCAAATCTTTGAAGTCGGGCAACGGCTCTTCACTACCACGTAAGATTCCAGGGTGCAGTATTACCGGCATTAACTGGAAATCTGAAAGCGGGTTGATCGTCACCCCCACTTTGTAGAATTCCGGGTAGGCCAACAGGCCCGTTAAAGCGCCAGCCGACGACGCCACATCAACCACGCCCACCCGACGAAGGTCCATGTAGGGATAGCGATCGGCCAACTGTTTGATTGCGGCGATATTATCTTTCTTGCAGACACCATAGCACTCGGGCACGGCGGGATCGGAATAAACCTGAAACGCCTTATTGCGAATACCGATACCAGGCCCTCTTCCGGCAACTTGAACCACGATAAAACCCAACTCGGCATAGGCCGCAGCTGTAAAGAAAAAGTGGCTGCTACTACCAGTAGCGCCAGCGGATGGCGGACGGGTAAAATCGATCACCGGATAGGATTTCTCCGGCGAAAAATCCGAGGGGCGAATCACGAGCGCGTAAATGTCGGTTTTACCGTCCGCCGCTTTCAACATCACCGGTTCCGGTGGAACTTTATAGTCCGGCATCCCGTAAGGGTCCGCTGTTTCCAGGCGCATCAGCTCGCGGCCATCCCGGTCCAGCAGCAAGGTCACCGGGTTATCATCCCTGCGTGAATGCGTCACCATGACATAGTTGCCACTCGGGGATACGCCGCTGGAGTCTCTGCCGGTAACTGCATAACGGTCAAAAACGTCATGGTCATGATTGGTAGACAGGACTGTCGTGAGCTGCCCCGTGTCCATACTGACTCGGCAAACATCGCGATAATAAGGATTGCGTCCTTTTACCCTTCCGGCGGTCTGAATAAACAGCTCCCGCCGCTGTGCGTCGTAATGCAAGACGTTGCGCACCACCCAATCCCCCCGGGTGATCGTCCCTTTCAGTTTGCCCGACAGCGCGTCATAGCGATACAAATGCATCCAGCCGCTTCGATCCGACCACCAGATGAGTTCATTCGTCTCCGGCAAGAACATGGCCGGTGCCCGACGATGTGACCCGATCGGTATAGCCTCGAAGGCATTGTGCGGGTCCTCGCTGAAGAGAACACTGGTCTTGCCCGTATGGCTGTCGAGTTTCATGACCCGGGTATTGGTCTTGTCCAAATTCTGAAGGATGCAGCAGGCGTATCGCTCGTTCAGCCACCAACCACGGTTGTAAGGAAAGAAGCCGCCATAATGCGGATAATTCACCGGTTGTGGCGGACAATCGAAAAATCGCATGGCGCCGTCCGCGACATCAATGACCAACAATGTCCAGGCTTCCACATACTCGTCCCCGAAAACGGCGACTCGCCGCTGCGATTCAATAATTTTCGGTCGCAGGCTGCCGTCCGGCGGGACATGTTGCACCAGGGGTATGCCGAGCCCGACCTTGCGCGTATCACGCAACTGGGTCAGCAATCGTTTGGAGTCCGGCGACCACAGAAAATCGAAGGCCGGTCTTTCTCGACGCCCCTCCGCCGTCGGCGCACTGCCATACTCATACAACTCTTCCCCATCGTGAGTCAGCGGCCATTCCCGGCCACTTTTTATGTCGTGGATCCATAAATTGTGGTCGCGGATAAAGGCACCCATTTTGCCATCCGGGGACAACACCCATGCCTGATTTTCGGCGCGGCCAAGTTTTCTACACTGATGGGTTTCGTCATCGTACTCCCACTTCGCATCGAAGGCCGTAAACCTGATAGTGCGAGGCGACAAAGCTATGTCGACCTTGCTCAGGGGCAGGTTCTCAGGATCCGTTGGTTGCCCGGAACCTTTTGTCAAGGCATTGGCCAGGGCCTGATGGTCGAATGCTGGTAAATTGGTCCTTTTTACGGCGTCGACCAGGCGATATTGCTGACCCGACCGGGTCTCTCGTATATACCAGCAACAATCGCTGTCGCCACACCAGTGAGGTACCGGCGAGGCGTTGAGGGCAACTGCGCGCCGATTCCGCCATGCTGGCTCCAACTTCTTTGCCCGCTGGTAGCGGGCCAGCATTTCTTCGGTGGTAACCTTGTCCTGGCCAAGAGCCGACGGTTCTTCAGGTGTGCAGGAGAGTTGTCTATCTACCGTCTTTGCAGCAGCCCTGGCAGGGCGACCCATGGCCTGAGTAGCCATAGAAGCAGTCAAGGCAGCGGCGCCGGCCACCCCGACTTTATTCATAAAATTGCGGCGATCGGCGAATTCCTTGGATACTTCCTTCGTTTGAGGGGTGGAATCAGTTGGTTCTGTATTTTCTTTTGTTTCATCGGTCATAGCTGTAATCCCAATTTTTA
>JBNKFQ010000288.1:0-14602 GCA_050289385.1 Porticoccaceae bacterium | reverse complement strand
GCTGAAAGACGGAGACCCATCGTTTCATCGCTCGCGACATCGTCCTCATCCACGGCAACACCGCCATACTTTGCTATTAGATCAGGAATTGGGATGGCATCCCCCGTGTAACTGCCGGCGATGTTTTCGACATAACCGCTGTTTTCAAAACGGTAGGCGACGCCACGCAGGGCGAGTTGGTTTTCGATCAGGGGGAGATTAAAAACACCCTGTAGTTGGTGATTGTTGCCACCCAGCTCCCCGGTATTGGAATACTGTGCGCCGACGCTGCCTTCCATTTGTTCCAGGTTTGGCGCTTTCGGAATAATGCGCACAATGCCACCCATACTGTCGGCGCCATAGAGGGTTCCCTGGGGCCCCTTTAACACTTCGACCCGTTCGATATCCACCATTCTTGGATCGCTGCTGACCGCGAAGGGGCCATTGCTCATCCCCGATATGGGGGCCTCGCCGAAGTACACGCCGACAGCCGTTCGTTCTGTCTGCGGACTGGCGGAAATACCGCGCATGGTAATGGAGTTGGCGCCTGCACCACGATCCTGAATAGTGACACCGGGGATGGTGCTGAGGTAATCGCCCATGCTGACCAGGCCGCGTTTTTCGATGGTTTCACTGCCGAGTGTAGATATCGCCATCGGTGTGTCCTGCAAACGGGTTTCGCGTTTTTGAGCCGTGACGATCATCTCTTCTATTGCTTCACTTTCCCTTTCAATTATATTACTCCGTCTTCCATCTTTGTTCCCTTCAACTCCATCAGAAGATAATCCTTCCGCTGCTCGAATCAATAACGTGCCATCATTTTTAACCTTATACGTCAAACCCGTATCTTCCATTAATAAACTCAAGGCTTCGAAAGTATCGTACTCACCTTGCAAGGGATTAGAGGTTTTGTTTTTAACCAAATCGGGATCAAAAAGAATATTGCGGTTTATTTGCACTGCGAAATGATTTAACGCTGTCGCCAGATCCTGCTGATGTAAGTTGTAAGTCTTTGTTGCGCTATCGGCGGCAAATACGGGCGCCGCTAACATGCAACTCAAGGCAAGCACACTACAGGCAGTGCGTACCGGCTTGATTGTGGTGGTAAATTTCATTGGGTTCTCCCTCTTGCGAAAACAGTACAGTCATCTACACCCAATTATTCGGGCTTACCGACTATGACGCGACGTCACTGCCTCACCTCATATTTTTTATTTGTTAATTTTTTGTGACAGGAATCAGTACTGTACGGCGGTTGTTTTCATCTATCGCTGCAATCGGATAATAATCTTTTAGCGCCGCCACAAATAATTCAGGTTTATCAGTTTGAAAAACGCCGCTAATGCGCAGACTTTTTAAATCAGGATCAGCGATAACAATTTTGTAGCTGTTATAACGATTAATTTCTGCCACCGCCTGATTCAACGGCACGCTGTCAAAAATAGCTTTGTTGTTCTGCCATGCCTGAATCTCGTTGGCAGCCACAGTTTGGACTTCGCTCACGCGATCATCCAGCAAGTCAACTCGACGGGCATCACCGCTGTCTGGCGCCACCTCCAGTTCCAGACTTTCAGCAATTGCCGGACCGGTGACTTTAACCTTACCCTCAGTCAGACTAAGGGTAACTCGGCCATCACGTGTATACAGATCGAACGCAGTACCCAATACCGTAACCGTGCCATAATCTGTCTGGACATAAAAAGGCCGCTCTGCATTTTTCGTCACCTCAAAAAACGCCTGGCCACTCTCCAGTACTGCGTGCCTTTTTTCCGAAGAAGAATGCACTTTTAAAATTGTATCCGTGTTGAGTTTGATCACCGTTCCATCCTGGAGTTTGACCATTTGCTGCTCACCCAGGGCGGTTTGGTACAGTGTGTAACTCGGCTGTTTATGCCAATACAGCAAAGCGCCCACCGCCAGTAACAGGCAAGCTGCCCAGGCAACAGGAACCCCAATACGTTTAAGGCGGCGCCGGGGTTTAGTTGCTGGTGCCAAGCGATCTATGACCTGCTGGCGCTGCTGGTGGTCTCTTCGGGCATCCTCTATTACCTGGCGCACAGCATCGGAACCCGAAAACGCTCCCAACTCTTCCCACGTGGTTTCCACAGCTTCGTATGCAGATCGGTTGTCCGGGGACTTACCCAACCAGCCAGCAAATTCCTGTTGCTGGCGTTGCCGTTCAGAACCTTCCGGAGTGTCACCACGCCAGAACGCAAACCACTGCCCGGCCTGGTTTAGAGTTTTTGAGATTCTGTCCGTTCTCGAGAAAGTATCCGTCATTCCTGCATCTCCTCCCCGGGGTCCATTCTCTCGGTGAAATACGCGGCAGCCCGCATAATGTGTTTTTCCACCGCACTTTTGCTGATGCCGCAGTAGTCGGCAATTTCCTGATAGGTCATCTCCCTAAAACGATGCAAAACAAACACATGACGGCATTTGGGCGGCAGTTTGGCTAACAGCAGCTCAAAACGCCTTAGAGTCTGTTCCCCTGCCAGCACCCGCTCCTGTGAAGGCGTCGCTGCCAGCATATAATCGTCGTGCGGCTCGATATGATTGGCTTCCGGGTCTTCGCGACGACTGCGATCGCGCAGCAGATTAACGGCTATGCGGTAGATAAAGGCATGCGGGTCCTGGATGTCGAGCAAATCCGGCTTGCGGGCCAGGCGGTAGAACGTTTCCTGGGCCACGTCTTCGGCATCGTGCCGGCTCGGCAAACGGCGGCTGAGAAAGGCGATCAGGTCATCGCGGTGCTCCGCGGCCACGCGCTCAAGAAACGCCTCGCGCGCCCTGCCCGATAACGGCACCACTTTTGGTTTTTCCACCACGGACCGCTCCGCCCATTGCCCATCTACTGGTAAGTATGACGCAAGCGCAAGTCAAGAACTCACATTTATCTTTAGTCAGGTTCTGATCGTCGCCACGCGCAACAGCTCAGAGCGGTGTCGGTCAGGGCACGCGCAACTCCCGGTCGCCGAGCAAGGCGATGGCATCAAGGGCTTCGCGCGAGGCATCGACAATTTCAAAACCGACCCAGCGGTTGTCATCGCCACTCTCACCGCGTCGCCAGCGGCATTCAAGCTCGAACTCCAGTGACACCAGTGGCATCGGCTCCCACGGTTCAAGCCGCACCCGGTAGCGCTGCCCTACGCGAATATTGGCGTTTCCAAGCAGCAGTATTCCTGCAAAATTCATATTGGCCACGATGCCCAGTGTACGGCCGCTGTCGCAATCCACCACGTCCACCCGGCCACTGACAATCATACGCGCCAGACGGCGGCGTTCCGTTTCTATCTGTCTGCTTAACATGGCTGCACGCTCCCTGGTCCAGATCTCCACCGGCAGAAAACACAAAACCCTCGTTTTAGCGTCATTGCCACTAACCGGCGGTGAAAAATTTGAGATGATCCAAATTTGAAATATAGACTATTCTCAAAAGGAGGTTGACACTTTTAGCGCTACACTCCTGCAAAAACCCGGGAATAGTGTAAACAGTAATCAAGACTTTCAGGTACAAGGCTTGAGATGAACGTATTTGATTATTCAGGAAATAGCTGCAAACTCCGTGTACTGCAGATATCAAGGCTGTGCCGGCGTCAAATCTCTCATGAATACTGCAATATCAAAGGCGCCGAGCACTCGGAATTTCAATGATCTGACAACCTTGTTCTCTCCACTTCCTAAAGATGTAACAAATGAACGAGGCTTTCTCAACCATTGTTCTATTTTCGCTGGCGCTTGCCTCAAATCCAGAAAATAGCTATCACTGGATATTTCCGACAGCAAATAATCAAAAGATCCTCTCATGGCCTGAATTGGCACTGCAAAGTCAGACGCATTACAACCGACATGCCCGCCATTGGAGGAAGACAAAACCGTCACAAGTTCGTTGCCGTATCTTTTTTTAAGGTACTGACCAGCCTTTGATCCATAACTATCAAGTTTCCTTACCCTGCTTTTCATCGACATTGCAACGGGCATCATTGCCAAATGGGACCGATGCGCAAACACCATAATTTTTGCTTCGGGCCCTTCTCGCCTGAGAACCCACTCGATATTATCGGCCTGGAAGCGATCGCGAGATTCTTGTGAAATTCCACTCCAGAATTGCTCTTTGGAGCGAACATCATCAGGTGTTAAACCATATCCTTCCGGCCCATCAGGTATTTTCCGTAAAAATGCATCCACTTGACGTGCAGACAATGCATTGCGGTAGGCCCATTGATAATCGTGTTCAGATGAACCGCGAACAAGTTGCAACTCTTCTCTTTCCAGAAAATCAATTATATCTGCAATCGCAGTTGTCAGTTTGTGACGATCATCAGAAGTCAGTTCCGCATAATCGTGAATTGTTAAACGAGGGTTCTTTTGAAAATTAAAAAAAGCATTCGTTTTTATATACTTCAGGTAGTGAGCAACACGCTTACGGTATTGCAGTGCGTCCTCGGGCGCCGCAGTATCGAGGTATTTCAACACTGCTTGCAGTGCTACAGAAGGCGGCCATTTGACGGCATTATTTTTAGGACTACCTGATACATCAAAACCATAAAAATTAACCTTATGATCCCTTTCCTGGTTTATTCGTCGCAAATATTGCACCAGCTCTTTGTTCGCCACAGCTTTGGAAAATCCCCAACTAAAGCCATCCTCTACAACCTGATCCAAATTACCCGGGCCGCCCCGTACATACTCATGAACAACTTGCCCCTCTGTCATTCCGGATTCTATCGCGATCGCAGTAAATCCTTTTTTGGCAACCAGATAGGCGATTAACCTGTTGCGAAACTCCAGGGGTTCTGCAACGCAGTGTGCTGATTCAGTCAGTGAAACAAGTCGAGCTTCACCAATCATTTCTCCCAAAGGCTCAAGGTCGTGCCAATCACCTTCCGCAGACTTTACCAAAACCGGCTGCATTGCCTTCTTTGCCCACAGTTGAAATTCACGCTTATACACATCTGCCGTTGTACAGGCTGGCATTAATATCAAAAATAATATGGCAATCAGTTTGACCGGCATATACCGCTCCTTATACCATTCATTTGAAAGTTAATGGGCATTTGATTACGCAGTTCATTCGCGCGGCTGCACTTATACTGGATTTGATCTTTTATTAACACAATGATTTTATAGCTTGTCTTTTTATGCCTTTTATGCCTTTTATGCCAGGAATACAGCCAAGTATGGAACATTCACCTCTGATCCACTTTAAGCTTTTTGATACCTGTAAAATTGTGCTTTTGACCTTCACCTCTCCAAGCAAAGAAGAGGTGAAGGGTTGCATTATTCAGAAATGATAGCGCACATCCATACCGACCACACGCGGCTGGACTCTTATACCACCCAGCCCTACAGCGATAAGAGTATTTTTGTTGGTCAGGTTAGAGCCGTATAATTCAACATCAATATTATCGAAGGATATGCCAGCACGCATGCCGAGTGTGCCGTAACCCCCTAGTTGATCTGCCGCGGAATTAACATAATGGGAATAACCGGAGATATAGGTATAATCGGCTCTAATAAATGCCGGTTTTTCCGCCAAGTTGAAATCATACTGAATATCTGCATGTGCATTAAAATCAGCTGACGCTCCCAAACGAGCGCCTTTGGGCCCCAACAAAGTGTCCTCACTTAATTCGGCTTTCAAAACAGAGCCACTCAAACCCAGCTTGAGGTCAGGCGTAGCATAATAAGTAGCTTCAAGCTCAAGTCCTTTGGTTGTGGCTTTGCCAAGATTCACCATACCACCAAAACCACAGGTTGGCACAGCTCCTACAGCTATGGGAATATCATTCCAGTCTATTCTGTAAACAGTACTATTCAATACTAACCGGTTATCCAAAAGGGTCAATTTACTCCCCAGCTCATAATTATCGGCTGTATCTGCAGATGGCTTGCTATCTAACGGGAATGGAGTACCATCCAACAAGCCGTCATTGTTAGTATCGCATAGGGATGCTGGAATAGATGCTCCAGGCTGCCCAAGACGAAAGCCTTGTGTCCACTGAGCATAGATTAATGTGTCGTCGTTCGCTTGATAACTTAAATTAGCCTTGAAAATAGAACCTGTTTCGTTTTTTTCGCGAACTGAAAAACTGGGGCCACCACTTAGTAACCCATCTCGATCCAAAGTATCCATACGGCTATAATCGAACCAGCGGCTGCCAAATGTTGCTGTGATCTCATCCGTGATGTCATAAGACAACTCGCCAAAAATGGCTATCTGTTTAACAGAGATCTCGTCAAGAAGCGTGAACACGTTATCTGGATCACCTGGCCCATAAAAACTGCAACACAGTGCATCATCACCAATCCATCTGGCCGTCGCCTTTCTGCTTGAATCAAGTTTTTCGTAATAGACACCAGTGATAAACTGAAAACGGCCGTCCCAGGAAGAATTCAAACGTAACTCCTGAAAAAGTCCCTCCCTTGGCCATTCATCACCCAGCCCCACAGGAAGGGCAGGAGCAATCCTGCTTAAATCAAAAGCGCGGTGATTCATTCCATCATAATAACTGGTAGAAGATAAAAGGTTGACGGAGTCAAAATCGTATTTTATCGTCATGTTATACAAATCAAGGGTATCTGCCTTAAATTCACCTCTTTCATTGTACGCGGTAATTTGAAGTGGCGTAGCCTGGTAGGGATCTTGTGTCAAATCACTTTCTAGCCAGCCATCCTGACTTGATTCCTGCGTGAGGGCTATGATGGTAACATCCAGTCGGTCATTGGGTCGCCACCGCAGTGATCCCCTAACGCCTTCATGCTTGGCGGCACCGACATTATCTTTATTAATAGTCGTTGCACCATAAGCAGCCGCTCCTGCGACACGCGCCGGGACATCAGCACCTACATTTTTAATATACCCGCTATTGTCATATTGATAGGCAACCAAACGAACAGCCAACTCATCCTCAACAAGAGGAACGTTAAAGACTCCTGTTATTTTTGTATTATCGCCACCATATCTCGCAGTCTGTGAATAGCCGACTTCTATTTTACCTTCAACTTCCTGTAAATTTGGTGCGTTTGGGATATTCCGGACAGTCCCACTCATTGATCCCGAGCCATATAACGTTCCTTGTGGCCCTCTAAGCACTTCTACTCGGGCCATATCGACCAATTTTATATCAGCAATCGCACCTGTAGCATTGCCGGACGAGAGAGAATTAAGAGGTGCTTCACCAAAATAGCTGGCAGTAGATGCATCTTCGAAGGGACCACTGCCCACTCCCCGAATAACAACTTTATTTTCACCCGGACCAGAATCCTGCATGGTGACTCCGGGGATACTGGAAAGATAATCCGACATTGTCAAAAGGCCACGTTTTTCAATGTTGTCAGCGCTTAATGCAGAGATGGCCATGGGAGTATCCTGCAACCGCGTTTCCCGCTTGGTAGCCGTAACTGTAATTTCTTCTATCACTCGGGATTTTTCTTTTAGTTCAGATATTGGACTTTCATCAGAGAGACCTGTATTTGCCTGTTTAACAATTACAGTTTTATCCGAGGTGAATTCATATACCAACCCACTACCATCCAGTATCAGATCAAGTGCTCCTGCCAGGGTATATTCACCACTGATTGACTTGAGCTGCCGGCTTATGCCCTCCCGCTGCGGCAGAGTAATCTGTACCCCTGCCTGCTCGGCCAGATTTAGCAAGGCCTTACCAGCAGGTCCGCTTTTAATATCAAGCTGAATGGCATCAGTATCGGCCAGCACTTTTCCCGCAGAAGCCATCAGCATCATTGAAGCAAGTAATACGCGCAAGTTTGATGCACCTGTTTTATGTGTTACGAGTTTGACAAGCATGGGCTTTATCCCCTCTCATGTCTATTATTTACCCAATGAGCCCTGAATATTGGTAGTCAAAATACGGTCTATTTAGACGTTTTGGGTATATGGAGTATTGTAAGCTTGAAAATAGAACCGCCTGCAGGACGTTTCGATGTATTAACGGATGCCATGAAAGGCCTCCCTACCGGCAATAACAAAATTTTTATTCTCAGGTAGGGTCAGTTGGGCTGACATGCGTTAAGAACGACGGGAGGAGATCAATTCGATTGAATACACACACTGACAACAAGGTGGTAGACATCGCCACCTGGAGCCGCGAGTCCCGCGAGCAAACCGTAGACCGCTTGATGAGAGAGCATGGTACGGCTCTGCGCGGTTTTCTCTGTGCGCGCATTATAGCCCAGCAAGATGTCGATGATGTGATACAGGAGGTGTTCCTGAAATTGACAAATATGGAAGACCTGAAACAGCGTGTCTCGCCTCAAAGTGGTAGCAATCGGGCGTTTATTCTCACGCTCGCTAACAACCTGATGGTGGATATGGAGCGCCGACAGGCTACCCAGCACCACTATCGTAATGAATACCAACAGGAATTGGGCAACCCGATAGATAGTATCAGCCCGGAGGCACGGGCGGAGGCGCAGCAGCAATTGCAACAGGTGAAGCAGGCAATCCTCGACCTGCCGCCCAAATGGCGTCAGGTTTTTGTACTCAGCCGCTTCGAACACAAAAGTTACCAGCAGATTGCCAATATGCTCGGTGTATCCACCAAGCAGATTGAAAAATACATGTCGAAAGCACTGGTAAGAGTTCGGGCTGCAGGATGCAATTTTTTAAAAGGTGAGAACAATGACTGAATTGAGCAAAGTGGCCGTCACTCGCCAAACCGGGCAGCATATTGCGCGAATGTTTTCGGGCGATATGCGCGAATCGGAAATCAATGAAATCAAATCCTGGCACGCAGCTTGCGGCGAGCAGAGAGCCGAATTTGTCGATATGCTGCATACCTTGGCCGATCTGGAAAATATCGCCGACGACCCCGAAATTCGCGCTGTAGCTGCAGTCGGCTTGTTACAATGCAAACGGAGAATACGGAGCCGACACGTGCTATCAACGGCTGCGGTATTGCTAGTGGCTGTAACCATTGGGTTATTATATTTCGACAGCAATTTTCTGCCGTGGCAGCAACAAACAGCACAGTCCAATATTTTGCTGTACAACACTCGACTTGGCGAACAGAAAACCGTCAACCTTGATGATGGCAGTATCATCACACTCAACACCGGCACACAGTTACTGGTTGATATGAACGATCAATACCGTCGCGTAATACTGGAACGTGGCGAAGCGTTTTTTAACGTTGCGCAGGACCCCACACGCCCTTTTAATGTCAATGTTGATTCCCGGTCAATAAGCGTACTCGGAACCGAATTTACCCTTCGCAAATCACCTGGAAAACTCACCCTGGCCGTTCTGGAAGGCCTGGTTGCCATTCATCGCAAGGAAGAACAGGTAGAAACCGCGGCACCCATGCTAGCTGTAGAGGAAGGCAAAATTTTTCGCTCTGACTCACAAGATCAGCAGCGAATATCAGCCGGCACTGTCGCTGAAGTTGCCTTTGAAAACGGAGAGATGCTTGCCTACAAAGTTACTGACACGAGCCACCTGTATAGCTGGCGCAAGGGTTTTCTGCGATTTGAAGAAGAACCACTATATAAAGTGGTACAAGAATTAAACCGCTACTCCTACAAGAAAATTCTGATCGAAGACACCAACGTTATGAACCTCAAGGTTTTTTCTGTAGTTCGCCTGGAGCACATAAACATCGCCCTCGATGATTTTGAAAAAACGCTGCCGATCAAATTAATTCGGGATTTTGATCGTATTGTTATCGTTGGCAACAAGTAATTTCGGCCGCTGCTGCGGCATCTATTTTCCCAGTGTACAAATGCCTTCCACTTCTATGGCTGCATTCATTTGATCGACAAAAGAAGGCAGATTTTGAATACTGGCCTGCTGAACCACAGATACCAATAAGCAACGGCCAATTTTCAATTGTCAATGGCTGGCGTCTCAGGCATGCCAGCTCAAATGTCGAGACATGGCTTGCACCCGAACACCACAGCACAGTAGAGGAGTTCCAATCAAAATTCAGCCGTATGTTACAAATTATCAGTTACGTCCCAAGTGCTTGTCGAAAAACTTTACCACGACATCATATACTTCTCGGGATTCAGGAATATCGGGTGAAAACATAAATGCATGAGACAATCCCTCCCAGATATGCAAATCAGCTTCTACACCCAGCTTGACAAGTTGGGAATGCGTACGAACCACCGTACTCAAGGCGAAGTCTCTGGTGGCGGAGATCAACAGCGAGGGCGGAAATTGCGCCAGCACGCGCTCCGACTTACCGGGGAAAGCCAGGGGATCGTTGATATTAGTATTTTGAAAATAGGGATTTTCGGAAGAACTTTTGTTATCGAAACCAGACATTGCCGATCCCAGGTAGCCTGAATCGCCATCCATCCAATAGAAGGCCGCCGCACAAAGCATGCCAACGGCGCCCGGCCGCGGCAGTCCCTCTTTCTGAAACCAGGCTACCGACTGTGCCGTTAAAACACCACCGGCGGAACAGCCAAAAATTCCGATATTTTCGGGCTTATAATCTCGCAATAACCCCCGATAAACCGCAGCCACATCTTCACTGGCCGCAGGAAATTCATACTCCGGCGCCATGCGGTAATCCACACTCACCACTTTTATTTTGCCCACAGAAGCGATCGGAATGGACTCCAGGTGACTGCCCGTGCGTGATCCCCCCAAAAACGCACCACCGTGTACGTTCATTAACACTCGCTTGCTATTCTGCGCTGCAATCCCTTCAGCCGGTGTAAAAATCTCTGTATAAACCCCGTTAATTGTTTTATTCGTTACCTGCACATCGTAACGATTTTCCACATCTTTATAGCGAGCTGTTTTATAGAAGGCCTTTGCCTTACATCGCCTTACCGCAGTCATTTCCTCTATATCGGCGTCCTGGCTTGAAGGACAGAGCTTGTCCAGTTCAGCATATTCACCCCGGTAAACTTCCCGATATTTTTTCAGTGCACGACGGGCTTCATCGTCTAAAAATTCAGATTCCGGCAGATCAAATGCCGGCACCGAAATAGTGCCATCATCTGCCCAAATCTGGCTGGCAAACATACCCAATAATAGTAAGGCGAGCATACTTGTTTTCATCGCGGTTCTACCTTTTATACTTGTCCGATATAAAATCCGCTCAGTATCACTTACCTGTCTGGATAGTGATATTCGACTTTGGTCCAAGACTTTTTGATAATTAGCAGAGATAAATCAGGCCTGGCCTACACAGGCTACGTCATCAGGCATATGACCTGCGAAAGGTAGTATTTGCAGCGGGCATCATGAGCCCAAAAGTTTTTCAACTTCGGACTCAAGGTGCACTCAAGTGCCAGAAGAAGGCAGTAGGAAAAAACCTTTGCAACCCGGAAACTACTGCATCTTCAGGCTTGTAGGGACCAGAGTCTCCCATCACGTAATCAAACCTGAAATTGCCAATGGCCTTTTTATACGGTTTGTCGTTTATATTTATGTATTGTACAAATCCCCGATATGCCCATTGCCGCGAACCGTCTTCGCGCACCACAACTTCCCAAAAACCTCTCGGTTGCGCATTATCCGGCGCTAAAAGCGGATGCCAGGTTTCCAGGCATTCGGCATTACAACCTTTAGTACCAATTTCCTTGCCCTTGCGGTAGCTGTATGCCAGTTGACCTCGTTTGCCAAACTTGCGTTCAAACGGATAACGGGAATATAAAGGCATCCCATTCGAGGTAGAAAAAATTCTACCGCGCACCATATCCTTGCGTACCAGAATACCCGGCGGCATATAATGCCGGGCCAGCATCGGTACATACAAACGCACTCCGCCTGCGGTGGCCTGCTCAGATAAATCCGTACCATTTACTTCCCCGGGTTCATAATCGCCACTGTAGGTATAAAGCAATGCGCCATTGTAGCTCCACTGCCGGTCTCCGTTGCTGCGTGTCACCGGTTTGAAACGACCAACTTCACTGGACAGGCCCGGCGCTGCCAGCGGCTGCCAGTGATTGTCGCAACCGGCACATAACGAATCGAAATCATCACTATCACCCTCGCGGGCATACACGGTCTTGCCGTTGCGATCCACAAAGCCCAGCCCGCTTATCGCCGGAATATCGTGTATATCAATGCCGGGCGGCGTAGCCGCACGGGGGTCGAAACGAGCTATGCTCCAGCCTTCTGGCGGCATCAATACATGATCTTTTTTGCCGGTCTTGCCACGTGACTCCAACTGCTCCTGGAGGTTGTCCTTGAATTGCTCATCAAGAATATTATTTACCACCTCATTGAGTCTGGTTTCCCGCGCAAACCGATACAGAGGTTTACCATTGTATGCCCACTGCTTACCTTGTTTGCGTTCCACAAGCGTCCACGATCCCGCCTCTTTTGAGCCAGGCAACGCAAGCACAGGAGGAAAGGTTTGTGCACACTCATCCACACAGTGAGATGTCCCCGGCACTGTATCCTGATCTGAAACAAACAAAGTATTGCCATCGGCATCGCCGAGGCGAGTCCACAGGTGACGAGGTGGCAATGGTGAACTGACATCATAAACCGGCTCACGCTCAACCCGAATCAAAGTAATGCCCGGTGGAGTGGATAATAGTGGAACATCCGTCTCTTGCTCACCTGCCAGAACAACACTGGCAACAAATGCCGTGCTACTGCAAAAGGCCGTTATCAACAATCGATTTTTAAAATTACCTGTATTCAAAGATCACACCCCTGTTTCTGCCAGGCCCGCTTCAAATTCCCTGTTCTCAATTCACTCACCCCAATACTTCAGTAATCGGTTGTGTCACCCTGTTGGAACCACTTCCCCAACGGGTGACCGGCAGACCGAGCGCTTTCAGACAAGTCAGACTGACCCGGGCGCTGGAATCGCCATCCACGGCAATATGATGTCCGGTCTTCATGCCGCCATTGGCCCGACCCGCTGTAAACAGCGGAATATTCTGGACCAGGTGCAAGCGGGCATCACCGTGGTCGGTAAATGCCAGCATCAATGTGCGATCCAGCAGGGTGCCATCACCTTCCTTGACATTGTCCAGAGCCAACACCAAATCACGAAAGGCATCCATGTACTTCATACAAAACCAGTACGTCATGGGTTGATAACCCAGCGCCGGATCTGTGTGCTCTTCGTGTGAGTAAATATGGTGGGTCGATGGGTCACCGGGTTTGATCGCATCGCCCCAAATAGCGATATTGAAAATGCGTGTCTGACCGCAAGCGAGCGCGTGAGCCACAAGGTCGGAAAACAATCGGTGAGTTGTAATAACGTCATCAATCGGCACACCAGGGTTTTCTCCTGTTGGCGCCGATGGTACCTTGCACGCTGCCAGCGGCTCGGGTTTTTCCAGCTCCAGAGCAAGGCGCTGTTCCATTTCGCGCAATGCGGTGAAAAACTCGTCCAGCCGTACCCTGTCCGCTGCGCCCACCTGACGCTCCAGTTTATTCCTTTCTTCTTTCACAACCGACAAGGCGCTTTTGCGCAGCATAGTGGCCCGATCCGGCACAAACTCGGCGGCATTGGGGTCTTGAAAACCGTCGACAAACAGCTTTTGATAAAGCGAGAGCGCTGATATTTCCGGGGGATTCATGGCATTTTTGCCGCGTGCACTCCAACTGGCAGCCGGGTTGCCATCACAGGACATTTCAATTGAACGAAAGCGCGTGCGCACACCGAGTGCGTCGGCAACTTGCGAATCGATACTGGTGTAGTAGTCGCCGCCACGCCCCGTTACCCTGCCATTCATAATGCCTTGTGGCGCAGCAATGTGGACGCTGGAAGCGCCGTCGGTGAACACTTGGGTGCCGCTGTAAATATTAACCTTGTCGCGAATCTGCTCCAGTGCCTTGAGTTGGCTGGGCAACAGGTCTTCGCCCGGTTTCGGAGCCCAGTCTACTACGGCCAAACCCAGGCTCCAGAACCACGTGCCAAAACAGACCGGCAGGCGTTCGCCCGACGCCAGAGCATTACCGTTTTCGTTCAGGAATAAATCCAGCAGTGGCAGCCCCACTCCGACCGCCGAGCCCTGCAACATGCCGCGCAAAAGTCTGCGGCGACTGACGGAATTGCTCTTGATATATGACATTTTTTACCTCCCTTCCAATGCTCTTAACGTTGTGCAACGGACTCCGGTTCGCTGATTACACCGCGATAAAATTCATCACTGGTTGCAATCTGGCGAAGTAAATTCAGATATTGATACCCATTGCTGGCAAAATCCTTGCGCACAGATTTCAACCACTTGCGTTCAGCCGCTTCTACACCCCGGCCCACACCGTAGGAATACACACGTTTCACCAAACAAGACGCCACACTTGGGTTGCGACTTAGCAGTTGACTAAGATCGGCTGTATCGTCGTAGTGGGTACCGTCCATTTCACCGCTGGTATCAATCGCTACCCCATTCTCTCTGGTACGGAAACTGCCTGCACCATCAAAGGTTTCCAGCGCCAGCCCAATCGAGTCGGTGATTTTGTGGCAACCGGCGCAGGTAGGCGCAGTCGCGTGAGCGGTTAATCGCTGGCGCATGGTAGGGTAGTTCGGATTACTGGTGTCTTGCACCAGCGAAAAATCCACATCACCGGGCGGGTCCGGCACTTCCTGGCACAAAAAAATTTCCCGCAACGCCTTGCCCCGCAAAGTAGGCGACGAGCGTCCCGGATGAGAATGCAGTGCTACAAAACCAGGTTGGG
>JBNKFQ010000287.1:0-34554 GCA_050289385.1 Porticoccaceae bacterium | reverse complement strand
AGTCAACAAGGATACGAGCACCGCCACCACTTTCCTGTTGCGGCATTTCCTTGCGTGACGCGAATTGTATTTTAAACGACTCATGGCATATGCCTCTGTAATTTCCATGCACTCGGCGTATTTGTTTCCAATACGCTGCATTTGAAAAATCTGTTTTTACCGCTGTTCAACTTGCCAACCCGACCAGAGCGTTGATACGTTGCTCTGCCCTTCGGTTATTTGATCGGCCGTTCAGTTCAACATCATTCACTCTCAGTGCAGTTGTCGTTAAAACTGCACTGTTAAAATAAATCTGCGTGTGAAAAGCCAAAATCCAGTAGCTCGCTGTCGGTAATAGGTGCAAATCCGTCCAGAAACTTTCGAGCGGTCAAAGGTGCATCCGGGTGACTTAATATCGTATTTTTATCAAACCCCTTGCCAACGATGGCAAACACCACACCATTCCAGCTGGCGAGAAATTCATCGCGATTTATTACCCGATTACCAAGCGCCGGGTCAGCAACATATACATCATTGCCAATGGTCCTCTTTAATACGACAAAATGTTGATATCCTTTAATATCAAGCAATGTAATTGTTGGGATCCGAATAGTGCCCAGAGCCTCGGCCTTCAGGTTATAACCTCGCCCACGCAGGCCATGGCTTTCAACATACCTTCTGATATCCAGCAGAGAAAAACCCTTCTCTTTTACTACATCAGGGTCGCTGACTTTTAACATTCCTTCAATAATGTCCAGCTCTGTCACATTGATGTGATAGGCGTATTTCAAAATTGTGGTTACTGCCGCAGCGCCACAACTAAAATCGTATTTTTGTTCAATCAGGTTTTTAAATCGACTTTCCCGAACCGTGGTTACCTTTTTATTAAAATAACCCAGCCCGCCCAAGCCGTATAACCTTACTTCTGCAGATATTGCGCGAGCCGAAAACGACAACCCACAGACAACTACTACCGCAACAAAAACGCAAATCAGGTAGTTTTTGTAAAATCGTGGACTTCGAGTTGACATCGCAGTGACCTTAATACCTTGAGAAAATGGCGCTGCCCATCATTGCGATGAACAGCGCCAATAGCTAAGCAACAAATTCAATCAGGGCTTATTCGCCGCCGTTACCACCACCTGCCGGAGGTGCTACCGGTGCGCTAACCCTGGCAATTGCCAGAGCATTGCCTTGCAGATTATTAGTACCTGCCGCAATGTTTACGCCGACATTACCGGATGCGCCAGACAGTGCACTACCGCCAAGGCTGGCAGTATTGCTGTGCGCGTTGTAAACGGATTGGGCAATGCTGACTGTGCCAGTCAGGGAGATATTGTCCAAAGCCACTTCTCCGGCTTCAGAGAACAGGAAGGCACCGCCGTCACCGTTAGGATCTTGAGCACCTTGCGCCTCGGAATCCACATCGACATGACCTGTGTTGTTGCCACCGGGGTGACCCTGTTCGTCCCAGGTATCCAGATACACATCACCAACCTGGTCAGAGGTACCTTCATAGCTACCAGTTGCTGAACCTGACAAAGTGATTTCGGCATTCAGCGTTTCAACTTCATCACTAGCCATGGCAGCATTGTTGGTCGTATTGCCATAAACACCCTGGTTGGATGATGCAGTAGCAGTTGCCAGAGCACCGCTGGCAGAAGCAATCGAAAGCTGGTTGGCCTGAACATTACTGCCGCCAGCTGCGATGTTAATACCGATGTTACCGGTAGCATCTTTTGCTACATTATCACCCAGCGTAGCGCTGTTAGAGGCACCGTAGCTGTCAGTTACGTTTCCGGCTGCCGCCTGGTTAGAGAAGGTTTCTGCATCAGCTGCACCACCGAAAACCAAAGTAGCGTCGATACGAGCATTTACAGAGTAGGAACCTTCATACGAATCGCTGTAGCTGGATTTTTGAGACGCGTCATACGAATCTTCGCCGGAAGCATTAAATTTGGCAAACCGGGAAGCTTCACTGGACTCCGAAGATTTACTGTTGGATGAACTGCTGGAGCCGTGAGATTCATTGGCACCACCTGATATTCCACCACCAACAGCATAGTCCTGGTAGTCATAATTGAGGCTATGACTTTCAGTGTTGCTTTTTGCCGTGCTGTCAGTATCGGTTACAGTATTAGATGTATTACCAGCGTTATCATCTGTTTTTACCTTGCTGGTGGCATCGACAACCACCTTGTTGCTGCTACTGCTGCCAGCATAATTGCTGGAACCGTTGCCGGCACCCTCGTGGTAGTATGCACCACCATTAACGTTCCAGCCACCTTCGCTACTTTCGTTGCTGTTTGCTTTACTGGAAGCAGATGAAGATTCAGAGCTGGAGCTTCTCTGACCCACTGCATAATCAGCTTGATGATGTACTTTCTCTGAACTGCTGTAGGAATTTGAACTCTTGGCGATCTCGCCAACATCAATGTCCATACCAACAGTTATTTCATTGCCTTGCGACGCTGAAGTTGCCAAAGATGTTGAGTTTTGTTGAACGTTATTATCACCAGCGGCGACGTTCAAACCAATGTTACCTGTTGCACCTTTCAGCACATCGTCGCCAACATTGGCGTCATTGCTGGCTTCGCTGCCATTGGTAACGTGGTTGCCCCTGGACGCCTGATTCACTTCAGATACCGCTGTAGACTGGGAATCAATCAAAATCAGGCCGAGCGCACGTACATCGCTCTGAAAGCTGTAATCCTGATCAACGTCAATTTCCTTGTTGATTTCAACGTCGGAATCAGAACCGTGCTCACGATGGCCGTCAGCCTGGGCAGTCGCTGCCAAGCTGAATGCGGCAGCAACCGCAACGGCTATTGGTAGTTTTTTCATTTTCATGTTGTTACACCTCCTGGTGTGGTTTGGTTTACTTGGGGTACTGCTTTGGTTCTTGCCATGGGTACTGCATTTACATCGAACTTTTGGAGCGTCTCCGGTTTTACATTCACAAATTCGATGCCCGGTTTTTTATCGTCATGGACAGCGCATTTACGGTGCGATTGCCATTGCCAACCACCTGGTTCAATTGCACTATGCCCTGGGCACGGCTGAATGCATCTGCGGCGAGAGAAATTTCTCCAACTATCGAGTTTTTGTCATCAACTGTTTTTTGTTGCACGTCTACTCCGGTAGCAGAGGCTTCTGCTGCCAATTCCATATCACTCAATTCCACTGCCGCTTCAGAACCCGGACCACCGATAGCGATGGCAGTACCATTAAGCTGGACGTTACCTGTGCCGCTGGACTGGTTAACCATCATCACGCCCAGGCCATCGGCAAACGCGCCAGACAATATATGCGCACTCAAATTTTGGGTGTGATCTGGCAGCAGTGAATTATCGGTATCCTGATTTGGGTCGACTGTCGCGTAGCTGTATCCGTTATCTTGCGAAACGGCGATTGCGGCGGAATTTTGTTGAATATTACCGTCACCGGAAGTGATGTTGATCGAAGTAATTCCAGACAAACCATCAAGCGCTCCCTGCTCAATCACACTTTCTGAAATGCTCGGCAAGTTGGCAGGTATATCGAACGGGGCGTCGCTGTTTGCAGCATTTGCTTCCTGTCCGTGACTGGCAGGAGCCAACAAAAATAACAGGGGAGCAACACTGGCCACGAATATATTTACAACCTGATATCTGGCACGTTTTATTTTCGGTAAAGCAGATGGCTTTTTCATTCTTGTTAAAAGTCCTGCAGGTCAATCGCTCTTGTAAAACTTTGCGTACAACCCCCTTAGGCAAGCTCCGTGCCAAACCTTACAAGCCTTTGATTTATTGAGATATTTTATGTTTTCAAGATTGATCGAGAACCACCATGTAAACAACCTGTTACAACGACCCAGCCAAAACAGGCTCTTTAATTCGATATTTCATTAACTTAGAGACAAATCTTAATGTGTAACACATGTGGTACATCGCTAATAAACGACCCTGGTCACACACACCCAAACACTCCGCCCCCCATGGTCCGGGAGTCTTAAAGTTTCCAGCGAGCAAAGAGATATACAGTGATAGGGAAACGGACTGTCACACGCATATCCCAAATAAAAATTTGAGACAGGCTATCGACTAGACTACTTGAAAATTTTTAGACGTTTTGGAACCTGAAAATTTCGAAAAAAAGTGCATTCAAAATAATTCTGAATTCGCGTTTGAATTGCGCCTGTGAACCAGGGAAGTATTGATCCGGGAGCATTTGAATTATCGGCAACAATTCAATCCGGAACAAAACTTTCGAGCCATTGTTGATTCTTTTTCAGGAGAATACTATAGACACCCGATTTTAACAGGGAGTGGATATTTATTATTTGTCACAAAAAACAAACACAGAAAGTCAGGCATGAAGTTTGTGTTTATCCAATAACCGATACATTGTCATACGCGACACACCCAAACTTCTGGCTGCCTTTGAAACATTACTGTACGCATTTTCAAGCGCACTTGCAATGCCTGCTTCTCCGCCAGATTTCGCACAGATTCCAGATCGACAATTTCGGTCGCTGTTTGACTATGGGGCAAGGTCAAGCCCAGGTCTTCGGGTGTGATCAATTTGAACTCGCTCATCACCAGAGCTTTTTGCACACGATTCATAAGTTCGCGTACATTCCCGGGCCAGCTGTGTATGGCCATAGCCCGAAGAGCGTCTCTGGAGAAATCACGCGCGACACTGGAGGAACTCAAACGAAACAAATTCAGATAGTGATATGCCAGTTGCTCTATATCGGCTTTGCGATCGGCAAGACGCGGCGAATGCAATTGCAAAACATTAAGGCGAAAAAAAAGATCCTCTCGAAAATCCCCGGCGAGCACAGCCTCCTCCAATTTGATATGAGAAGCCGCCAGAACTCTTACATCCACTTTTCGGGATTGCAAGGAGCCTACCGGGTCGATTGTGCCCTCCTGCAAAAAGCGCAACAGCTTTACTTGCTGGGCGATTGGCAAATCTCCAATTTCATCAAGAAATAACGTACCGCCGTCTGCGGCCTCAATTCGACCTGTTTTATTCTTGTCCGCGCCGGTAAATGCTCCCCTGACGTGACCAAACAGCTCCGATTCCAGAAGCATGGCTGGAATTGCTCCGCAATTAACGACAACAAAAGGATGGCCGGAACGGCGGGAATCGTCCCGGTGTATCGCCCTTGCAATCAACTCCTTGCCTGTGCCACTTTCACCCGAAATAAGCACGGGAGCATTTGCCCTGGCGACTTTGCGAATATCTTTTAGCAGCTTTCTGATTGGCGCGCTATCACCAATCAGGCCTGCAGGTCGGTCAACAAAAGTTTGTGTATCAATTTGCTTGTTCAGGGCCGCCATTCCGTAGGCATGGCCAAGCACGGTTTGTATGCAAATCCCGGGGGCATTATCAAGGGGGCATGTAAAATAGTCACAGCAGTAACGCTTGATCAATTGCCGAAAGTCGCTCTGCTGCATTTGTCTTGCCGTTGCCAAACCAACCCACGAAGTCCAGCTCACTCTGGAGAGAAGGGATTCGAGTTGAACCCGCAAAGTCCGGGCTTCCTCCTCTGGCTTGCTGTCATCCAGGTAAAACAAACCCAGCAGGTATTGTTGTGAATGGGCCAATGCCTTGGTCCAGTCGGTATAGATATCGAACTGCCAGCCTTTCAAACGGGCAAATATCTGCTTTTCTAACTCTGAATCCCGGCGGTTCAGCAGCAAAAGAACTCTTCTGTCACCGGATTTGTCCCTCCTCATGATTCGTTATCCTTAATGAGAAAGCATTATTTACTGACCGTTTGTCATGAAAAAGCTGTATTACATCGCATTTACTAAAATATAGCAAATATTGGCTTGACATCAAAAAATACGATAAATCACTGAAAACACTGGATTTCAGGGAAGCAATCCATTTCATGAAATCAGTCAAAAGTATTATAAAACAATTTTTGGTGCTGATTATTACAGAATTGGCTCAAATACTTGGGCAGGGAAAGTTTTCAGGGGGAGATCAGGAGGAGAAAGGGTCAGCAGACGGCTGGCCAAGCAGGTAACCTTGAGCAGCGTCAATATCGAAAGACACCAGAACGTCCCACTCTTCATCCCGTTCGATACCTTCAACTGCAAACTTGATGGATCGGCTATGAGCCAGTAGGGCGAGGGAGTGAATGTAGAAACGGTTGTCCGCATTTCCTTCAAGGCCATGTACAAAACTGCGATGAACCTTGATGTGATGAAGAGGCAAGCTGCCGAGATAGCCGAAAGCTGACGACTGCAGACCAAAGTGGTCTATCCCCAGACGAGCCCTCGCAGCTACCAGCACCTGGCTCAACTCGCGAACATGATGCTCCTCGATATTCATTGCATGCTCAGATAATTCAACCACCAGTCGTTTGGAAAGTTGCTTTTCCCGAGCCAGGAATTGTTCCAGCCAGCTCCTGAATTCTTCATCCTGAACAGACGTTGTACTGATATTGACGCAGATATAATGGCGTGCCGGAAACCGTTCAATCTGTTTCGCCAGGGTTTCCAGGATCAGTTTGTCAAACTCGGGCGCCAGACCAAAGCGCTCTGCCAGTGGTATAAAAACACTTGCAGCAATCAAGTGATCACCGCTTTTCAGGCGGGAAAAAACCTCAGAACCAATCCGCTTGCGCCGGGAAGAAAAGATTGGTTGATACAGCAGGGTAATATCACGATTTGCGAGAACCTGCTCAAGCAGTGTCCTCCACTCATTTGATGATGCCGACAACAGAGGCATATCGGCCTGGCCTATCGCATCCGTCAAACTGCACCAGCTTTTACCCGTGGAACGGGCCTGCTTGAGCGCCATGTCTGCGCCGACCAGGATATCCCCGGGGCCGGTTACCGGTGACTCATAGTTAAACCCCATATGCATAACCAGGGGGTCTTCTTCCTGGTCGCGCCACTCAACCGCCGATACCGCAACGAAAGCCTTTTCGGCAAGCAACCTGGCATCTTCTTCAATCACATTGGGCACAAACACTGTAAACTCGGGCCCTTGCCGGCGGGCAATAATCGATTCCGGGTACCCTGAAATTGCATCGGTCAATTTTTCGCCAACATGCTGCAACACAGCATTGCCCTCGCCTCTACCCGCACGCTCATTGATTCGCTCAAAATTATCTATTGCAAAAATCATCAAGGCTCCGGAAACCGGCTCAGCACCGGTTTGCATAAACGCCTTCATTGTCATGTCAAAGCCCAAACGATTTACAAGTCCAGTCACCGAGTCACGTGACGCTCGTTCCTGCCAGTGCGAAATAAGGGTCAACTGGCCTTCGTAAATCTTCTTCAGGCGTGAAGCCATGCGATTCATGGCCTCGACCACTCGCTGCAATTCACGGGTACGGGGTATCTCTTCCTGAACGACAAATTGTTTGTCGCATATGGCGTTTGCCTGCTGTTCAAGACGAGACAGTGGCCTCAGCAAAATACGCAGTGAAAACGCTGCCAAAAGACACACCGAAATGGTCACCAGGGCAAACCAGACTAACTGGTCGCGGGCGACATACCAGAGTTTTTGATAGGCTTGGCCAGGGTGACTTGTAACGACCAGCTCGCCCAGCCGCATCCAGCCCGAGGCAACTTCCGCCCTGCCTTCCGGAGAAGGCAGGGGGAACAGCCGTATAAACCAGTCCGGAACAGACTCGACACTGATCGGAAAAGAGCGATCTATATGCGTCCCGCCATCCAGCCCACGATAGGTTATACGGCGAAAATAGCCGCTATCGGACACAACGTTAAACATGGTTTCCAGAGTGGCGGCGTCGTTATCTTTTGCGGCTTGTGTCATGGCAAAGGCTACAGATGTCGCTGTATCCTGGGCATGAACTTCCATTTGTTGTTCTACAAGAACACGGGCGTGATACAAGCCGACAGCAGCATTAGTCCCGTAGAGTAGAAGGAATAATGCTGCGACCGCTATTATCAACTGACGATAAAGTGTCACGTTTTTGCCCTGTTATTGTTGTCAGGTTCCAAAATATAACAACCCCATGTGGCGAGTCTACTTGACAGCAAGACGGAGCGCCACTCCCTCTCGATTACGGGAAAGTATTACGGGGAAAGCATTACGGGGAAATGCATTATCCTTGTCCGCGCCTGTAGCACAAGTTATGCTATGCCACACTGTTATACGAGATGGTGGTGATTGACCGGGATTGTTGGTAAATCGCTTTCGCCACCGCTGCACCTGAAACGTGCCAATCAAAGCCAGGAGTTTGGTTTGATTGTTCCAAATAAGTGATGCGCAACAACGAACAACACGTTTTCAGGTACGACACGGAAGGCCATAACCAGTTTTGTGCCCAGCTTCATTTGTCTGGGAGAGGGGAAGAAGTTGCTTTGGCATAAGCAACCACACGATGTTCCTTACTGCTTCCCGATTGAAAAAGTCTCCATTAGTGTGGTGATAACGATTTACCAACAGATTCTGTTCCAACGATAATGATCCATATAAGGAAGGAAGGGGGAAATATTCTGCTCAAATGGTTTAATAATAACCATGCCGCGAGAAGAGTGGTAGGTATTGAGAACCAGCCAGACGGCCTGGCTGTAGCTTGCGTCGAAACTGCGCCGGGGGGGATTTGTCAGGTATCCTGTTGCGACCTGCTCCAATTTGACGGGCAGGCCGACCGGATCGTCCGACTGCGCGAGCACATCGACTCTCTGGGACTAAAAGGTACGAAGTGCAACGTGGTGCTGCCGGCAGGGGGTTATAGCCTGCAACTCATCGAGGCACCGAATGTTCCACCTTCCGAATTGCGCGACGCGGTGCGCTGGCGCATCGGCGATTCCCTCTCCATGCCGCTCGAAGATGCCGTTATTGATGCCTTTACCCTGCCCGCCGACACCAACCGTAACAATATGGTGTATGCCGTTGCCGCACATCGCAACAGTATCGCCGAGAATGTCGCGCTAGCCAAAGCCGCTGGTCTCAAACTCAACGCCATTGATATCACAGAATTGTCGATGCGCAATCTGTGTGAGCGGTTTGCGCAATCCGGTCGCAGTGCCGCCATCGTCTTGATCGAGTCGGGCCGTGCCTGCCTCTCTTTGACACGAGATGGCAACCTTTACCTGGCACGCACGTTTGACATCAACTGGAACGGCGGTTTGTCAGACGTTCTACCCGGCGACACCCTGACTCTGGAACTCCAGCGTTCTCTCGATTACTTCGAACGCCAGATGCGCCAACCTCCCGCGCAGCAAATTTACCTGTGTGGCGCCAACATCACCGATGACAAAATACCCGCCACCTTGCGCGACAGCCTGCCAGCCCAGGTCGATGTGTTACCTGTGCAGGAACAATTGCCTCTACCGCCCGCCACCGATGGCAAAGACTTGCAATTATGCCTGAATGCAATTGGCGCCGCATTGCGAGAAGACGCAAAATAAGGGAGTCACTATGAGCAGGCAGCAGATTAATCTGTACCAAATCAGGGCACAAGATAGCGGTCTGAGTCTGAATGCAGTTACCATGGCCATTGCTCTGATTGCTGTCACGGTCCTGCTGGCTGCTCTGGTTTGGTGGCAGAGTGTTCAACGCGATGACCTGATGGAACATCTCGCAGATCTGAAAAGTCAAGAGGCACATTTCGCTGACCAGGTACAATCGCTGCACGCCAGGCTGCCCGCCGACCAGTCCGTGCGACTGGCACACGAGCGCCAGCAACTGGAGGGCAAGCTGTTGGAACTGCAACAAATCCGCAAACTAATAGCGCAGCAGAAAATCAGTGCGTCCACCAGTTTTGCCGATCAATTGTCAGGCCTTGCACAACATCATCCCAATGGCATCGCTCTCACTGAAATCCTGTTTCTTGCAAACGGCAATCACATCGAACTAAGAGGCGATGCCCGACCCGCCGAAATCGTTCCCCAATATCTACAGCAACTGCAAGCCGACCAACGGTTTCAAAATACACAGTTTGGCCCTTTACACATGCAACGGGACAAAAGTCATAGCGATATAGTGAATTTCCAGCTGAGCAAAGCGGGGGCAACACCATGAAAGCCAAACTTGACCTGCTCCGGGAACGCATTGACTCACTGCAAACGCGGGAACGAATTTTGCTGTTCGCCGCCGCAGTGGCAGTGCTATGGGTATTGGCTGAATTGACGCTTCTCTCCCCTATCTCCGCCCAACAAAACAAGTTGCAGCACCAGATTAATCAAACCCGGGCGCAGCTGAACTCTCAACAAGCCGAACTTGGCACGCTCACCGCGCAAACCCGGCACAATTCGGAAAGTCCGCAACAATTGGAGGTTAACGCACTCCGACAACAGGTTGCCGAAATGCAATCGGAGCTCACCACCTTCACTAGTGGCATGGTTGATGCTGCAAGTCTGCCCCGTATTCTCGAAGATGTGCTGCTAAAAACCGAAAAACTAACCGTACTGAGACTGACGGCCTTGCCAGTCGAAGAGATGCAACTGACCCTGGCTGACAACAATACCCTCAACGCAGGTATTTACAAACATCCGGTGCGGTTGTATCTGGAAGGCCGTTTTTTCGATGTCCTCGACTACCTCCAGGCACTTGAAGACCTGCCCTGGGGTTTCAAGTGGGACGAATTTCACTACAAGGTAACCCGATTTCCCTATGCCGAAGTAGAATTGCAGGTGTACACATTAACAACTGAGGAGGGCCTGTTTGGTGTGTAAGTTCCATCTATATTTTGTTGCCACGACTTGCCTGGGTATGGCGGCGCTTGCCAACGCCAACAACGACCCAACATACCCCCTGCGGCACATCCCTTCCGAATCAGCAGAGAACAGGGAATTGCGCCTCAATTCTGTATTGATATCCAATAGCCGCCGGGTAGCGGTCATTAACGGCCAACTGGTAGCCGAAGGCGATACCATAGCCGGCGCCACGCTTATCCGCATTCTCGACAATCGCGTGCAGGTAACCATCAATGGTAAAAACCGGGAACTGAAACTGCATACCACCACCGTCAAACGCGCCGTGAAGCGCGCCAGAAAATGAGGCACCCCTGATTATGCCGTCAAATCTGCTTGCCAAGATCTGCCGCTCACTGTTTTTGCTATCGGCGCTGATGTTGCTCGTCATCGGTTGTAGCCCCATCGCGCCACAACCCACGCCCTCCGAAACCGCAATGGATAAACTGTCCAGGGAACTCGACGCACCCGCCCCCGAACGCGAGGTTCCCTCAGCAGTCAGCGATGCTCTGCTAAGTGACACCAGCACACCACCCGCACTGAGCCAGGAACGGTTTGACCTGTCCGTGACCGATACGCCGGCAAAAACTTTTTTCCTGAGCCTGGTGGAGGGTACTGGCACTAATATAGTCGTGCATCCGGCGCTAACCGGTACTATCACGCTGGAATTAAAAAACGTCACCGTTGATGACGTGCTAGACGTGGTGCGCGAAATTTACGGCTACGAATACAAATACAATAATGGCATTTACACCATTTTCCCGCGGGAACTGCATACCGAAGTTTTCCAGATCGACTACCTTGACGTAAAACGCGTGGGCCTGTCAGACACTAGTATCGCCGTGGGCAAAATTGAGTCAAACAGCGGTAACAACCGCAACAACAATCGTTCGCAAAACAATCAGCAATATGACTCCGGGTTGCTGGACCTGTTGGTCGATCAAGAAGGCAATCAAAACAAACGCGGCAACAATCGCAGCGGCAATAGCACCCCCGGCGCGCGCGTGCAAACCTTGAGCCGCACCGATTTTTGGTCCTCCCTGCAACACACCGTTACAGCCCTGATCGGCGGCCTGACTGACGGTCGACAAGTGGTTGTGACGCCACAGGCTGGCATGGTGATTGTCAAGGCGCTGCCCAACGAATTGCACAGCGTGCGAAATTTTCTTGAACGGTCGGAACTCAGCGTAAAACGCCAGGTATTGCTGGAGGCCAAAATCCTCGAGGTCCGCCTCAACGACGACTACAACGCCGGCATTAACTGGAACAAAATCACCGGAGCACTAGCCTACAGTTACAGCGATTTCCGCAGCCGCTCCAGCGGCAGCGTAATCGCCGACTCGGTGAGCGGCTCTTTTGACGCCGTTATCGGCATCAACGAAATCAGCGATTTTATCGATCTGCTGGGCACCCAGGGCAGCGTGCAAGTGTTGTCGAGCCCACGAGTATCGACCGTCAACAATCAGAAAGCGGTAATCCGGGTTGGGTCCGACGAATTTTTTGTCACCGGCATTTCCAGCGACACCACCACCAGCGCGGCGGCGGTGATTAACACACCGGAAATCGAATTAACCTCATTCTTCAGCGGCATTGCGCTGGATGTAACACCACAAATTTCCGATAACGGCGAGGTGATTCTGCACATTCACCCGGTGATTACCGAAGTCAGGGATCAAACCAAACCCGTGCAACTGGGTAGCCAGACTTTTACCTTTCCCCTCGCGTTTCGCGACATTCGCGAGTCCGACAGCATTGTGCGCGCGCAAAGCGGGCAAGTGGTGGTGCTCGGTGGCCTGATGCAAGAAGTCGAAGATTTTGAAAAACGCCGCTACGCCGGTGCCGGCGATATACCGCTTTTGGGCAACCTGTTTCGCGGCAAAACCACCTCAACCCGCAAAACCGAACTGGTGATTCTGCTCAAGCCTTCCATCGTCGATTCCGAACTCACCAAACAGGAAGTGGAACGCAGCCGTGCGCGAATCAAGCAACTTGGCAACGAACAACGCCGTTTGCTTAAAATGGGGAACAGTAAGTGACATCGTCGATTATTGACGCACACGTGGGCAACCACCAAATTGGGTGTATCCCGGGCGCTGGCCGGACGTCGAACGTCGGGCCGCTTCCGGGACCATCGAGCGAACTACTCCCAAACATTCCACCCCGTTCGCTGCCCCGCCGCCATGTATGAAAGCTACTTTCAATTCAAGGAGAAGCCGTTCTCCCTAACGCCAGACACCCAGTTCTATTTTAACCGGCAGAGCCATCGCAACGCGCTCAACACGCTGATGGTAGCGTTGCAACAGCGAGAGGGATTTATCAAAGTAGTGGGTGAAGTGGGCACCGGCAAAACTCTCCTGTGCCGCAAACTGCTGGCCAACCTCGGCAACAACTACCAAGCGGCCTATATCCCCAACCCCTACCTCTCACCGGATGAACTGAAAGTGTTGTTGGCCGAAGAGATTGGCGCAACCATCAAAGCCGATATGACCGGGCACCATATACTATCTGCCATCAACCACCGCCTGATAGAACTGGCGCGCGCGGACAAACAAGTGGTGATGGTCATCGACGAAGCCCAGGCCATGCCGCGCGAAACCATTGAGGCACTGCGACTGCTGAGCAACCTGGAAACCGAAAAACGCAAATTGTTGCAAGTGATACTGTTTGGCCAACCGGAACTGGACACTCTGCTCAATCGCAAAGACCTGCGGCAACTGAAGCAACGTATTGTCTTTTCAGAATACTTGCGGCCCTTCAGCCGCAAAGGGGTTGGTCACTACCTCAACTTTCGGCTCACATCGGCGGGCTACCCCGGCGGCCGCCTTTTTACCGGCCCGGCGGCTCACCTGCTGTTTATTGCCTCGGGCGGGGTGCCGCGGCTGATCAATATCATAGCCCACAAAGCCCTGATCGCCTGCTATGGCTGCGGTGACCGCCGGGTAACCAGTCGCCATGTGTCCAAAGCCATTCAGGACACACCGGAAAGCCGTCGTCTGGGCAAGTTATCAGCGTTGCGCTGGCATCTGCTGTGGCCGGCTGTGGGCTTGGTTTCCCTACTCGGCGCCCTGGCCTACGCCCAGGTTTCCCATGCAGGGTGGCTGGCATGAGCTTAATCAACGACTTGCTGCGCGACCTGGAAGAGCGGCAACACCCCAACGACCGCAAAACAAATCTGGCTGCACCCAGCCTTTCCCGCAGTGATCAACCCCCATCGAGGGGAGCTAGACTTTCTGCAACCTTCGGTGTCCTGTTGCTGCTGGCGGCGGGCGCGATTTGGTGGTGGCCGGCCCCGTCGCACAACCCACCGGCAACCGTTCCAGCCCCGGCGCTGGCGAAATTACCATCAAAAATCGCTGCCCTGCCAGAAACAGCACCTTCTTCCGTCGCGCCGGACACAAGTTCACCGCAAATTACAGCGCCACAACATTCCCAAACCCCGAACGGGTTAGCCCAACACAACATTCGCCGCTTGCTGGCCGCCGCTGAACAAGCACTGGCCAAAAACCGGTTGACCACCCCACTAAACGACAACGCTTACGACCACTATCAGGCGGTATTGGCTTTATATCCCAACCACCCGGAGGCGGAGCACGGTATTCAACAAATAGTGGACCGTTACGGCCATTGGGCGGAAGCGGCCTATCGCGATGGCAATACCACACGCGCTCTGGGGTATCTGCAACGCTCACTTTTGATACACCCCGAAGACGCTTCGCTATTAGCTCTGCAGCAACGATACAAAACACAACCCAACACAGAAGCGGCTACCCCAAACACCGTTATCACCACAGCGCCGTCCGCCCCCTGGCAGATCACCAAACAGCAGGCGCGGCAAAAGTTGAACCAGGGTGATCTCGCCGGGGCTCAAGTGTTGCTCGAAAGCGACCCGCCCACCGTAGCCGACGACCCCACCTACCACGCGCTGTTAGCCGGCATTTATCAAAAAACTGGCCAATACCGACAAGCCGCTGTCATTTACCAAACGCTGGTCGCCTTCGAGCCTGATGTAACATTGCATTGGCTGGGGCTGGCGGTGGCGCTTGACGCCCTGAGGGATCGCAATGGTGCCCTGCTGGCTTTCAGACGAGCCCGCTCCAGCGGCAACGACAATCGCGTGCGCCGTTATATTGAACAGCGTATTGTCGAATTGGGCGCAGAGAAAACACTAGATAGAGGGCTGTCCGCAAAATGAACCAGGCCACACGACAACGTATCCGCCTCGGCGACTTGTTGGTTCAACACCAAAAAATCACCGAAGCACAGTTGCAAACAGCACTCGAACAACAAAAACGCACCGGCCATAAGCTGGGCCGGATGTTGATTGAACTGGGTTTTGTACAAGAAAACGACATGCTCGGTATACTGTCGCAACAGCTCGGTATTCCGTTTATCGAACTCGCCCATTACCACTTCGATACCGAACTGATACGCCGCCTGCCCGAAACGCTGGCGCGCCGCTACCGCGTGGTGGTGCTGCGGGAGGAGGATGACGGTCTGCTAATCGGCATGTCGGACCCCACCGATATTTTCTGCCTCGACGAACTGGCCCGAGCCTTGAAAAAACCGGTCAAACCTGCGGTGGTCAGAGAATCCGAATTGCTGGATATTCTTGATATCGCCTACAGCCGGGCAGAAGAGATCGCCACCCTTGCCGGCGAACTCAATGAAGAACTCGAAGAATCGGCGGTGGATCTGGCCAACATACTTAGCGACGCCACCGACAGCGATGCGCCAGTGGTAAAACTACTGCAAAAGATCTTTGAAGAGGCCATTGCCACCAAGGCGTCGGATATTCATGTCGAGCCAGATGAAGCGGTACTGCGCATCCGCCAGCGCATCGACGGAGTGCTTGTCGAGCAGGTAATGAATGAAAAACGCATTGCCGGTGCCGTGGTGGTGCGCCTTAAATTGATGGCCGGGCTTGATATATCAGAAAAGCGCCTGCCCCAGGATGGCCGCTTCAACCTCAAGATCAAAAGCCACAATATCGACGTGCGGATATCCACCATGCCGGTGCAGTGGGGAGAGTCGGTGGTGATGCGCCTGCTTGACCATTCGCAGGGTATCCTTGATCTCACCCAGGCAGGCATGCCGGAGCGGATGGTCGTGCGGGTACGCAATCTGCTGCACCGGCCCAACGGTTTGATACTTGTCACCGGCCCTACTGGAAGCGGCAAGACTACCACTCTGTATGGCGGTCTCGCGGAATTGAACACTGAGGACCGCAAAATCATCACCGTTGAAGACCCCGTAGAGTACCGGCTTCCCCGTGTCAGCCAGGTTCAAATTAACGAAAAGATCGGCCTTGATTTCGCTCGAGTGTTACGAGCCACTCTGCGACAAGATCCAGATGTGCTGCTTGTAGGTGAGATACGCGACCGCGAATCTGCCGAAATCGCTCTACGCGCCGCCATGACCGGCCACTTGGTGCTCTCCACCCTGCACACCAACGACGCCATAACATCTGCGTTGCGGCTCACTGATATGGGCGTCGACTCTTATCTGGTGGCAGCATCGCTCAAAGCGGTATTGGCCCAGCGTCTGGTACGCAAGGTGTGCGAAAGCTGTTCCACCCCCTACCAACCCAACGCCAACGAAGCACAACTCATCAAAGCCATGTCGAATCACCGTGCCATCGATTACAACAACCTGCGCCAGGGTCGCGGCTGCCCACACTGCTATAACACAGGCTACCGGGGCCGTATTGGCGTATTCGAATTGCTGGAAGTGGATCGCTCAATGGCCGACGCCCTGCGTGAAGAGAACGTCAAGGGCTTTAACAGTGCTGTGCGCAACAATCGTTCGTTCCGACCACTAGGCATCAGTGCTCTGACCTATGCCGCTGAGGGAGTTACCACCCTCAGTGAAGTCATGCGGGTATCGGCCGAAATCGAGGACGAAAGTCTCCGTGAAACAGAATAACCCACGACCGCCACAGGCAATGAGCATTCATGGCAATCTTTAAGTATCGCGGCCGAAACAGCGACGGTTCGCTTGCTACTGGTCAGCTCGACGGCAACAGTGCAGATGCCGTGGCTGGCCAGCTTGCCGGACGAGGCATTACACCCATCACCATTCAGCGATCATCAAGCTCGAAGCCAGCCAGCACCACACCCCGGTGGCTGGGGGGTAACAAGGTCAAAATTGACGACTTGATTATGTTTGCACGCCAGATGTACACCATCGTCAAGGCAGGGGTGCCGCTGATCATCAGTGTGCGGGGATTGGCCGAAACCGTGCACAACCCCTCTCTCAAAGACGCACTGCACGACATTGTGGAACGGCTCGAAACCGGTATCGAACTGTCCACCGCGATGGGCCAGCACCCCACTGTGTTTGACAATATGATTATCAACCTGGTGAAGGTCGGCGAAGACAGTGGTCGCCTGGACGAAGCCTTTCTTCAACTGAGCGAGTACCTGGAACGTGATCAGGAAACCGCCCGCCGTGTTAAAACCGCTTTGCGCTACCCCTCATTCGTTCTGATCGCGCTGGCTGTCGCCATGACTGTGGTAAATATCTGGGTAATTCCTGAATTCGCCAAGATGTTTGAGCGCTTTGACGCCGACTTGCCGCTGCCAACCCAAATTTTGCTGGGCATTTCCAGCTTTTTTATCAATTTTTGGCCGTATTTATCGATTGGTGCGATCGTTACCGCCCTGCTATTGCGCCGCTACCTCAACAGCGAAAAAGGCGCCCTGCGTTGGGGCAGGATCAAGCTGCGCCTGCCGCTGGTGGGAAGTATTATCAACCGTGCCACTCTCGCCCGCTACGCCCGCTCCTTCGCTATGATGCTACGATCCGGGGTACCGCTACCGCAGGCGCTCGAACTCTGTGCGCGGGCGCTTGACAACCCGTGGCTGGCAGCCAAAATACGCACTATCCGCGCCAGTATCGAGCGGGGTGAGAACCTCTACAGTACTCACTTGGCCAGTGGCATGTTTACACCACTGGTGTTACAGATGATTTCGGTAGGAGAAGCCAGTGGTCAGGTCGACATGTTGTTGGCCGAGGCGGCGGAATATTACGAACGCGAAGTGGAATACGAATTAAAGTCTCTCAGTGATCGCATCGAACCTGTAATTATTGTAATTATGGCGGTGTTTGTACTGATTCTGGCATTAGGTATATTCCTGCCGATGTGGAACATGTATAGCATTCAGCGGCATTAGCGATGCGTTGCTCCCGAGGGTTCAGCCTGCGAGAACTGATCACTGTGGTATGCATTATCGCCATTTTGACGGCGATATTTCTGTACCAGGCCAATGAAGTGATCGACGCCGCCTATAGAACCACCCAGGAAACGCTGGGCAGAAACTTTGCCAGCGCCATGGCAAGCCTTCGCGGCAAGTGGATTGTTGAAGGAGGTCACCCCGGCCAGAAGCGTAAGCACGGAGAATCCGTATTACTCGCCAACCATCTTATCTATCTCAACGAATTTGGCTGGCCAGCCAATACCAATGCCCGTAGCAACCCCTCAAGTTCGACCCAAACGCCGACAGAGTGCCAGCAGCTGTGGGAGGCGATTACGCGAAACCCGCTACCAGCCACGACCGAAGAACAGCACAGAGGTGAGAAACTGTTTCATATTTCCACACCCGAAAATCATATTTGCCGGTTCGAACTGACAGGCCCGAACCCTGGCGCTCACTATTTTGACTACAACCTGAAAACGGGCCGAGTGGATACGCATCCCCTCATTAAACACATAGTAAAGCGGCCAAGGCTGGATTAACACGACACTTCTATGGCTTACCCATTGATTTTTCTGGTGAAAACCGATACAACCTCTGATGGGATTAGTTAAAAGCCATTGCTAATTAACTTTAATAATATGGTTTGCAATAAAAATGGAGAGTACCTATGAAAAACCAACAGTCTGGTTTTACCTTGATTGAACTGATTGCAGTTATTGTAGTGCTGGGGGTTCTGGCAGCAGTTGCTGTACCAAAATTTGTGGATTTGTCAGATGCTGCACGGCAGTCCGCTGTTGACGGCGCCGCCGGTGCGCTGGCCGGGGCCTCCGCCTTGAATAATGCTGCCAATGTCACCACTGATGCTGGCATCACCGGCGCACCGACACCAACGGCAACAATCAATTGCGATGAACTCGGTGCGTTGCTGGACGGAGGGCTCGACTCACAATTTGAACTGGTTTCCGGGGGCATTGGCAGCGCCGAAGGTGACACTGGCACCTGCACCGTCAGAGACGCAAACGACAACTCTATTACAGCAACGTTTACCGCTTATAATGTACAGTAACAAAAGGCTTGATTCCCGTGCAGCAACAGGGTTTTACGCTTGTTGAACTGATTGCGATACTGATATTGGTTGCGATTCTGGCGACGGTGAGTACCAGTCGCTTTGCGAATAATAACTTGTTTGCCGTACAAGCAGCCCGCGACGATATTGTTGCGGGCCTGTTTTTTGCCCAACAAGCCGCCATCGCCCGCGACAGCAACAGCAGTGGCCCCAATATCACGTTTGTCGCCAACACCGACGCCATCGATGTGCAACAGAACGGCAGATCACTACTCAACAGCGTTTACCCACTGTCCCTGCGCGGCGTTACCCTGAATCCAACACCCCTTACACTTAACTACGACAAACTGGGCCGCACCTCCGCTACCACCCTGACGATTACTGGCAGCGATGGCAGCAACGCCACCATTACCGTGGAAGCCAGCGGCTATGCGCATTGATCCTTTAAGACAATCCGGCTTTACCCTGATCGAAATGGTGGTGTTTATGGTGGTAATTTCTTTCGGTCTCGCCGCGTTGCTGCTGGCCTACAACCACGCCGTGACCCGTAGCGCCGACCCGATCATTCGCGTGCGCCTGCTGGAACTGGCGCAATCGCAACTCGACGACGTTATGGCCCGCAAATACGACGAAAACAGCCCCATCGGCGGCATCCCCGCCTGCGGCAGCGCTGAATCCGGCGCGCTGGCCTGTGGCGGCGCCATCGGCGCCGACAGCGGCGAAAACAGCGCCAACCCTGCCAGCCTCGACGATGTGGATGACTTTCACAACGCCAGTGATACGCCCTACACCGGTTATACGCGCACCGTCTCCGTGGCCTTTGCCGGCAGCGAACTTGGGGTGGCCAACAACCAGGCCAAGCGCATTACCGTTACCGTTACCGCCCCCAACAACGAGCAGTTCACGCTCTCCAGTTACCGGGCCAATTTTTAGGTTCTGCGATGATGGTTAAGCCGCAGGGTTTTACGCTGGTGGAACTAATCACCGTGATGGTGGTGCTATCGATCATTGCCATGATGGGTGCGAACTTTGTGGTGTCCAGCACCAGTGCCTACAACCGCACGCAAACCCGCGCCAAACTGATCAACACCAGCCGCCAGGCGCTGGAGCGTATAACGCGGCAACTGCGCGGCGCCCTGCCCAACAGCGTACGGGCAACCAACGGCGGCAATTGCGTGGAGTTTCTGCCGCTGGCCGCGGGCGGCTATTACCTTAACCCCGTGCCGGATACCGCCAACGGTGCGCCGGGCAGTGCCAATATCAATACCGCGACTTACCGGGTAGACTTTGGCAGCGCTAGCTACGCCGTAATCGGTGCCTTAAACGCTGCCGATATATATGGCGGCGGCTCGCTTACCGCCCTTAGCGCCACGCTTAACGAAGGCGCCAGCGCCACCAACTTGAGCCTGGCGGCCACCAAAGTGTGGCAACGCAACTCTGTTCAGCAACGTTTTTACCTGGTGGATAATCCCCAGGCCTTTTGCATAACCGGCGCCGAACTGCGTTTTTACAGCGGCTATGCCATGCCCACCACAACCACTGGCGTACCGTCAGGCGCCGGGGTGCTTATGGCCCAAAACGTGTCGGGTGCCACACCTTTTGTTGTCGACAACGGCACCGAAACGCGCAACACCCTACTCGCCGTAGACCTAACCTTTGCCAACGGCGGCGAATCGGTCGGCTTTTCGCAAGAGGTGCATATCCGAAATGTACCTTGACCAGGGGCAGAAGACGCAACACAAAATTCGGAAACAAAGCGGCTATCTGATGCCGCTGGCGGCCTTTATTCTGGTGGTGATGGGCTTGATGGCGGTTGCGGTGTCGCGCAACGCCGCGCAAACCGGTGTCGCCAGCACACAAGAGGCCATTACCCTGCAAGCCTTTTACGCCGCCGAGAGCGGCGCGCAGTTGGGTATGAACCGGCTTTTTTACAACACAGGCACAGCGCTGACCCAGGCTATGGTCGACAACGCCTGCGACAACCTGAACATTAACCTAAACCTGAGTGCCGCCGCCAACCTGGGCAACTGCGCCCATACCGTCACTTGTGCACGAAGTGCTATGGACATAACCCACTTTTACACCGTTACCAGCGTTGGCCAGTGCGGTACTGGCGAGATTGTTTCTACCCGCACGGTAGAGGTGTCAGCATTTATGGAGTAAATGCTATGCATTAAAAGACAATCAAACACTACTTATAATACGGGAGACTGTCGCTGTTGCGACAGATTTTTAGCCACATAATTTGAGAACAAGACCGACCGGAGTGCAACGGGATACGCTCATGAATAAACGCTGGCTTGCAAACCTGATTTGGCTGAGCTGTTTGCTCAACACCGCGGTGGCAGTTGCCGCCGAACAGTGCAGTGCGATATTCACCAATGGCGCGCAAACCAACTCCTCGGCAGATGAAATACAGCTCGACCGCGATGCCACCATCACCGGCGGCAGTAATATTCTTGATACGCCGAAGATTGATTTTGGCCAGGGCGGCCAAACCTGCGGCGGCAGCACTTGCCTGGCCAGTGGTTTCCCCGCCGCAAATATTTCCATGACTGTACTTACCGGTTCCAGCAATACCAATATTAACGTGCCCAAGGGCAGCGGCCAGTCGTTGCCCGCAGGCGACTATCGCAATATCCGGGTACGCAACAAAGCCTCCCTGACCTTTACCACCAATGGTGGCACTTATTTGATCAACCGCCTCGAGGTGGAGCGTAACGCCACCCTTACGCTGGCACCGGGGGACTACTGGATCGCCGGCGACTTTTTGGTTGACGATAACTCGCAGATCGCGCTCAGTTCTAGCGGCGTGGTGCGTATTTTCGCTGGAGACGATGTAGATATCGATCAAGTCGACACCAACGGATTTTCTTCCGGTCAATTGCTGGTATACGCCTCAGATGATCTGATTATTCACGCCGAGTCAACAATTAGCGGTTATTTCTACGCCGGCGACAATCTCAGGCTGGATCGCAAAGGCGGGGATGCGCCGGTCATCACCGGCGCAGTGTCCGGTGATAGTGTGCGGTTGGAGCGGGATGCCCGCATCAACTTCCCCGCGGAGAGCCTGGACTTTGGCGATTTTTGCAGCGACACGCCGCCCACTCCCGTGGCCGAGTGGCGACTGGACGAATTCGGCTGGACCGGCGGCGCGGACGAAGTGGCGGATTCCTCCGGCAATGGCCTTAGCGGTCGCGCCGTTGCCGTTGGCACCTTACCCGCTACCGACAGCGCCAACCCGGCTCTAGCCGGCAATCCGGGCACCTGCCGCTACGGTGTATTCGATGGCCCCAACACCGGCTACGTACAGATCGACGACCCTGGTGCTGGCTCGGTGCTGGATATTCCCGACAACCTCACCGTCACCTCCTGGATCTACCCGCGCAGCTACCCGAATAGCGGTCTGCTAACCATTGCCTCGAAAGACGAAAACTACGAATACCACCTTAACACCAACGGGACGATAAACTGGTGGTACTCGTTTGGCGCTTTCAACTCCACCGCCGCCGCGCCCCTGAACCAATGGACCCATATCGCGCTGGTTTACCGCTCGGGCAGCCAAACCATCTATATCAACGGCGTCGCCGCTGGCACCAATAACTCCACTGGCAATTTGATTACCCAAAACGACCCGTTTTTTATCGGCACCGACCTCAATTTTGATTCCCGCACCTTCGACGGTTTTATCGACGAAGTGCGTATTTACAACCAGGCGCTGACTGCCAGCCAGGTGCAAAGTACCATGAATGCCACCCACCCCTGCGCGGTGGGTGGGCCAGACCACTACAGCGTAGGCCCGGCTTCCGGTGTCGCCTGCGCCGAAGTGGACATCACCATCGCCGCCCACGACAACAGCCACGGCCTGACCGACGCTCTGCAGGCAACGGTAACCCTTACCACCAGCAGCGGCCTCGGCACTTGGTCGGGCCCTGGCGTTACCGATGCCACCAGCGGCGACGGGCAAGCGAGCATGACCTTTGCGCCGGGTGAACAGTCGCAAGCCGTGCAACTGAGCTACCCGACAATCACCAACGGCAACAGTGACATCTTCACCATTACCGTGGACGACGGCTCAATAACCAACACCGGCAGCGCCTCCGACAACCCAAACATCACTGTCGCCCTGGCCGGCTTTCGGTTTATCGAGGACGATGGCGGCACCATCAGCGCCGCCGTTCCCAATCAGGTGGCGGCGCGCACCTCCCCCGAACAACTGTTTTTGCAAGCCATCCGCACCGATGTCGATACTGGCGCCTGCGTGTCGGTATACCCCGACGGTGCCACCATATCGCTGGAGATGGCTGCCGAATACCGCAACCCGCTCACGGGCGCGGGCAGCCAAATGCTGGTGGGCAACAATAACATCTCCACCGCCATTGCCAGCAACGACGACAACGGCGGCGCCAGCACCACAAGTTTTAGCACTATCAACCTGCTGTTTGGGGCGGATTCAAAAGCCCCCATTACGCTCACCTACCAGGATGTGGGGTTGATGCAACTGCACGCCCGCGACACCGTCACCCTGCCAGGCGGGGTAAGCACCACGCTTACCGGTGCCAGCAACGACTTTGTGGTAAAGCCATACACTTTCGTCGCCACGCTTATCGAAAACAGCGGCGGCAGCGCCAACCCCGCCACCACCTCCGCCGGCGACGGCTTTGTGCCCGCTGGCACGTCGTTTCACGTGGTGGTACAGGCGCACAACCTGCAAGGTGATATCACTCCCAACTACGGCAACGAAATCAGTCCTGAAAATGTGGCGCTGACCTTTGACTCCCTCATTTACCCCAGTGGCGCGGGTGCGAGCAATGGAATATTTAACGGTGGCGGGTTTACGGCAACATCGACCGCCGGAGAATTTGAAAGTTACGCCGTTAACTGGAACGAGGTGGGCACAATCACCGCCGTACCCGATGTCGGCGACGGCAGCTACCTCGGCAGCGGCGGTGCTTTCGTTACCACCAACACAGACAATATCGGTCGCTTTTACCCGGCAGACTTTAAACTGTCAGGCATTTCCACGGGTTACGCTTGCGGTAGTTTTGCCTACCTTTCCGAACCGGGGCTTGCCGTGCGATACACCCTTACCGCCCGCAACGCAAGCGGCGCCACGGTTGTCAACTACGATACACCCGACCTCAATTTTCCGGTCGCCACGACTGGCTACCACGCCGAAAACGGCAACAATGGCAATGACCTCGCCAGCCGGGTCAATGTGACAACGGACGAATGGGACGACGGCGTTTACGTGGTAAACACCAATAACGCCAGCTTTGACCGACTCGCCATAATTGATGGCCCCTTTAGCAACCTGCAATTGAGCCTGGGAGTAACCGATGCTCTCGACGGCGTAAACATTGCCAACTCCGACCTCGACCAGGATCCAGCCACTACCGGTAACTGTACTGCGCTCTCCAACTGTTCCACCGCTGCCCTGGGCGGCCCCCTGAGTCTGCATTTTGGCCGCGCTCGCATCGACAGCACTCACGGTCCGGAGAGCACGGCGCTGCCGGTAATCTTTAACACAGAATACTGGAACGGCAGCCAATTCGTGACAAGCACAGGAGACAACTGCACAGAGATTCCGTTGTCGCAAATCCACTTCGACGGCAACAGCATTGATGTGTCCGCCAACCGCACTGTAGCGCTGAAGGGCGGCTCAACCAATGGCAGCCTGAATATTTCCGGCGCTAACGTGCCGGCCAACGGGGGCTCGTTTGGCTTGTCGTTTTCAGCGCCGTTACCGGGCATGGGCAGCTTCCCGGTAGACGTTACCCTCATCGGGTTAACATGGTTGTTATACGACTGGGACCAGAACGGCACCCACGACAACGATCCGCCCCAGGCAACCATCAGTTTTGGTTCTTACCGAGGGCACGACCGTATTATTTACTGGCGCGAGCGATTCGATTGAAATTTCCGGTCCAGATATCAAGGCGTCATTTGAAACAGGGAACCTGGGGTATGATGGCAGAATGCCAATGATGATCGCAATTATCCGGTTTACGGGGGAGTGACGCCGATCAAAATACCTTTATTCATCAACGCCGCTCTCTGCCTGGGCGTATTGGTTGCGTGTGCAGTCGTCCTTTCTGACGACCGGAGTACCTTTGTTCTCAGCAAAAAAACCCTGCAACTGGCGCGGCAAACATATGGCCCCCTCGCCGAAACACGATTGTTGCGGTGGCAGACTCTGATTCGGGACAACCAACAATCCAGCGAGCTTGCCAAGCTGGAGCTTGTTAACGACTTTTTTAACGGTGCCCGTTTTGTTAGCGACATGGAAGAGTGGAATAAAAAAGACTACTGGGCAACGCCAGTAGAGTTTATATGCCACGATGCCGGAGATTGCGAGGACTTTGCCATTGCCAAGTACTTTACCCTGAAGGCACTGGGTGTAGACGTTGGCAAGTTGCGTATTACGTATACCAAGTCCCTGACCTACAATCAGGCCCACATGATTCTGGCCTATTATAAAACCCCTGTTTCCGAGCCACTTATTCTCGACAATATCAACAAACGCATCAAATCCGCCTCAAAACGCACCGACCTGAAACCGATCTACAGCTTTAATGCGGAGAGCCTTTGGTTAAACCGGTCTCGCAATGTGCAACTGAAGGCCGGAAAGTCCAGTCAACTGAAGCTTTGGACAGATCTGACCAACCGCATGGCTCCCGAACTGTTGTAATTCACAAACCACTTCACACAACCAATACAAAAGTATTGTTTTTTCTTTATAGGACCTATATTTTAATGCTTGAGCATTAATATTATTGGATGTAGTATTAGATTTTAGTCTATTTACTCATAATAATGTATTGGGAAAGGAGGCCCAGTCGAATACGTCATTGCAGGGTTGCAAATAATAGTAAGCAGGACTTCAAGGTAATGGAAGGCCAAAATAACGACAAGAAGATCTCTGGCTTCACGTTGATTGAACTGCTCATCACCATGGCAATTCTCGTTATTCTGCTCTCGCTTGGTGTGCCAGGCTTCACCACCCTTCTGGGAAACAATCGACTTGCGTCACAGGCAAATGACCTCGTTTACAGCTTGCGCATGGCCCGCAGCGAAGCTGCAAAACGTGGCAGTGAAGTAAGAGTGGCTGCCATTGACGGTAGCGACTGGAGCCAGGGGTGGAAGGTGGTTGCTGACACCAACCGGGACGGCGACTACAGTGACCCCGTTGATATACTTGTTGAATCAGAAGCGTTATCCAACGGTTCTTCTCTGTCTGTCAACGCAGTCAACACCAGTACCACGGCCTACATTTCATATGACGCCAAAGGCGCATTAATACCCAACAATGCCTCTTTTTCTTTCGAGTTAAAACCTGGCGATTGCGCCAAGTTCGAGGCCCGCACAATAACCGCGGAACCTTCGGGTCACACCTCTCTTTCCCACGGGAGCTGTAGCTGATGAGCCGATCTCCCCATATTTCCCTGCCCCGCAAATCCGATCAATCCGGTATCAGCATGATCGAGGTGTTGGTGGCAATCCTGGTGGGAACTGTGGGGTTATTCAGCTTGATGGCCCTGCAAATGACTTCGGTTAACAATACTCACAGCTCTTACCTGCGCAGTCAGGCATCGGTTTTGGCAAACACCATGATGGATCAGCTACGAGCCAATGAAACCCTGGCGTTGGCCGGCAGTTATAACATCAGCCTTGGCGCATCAGTCCCCACCGGTACAGATGTGGTCGCTTTGGATCTTTCCGGGTGGCGCACAGACTTGGGCGATGCGTTGCCGTCTGGCACCAGTTCTGTAACTTGCACCTCTGCTACCGGAATATGCAATGTCGTTATTCAGTGGGATGACAGCCGTGGCACTAACGGCTCGAGTACACAGCAATTTACGCTCTCGGCCCGATTATGAATAAACCGATAAAGCCATTTACTGTCAATCGTCAATCGGGCCTGAGCCTGATCGAGCTCATGATCGCCCTTTTTATTCAATTTTTACTGATTGGTGGCCTTGTATACAGTTACGTGAGCAGCAAAGTTTTGTACAACGTCAACGAACAATTGGCCCGACTACAGGAAAACGGTCGTTACGCCACAAATGTACTTCAGTACGATTTGCGAATGTCCGGCTACACTGGCTGTCTGCCACTCGGTGACCTGATAGAAAGCAATCAGGTAAATGTGATTGCCGATCCCATGCCCGCTTCATTCAATATTGGCGAGGGTATCACCGCATACGAAAACGGCAGCGGCTGGACCAACCCCACCACGATTACCCGAAAAACCGATACGGATGTCTTAACCTTACAGTCTCTTTCAGGTATCGGTACGCATTTGACCGGCAACATGTCTACCGAGAATGCCAATATTCAGGTGGCTGGTAATCCGGACGGTCTTGAGGCAGATGACCTTATTCTGGTCTTTGACTGTAAATCTGCAGACCTTTTTCGAGCCACGTCAGTTTCAAATGGAAGTACCACGGTAACGATTGCCCATGCCAACAATGCCAATACCACTAATCGGCTGTCGCGCAAGTATCAGGAAGATGCCCGCATTATGCCATTCGATGCCCACACCTATTTCATAGGCATTGATACAGACGGTGAACCCGGACTCTATCAATATTCCATGAATTCGGACGTTGCTGTTTTATTGGTAAATGGCGTGGACAATTTTCAACTTTACTACGCCGAAGACAACAATGGCGATGGCGCACCTGATATTTATAACGATGCGGCAACCGTTACGGACTGGAGCCGCGTTATCGGTGTACGCGCAGGTTTACTGCTCAGGTCAAACGATGGGGCCACAAGTGAGGCTCGCCAATTTACCTTTGACGGCAATCAAGCTAACCCGGGCAATGACAAACGCCTGCGTAAGGCATTTTGGAGTTATGTCGCTTTACGCAACAAGATTAATTGAGGTAATAGCAAATGCCTTTACAGGGAAAACAACAAGGTGCGGCTCTGATTACCGTACTTATTTTTATGGTTGTTTTGGCTATGATCGGAAGATCGTCCATGCAAGGTTCAGCATTGGAAGAACGCATGGCAGCCAATGAATGGGAACAGTCCAGAGCCTTCCAGGCTGCCGAGTCTGGCTTGCGTGACGGTATTCAGTGGTTGCTGCTCCAACCCACCGACATCGAAGCGACGGATGATGGCAGTAATGGGGTCTGGAGTTCAAGCACCGTCACACCGGATATCGCCGGTTCTACTTTCGATTGGGACACAAGTGGCCAACTATATGGCAGCGGGACCAGTAACAACGCTTCCAGCTTCAGTGACCTGTACAAACCTCCACGCTATACAGTAGAGGAATTTCAGTTTGTACCAGACAATAAAACGGATGCTATCACTAAAAGAGAAGGGTACATTTATTACACTATTTCAGCTATTGGTTACGGTCGCACGGAGGCAGCTCGTTCGGTGCTGCAAACAGTATACAAAAAACGGAGTAACTGAGCCATGGATATCAATAATCTGTTCTGTACTCAACCCCGAATTACAGTGCTTGTCGCAACGGCATTGATCTCACTTTCCGGGTGGAGTTCACAACATGATATCAGCGACGCACCTTTATTTGTGCTCGAAGGTGTTGACCCGAATATTCTGTTAACCATGGATGATTCCGGCAGTATGGCTTGGTCATTTATGCCCAATGCCATTGACGACGACGAGAATACCAAAAGAGCCAAGTCAGCGGTATACAATAAAATCTATTACAACCCCGAAATTACCTATGACCCACCTGTAACACAGGATGGCACCGGGCTAGCTAACGCTTCATTCACGGCCGCCTGGGATGATGGCTTTAAAAACTATCTTGGCAGCACCACCTGTACTGTAGACTTGTCTACCAGCTTCCGTCCAACATGGGGCGGTAACGACAGAAATCACTGTTATCACACCGGTAACGATTCCAGTGGTTATCCACTCTACTCCTCATCTTCGTCCGAGCCTGCGTATTACTATCTGTTTGACGGTGACTTGAGTGGTTGCAATGGTAACCTGACCGATGACGACTGCTATTACAAAGTTGTGGTGAGCGCCACGTCCGGCCCTGATGCAACTGACGAACGAACCAACTTCGCCAACTGGTATTCCTATTACAGAAAACGCGTTTATGTGAACAAAACATCTGCTTCAAGAGCATTTGCTGATCTGGGTGATAATGTTCGGGTTGGTTATCGGCGTATCAATAGTAGCACCTTGACCGGTGTTCTCCCCTTTACCGGCACACCAAAAACCAATTTTTTCAATTGGGTGCTGGGGTTACCTGCAGATGGCGGCACTCCCTTGCGAAAGGCCGTTCGTGACGCCGGAGAATATTTTGAGGAAACAGAACCTTACCTGGAAGATCCCACAGATAGCAATTCCGAGGAAATTTCCTGTCGGCAAAACTTTCATATTGTGATGACAGATGGCGACTGGAATGGCGGTACGCCATCCGGCTTTGGCAATGTCGACAACAACAATCAAACTTTACCGGGAAACGACTTTGACATCACAAGCTATACACCTCGCGCTCCCTATAAAGACAGCAAATCAACATATCTTGCTGATATCGCATTCCGCTACTGGCATACGGATTTAAGGTCGGGTTTGGCCAACAACGTACCGACCAATGTCAATGACAAATCATCGGATATCGACGGTGATGGCGATGTGGATAATGATGATATTTTCTGGAACCCGAAAAACGATCCTGCCAGTTGGCAGCACATGGTTAACTTCACCATCGGTCTGGGCGTATCCGGCGAGCGAGACTACCCGGATGACTATGATGACCTCCTGTCCGGAGACATAACATGGCCCACTTCCAGTGGCGCTTCTGCAAAAATTGACGACCTTTGGCATGCGGCGATTAACTCGCGAGGAGACTACTTGTCTGCGCAGGATTCCGAAGAGTTAGTCAGTGCCTTCAGTGGCGTTATTAACAGTATTACCGACAGAACCGGTTCATTTGCTCCCGTAGCCCTCAATTCCGGCACCATATCTTCCGACACTGCCCTGTTTTTTGCGCGCTTTGAAACCAATGGCTGGATCGGTCACCTGATTGCCCACCCGGTTTCCAACGGTACTAATTGCGGCTCTACACCGGTTGGCGATATTTGTTCACCAAGCTGGGACGCAGCCTGCGGGTTAACTGGCGGATACTGTGTAACTATCGGCAGCAACGTTCCAAAAACCAGGCCCAACGACCGAATAATCCTGACAAGACATGCCGATACAGGCGCCGGGATTCCCTTCCGCTGGAGTGAGCTGCCGAGTAGCCAGAAAAGCATTCTGAAACAACCGTATGATAGCCTGGGTGGAAAACGGCTCAATTATTTGCGTGGTGCCCGCGGGCAGGAAATATCCCGGGGTAACGGCGGCATATTTCGCAACCGGCAAAGCATATTAGGGGATATTATATTTTCCAACCCAACCTATGTGGATGCGCCAAACCGGTTTTATAAAGCGTCTTCCGAGTTCCCCGAAGCATCCAGCTATGGCGCCTTCAAACTGGCCTATCAAACTCGTGAGCCTATCGTATACGTCGGCGCAAACGATGGCATGCTACATGGCTTTCGTGCTAGCGATGGCAGGGAAGTCATGGCGTATGTACCGGAAAAGGCATTTAACAATATCTGGGAGCTATCCAAGCCTGACTACATTCATCAGAACTTTGTGGATGGCCCCATCTCTGAAAATGACGTGTATTACAGCGATGCCTGGCACAGCGTTCTGGTAAGCGGACTCGGACTGGGTGGTCAATCATATTTTGCTCTGGACATCACAGACACTGCCAGCTTTTCTGAAGCCAATGCCGCCTCTATTGTAAGATGGCAATTTAGCGATATTAATGACGCAGATTTGGGGTACAGCTTTTCCAAATCATCCCTGGTAAGGTTGGCAAATGGCCGCTGGGGAGTCATTGCTGGCAACGGTATTAACTCAACCGAGGCAGATGGCAATGCCAGCACCACAGGCAATGCCGTAATTTTTATTCTCGATATTGAGGACGGCAGCGTAATAAAAAAACTCGATACCAAAGTGGGTAGTGCAGATGACCCGGAGAGCCTGAATAGACCCAATGGCATAATCGGTACGAGTGTTGCGGACCTGGATGGCGACCTGATCGCCGACCGAATTTTTGCTGGCGACCTTTTTGGTAATGTCTGGGCATTCGACATATCCAGTACTAATACCAGCAACTGGAAAACAGCTTACGGGTCCAGCGCCTCTCCTGAACCACTCTTTGTCGCGACACAATCCGGCAATGCACAACCCATTACGACAGATTTGCAAGTGGGCGAACACCCCACCGGTGACGGCGTTATGGTGTACTTCGGCACTGGACAATATCTGGGCCAGTCAGACCTGACCAATTATGATGTACAAACATTCTATGGAATTTGGGATCGCCTCTCCAGTGGTAGCAATGGCTTTAATCGCAGCCGACTACTGGAGCAAACTATCACCACATTTGACCTCCCGTCATCCAATTTGAATGCACGGGTGGTTACCAACAATCCCATTACCTGGGACGATGGCGCAAGTCCGCTGGCATCTGATGAAAAACTCGGATGGTATATTGACCTGCCAGAAACTGGAGAACGAGTACACCAAACCCCGACCCTGCGTGATGGCAGAATGATTTTTACAACAGCCACTCCGTCTGATGACCCTTGTCAGGCTGGCGGCACCAGTTGGCTAATGGAAGTCAATGCTGTCGACGGATCCCGATTTGATTATGCCGCCTTTGATCTGAATAACGACAATGAGTTTAATGATGGAGACCGGGTTAATGTCGGAGACATTGATGGTGATGACTCTGACGATTACGCTCACAGCTCAGGCATTCAAAAAGATGGCAATGGGATACTTACCCGGCCAACGACTATCACACACCCGACAGGCGACAAGGAAAGTAAAATGTCAACCACCTCTTTTGGGTCGGTTGATAGCACGCTGGGTAACCCCAATGCCAATCTGGAAACGCCCTGGCGAGAAATCAGATAAGGAAAAATACGATGAAAAATTTGATTTTTGCACTGGCAATGCTGGTGGTTGCCACTCAAGGTATTGCGTCTCCGGGCAGTCCCGATATTTCCAAAAGCTGGAAAATGTTTGAACCGGTTCTCGATTACGTGGACGTCGATGAACGCAGGGTTGTGGCAGGTGACCGGGAATTCTCTGTACCAATGAATACCCCGTTGTTTGATGCCGGAGGGCGAGCAATAGCTCTAAATCGACTGCAAGTTGGCCAACAGATACGTGTTTACCTGGACAGAAACAGTACCGAACCCACCCCGGTGGCAAAGCGAATAGAACTGCTGAAATAACAACAGGGTTATCATGCAAAAAAACAAGCTTTGGCAGATCAGTGGGAACCGTCATTTCGGGTTTAGCCTGATTGAATTGATGATCACCATTGCAATCGTTGCCATTCTGGCAACAATTGCGTACCCGAGTTTTATCGAACAAATTCGCAAGGCTCGTCGCGCCGATGCCCAGTCCGTATTGCTGGAAGCTGCGCAATACATGGAACGCTTTTACACCGAAAACAACCGTTATGATGAAGACACCGGTGGGACTGACGTTTCACTGCCGGCACAACTTACCCAGTCACCGATTGATGGCAACAGTAAATATTACGATATTGCGTTACAGGAGGTGACTGCCTCTACCTACAACTTGCGCGCCACTCCCAAAGGGGATCAGTCTCAAAACGGCTTTTTGCAGATAACCAATACTCGCAGCAAAGCCTGGGACAAAAATAATAGTGGCTCAATTGATAGCAGTGAGCAGACCTGGCGAGAGCACTGATCAGAGCAGCACACATTCTCATTGACAGCCACTGCAGCCCAAAACGATCCAATACCACCAATCCATAAAACAAATGGCCAATGGTCAGTTTTTTTGCCACCACAAAAAAAAACCCCGGAAAACCGGGGCTTGATTTGTAATGGCGGCTGTCAGGAATCAACAACCACTGTTGGATCACTACCGCCTGTAAGCTGAGCAATAATGGTAGCCGGATCAGTAGTACCGTAGGTAGCACTCAGGTCTTCACTGATAGTAATCTGCTGATCAACATTTCCGTCTCCGCTACTGCTAACGCTGATTACCGTTTCACCACTGGAGAAGCTGAATGACAGATAATCGCCAAGATCGCCCGACTCCTCGTTCTGCAGCAGGCTGGACAGATCAAGTACATCGCCTTCTCCGGTAGAAAAGTCACTTATCGTATCCATGGCAACCTGACTGCCATTTCCTTCATCACCGCTGTTCCACACAAAGGTGTCGGCACCGGGGCCACCGCTCAGCAAATCATCGCCTTCGCCACCGGTAATTTGATCGTCACCTTCCTGGCCATAAACAATGTCATCGCCCCGACCTGCATCAATAACATCGTTGCCACCAGCCCGGGGATTACCATCAGAGTCAAGAGTGACACCGCCAAGTTCTTCATGATTATTCTGAACATATTGAATGGTGTCCTGGCGACTCCATGACGTATCGTTGCCTTCGCCAGCCTCAAGTGCCGTAAATACATCCCAGCCGGAGCCATCAGGTAGCGGAATACCCTGATCGTCTGCCAGGTCGTCGGTAAATGGCGTATCACCAAAGATAATATCCGAACCATTGCCTCCGACAATATTGTCTCCACCGACGGCAGAAATTTCGAGCACCGGATTGAGTTCTTCCAGAACACCTTCCAAATCACTGGCATCCGTGACATTAATCGGTGTTCCGTCCGAATCTACCGTTTGTAAAGCAATATTTGCGGGCTGGTTTATACCAACTGCTCTGACATGGCTAATGCCCTGCAGATTGCCAACCTCATTGCTACCATCAGTAGCACCAGTTATTTGACCCAAGTCGTTCGAAGGACTAAAGATTGAACCATTGTCCCTCTCAGCCCGATTAGGCTCACCATCGGAAATAAAGAACGTCAGGTTTTTCGCATCAGACAGTGGTTGTTCGCCACTGTTGTCGCCGTTGAACCACTCAAATGTCTCACGCAATGGTGTTTCATAGTTTGTGGTACCACCGGTTGACAAGTCATTCACAAAATCAATGGCATCCTGCTTACCGGAACCCTGTGTAACAGTGAAGGTAGCTGTATCCTCAATATTGTTGCTAAACGAAACAATATGGACCTTGACATCACCAGAGGTGTAGGTCGACAAGTCATTGATAAAACTGATAACAGATGCCTTCAGGTCAGCCAGCTCACCCGCCATGCTGCCCGACACATCCAGCACCAGAGCTATATTATAGTCTTGCGTCTGCGGACTACTGGAAGATCCGCCAATATCACCGATCAAGAGGTCATTACCCAACTGCCCAACGATCATGGTCTGGTCACCCACCACCAATGGCTCATTGGATTGCGTATCATTGTCCACATTGCTGCCAACCAGCAACACCGGAATATTGCTTTCGGTATCAATGTGAATGTCTATAGTGCTGGTGATTGTGTCGCCATCAGAATCCGCACCGGTTATTCCATACTGCAAATCAATCGGCTCACCCGGAATACTCTGGGTAAAGGAGAATGTTCCCAGTTTAAAGGTATCCGAACTCGCACCCTCAATTTCGATAGCGGTAAACGGTGCTGCGTTAACTTCAAAGGACCACGCTTCAGGCAGGCCACTAACCGTTACTACACCAGCCGAGT
>JBNKFQ010000286.1:0-57055 GCA_050289385.1 Porticoccaceae bacterium | reverse complement strand
GATAATGGTGGTGTACTTGGGGATACGACCGACGGCGTCGGTCTGGTGCGCGACATTACTCACAACCACGGTTGGCAAATAGCCGGCAAAAGGGTGTTAGTGCTGGGTGCCGGTGGTGCAGTGCGGGGTGTTCTGGAACCGCCTTTGCTGGAACGCCCGGCACAGTTGGTTATTGCCAATCGAACCGTAGAGAAAGCAGAACAGCTGGCGGCGGACTTTGCCACGTCAGGCAGCGTTGAGGGCGTTGGCTTTGATCAACTGAGCGGGCAATTTGATCTGGTGATCAATGGCACCAGTGCCAGTCTGGCCGGTGACCTTCCGCCTCTGCCAGATAATGTGCTCGCACCGGCAGCGTGCTGTTACGACATGATGTACGGTGCCGAGCCCACGGTATTCATGCAGTGGGCAAAGAACCGGGGATCCACTCTGGTTGCAGATGGTTTGGGTATGCTGGTGGAACAGGCGGCGGAATCATTTGCCATTTGGAGAGGAGTCAAGCCAACAACAGAGGGCATAATTCAGGACCTTCGCAAGGACCTGGTTAGTTCGGGTTGAGTGCCACCACCCAATTCAATGTAATCAGCTCTGTTCCCGGATTGATATCGCCCAGAAAGGCGTTGGAGAGGTGGCCAAGCTCGGCGCGAATAAGGTTTTGAGAGTTAAGTTTGTAATTTAGGGCGATGCGGGAATGAAACTCCAGATCATATCCCAGGTCCCTATTGCGTTTGCCCTGCTTGTAGCCACCTGCGGCAATTCCTAAACCAAGGTGCCAGCGGCCTGATAGAGGCAACTCTTTGAGTAGACCGAAGCCACCATAGTAGCTGTTGTCATTGCTGGAAATTGCAAGTAACACCGGGCGAACTTTACAGAAAGGTTCCAGGGGCCTGCTCTCGATCATCAATGATACGGCGGTACTTTGTGTGTTTCGCTCCAAATCTATAACACCAGCACCAATTGCCAAGCGAACTTTACTGGCATCATTGGCGGCGCAGAAAAGTGATAGAGAGAGCAATCCGGAAGTCAACAACAGAACCAGTTTGTTCATTGATATTGCCCGCTTTATCACGTGTCCTGACAATAATCATAGTTAGCCGCGAGTCCCCCCAAATCAATTTTTGTGGACAGTTGGTCAATTATAGAAGCAGGCAGTCCTAAAAATACCCGTGGATATAGCAGAAGATCACTTACTGAGAGTCAATCTCTGGCAGGGTGTTGTCAATTGCCACAGGATGGAAAATGTTTTGGCAGCGCCGGACGCCGAAAGCAGGTTGTCCCGAAGCGTCCGGCGTTGGAAGTATTTATTTTTTGTGATACATCAACACAAAGCTAACCGGCACAGCATTGCTAATGCTGGGTAGCCTGGCAACAGTGCGAAGTTTTTCCACGCCTTCTGCCAATGCGTAGTCACTGGCGCTGACAATCACCGGTTTCAGGCTGGTGATCATAAGGCTGGTTTTACTCAATTTGGCAACCACAACCTCCAGTGTCAGTGCCTGGCTTTGGCCATGCAGATCCAGGGTGGCGTTGAGTGTTTCGGTTTTAGTGCTGCCAACAGCCATATTTTCGATTGCAGCAACGTCGACATTGGCCTTGATTTGGGCTTTAGGGAACAGGTCTGTCTCGAAAAGCATGGACTTCATGCGATCGTTACGAATATCGATCATGGTATTGACGCTGGCGAGTGCTATATCAATTTGGGCTGCGCCATGGCTGTCTACCGTGCCTGATAGCGCGGTAAAACGGTGTGCTTCAGCGGTGTTACCGGCTTTGGTTGTTACAAAACTCAACCGCGAGTGGTCGTTGTCCAGTGACCATTCGGCGGCAGCATAACAGGACGCAAAAAGCGTTGTTGCCAATACAAAAAAACGGGCAGGGTTCTTAAGCCATTTCACAGGGTTGTTCCTCGGCTGAAATCTTTTGGTGGATAAAATTGATGTAGAAAGAGTGCTAACTATCGTAGTTGCCTGGATTCCGGTTTGCAACCGCTAGGCTTGCGCCAAGTCGTGATTATCAAATCAGTTCAAAACATTGCCCAAGGGACTTTTCGCGCAAAACGCACCCTGCTTCAGGACATGGGTGTAAATCTCGGTGGTCTATACATTGGTGTGGCAAAGCTGCTGTTGAACCGTTCTTGTATCCGCACCCGACTGCAGCAAATGTGTTGCAAATGAGTGACGTAGCCTATGGCTCGTCACCTGTTTCCCTATCCCCGCCCGGCTCATAATTCAAGTTCGACGCTGGAAAAAGATACTGCCAACAGGCCTCCATCGCGCCATTGCGGTATTTCCGGGATAACGCACCGGGCATCCATGCACCGCCAAACCCCGCACAAAGCCTGTCCTGCTCCAGCTGAGTCACCACTAATGCCATGTGGTGCTTGAGGGGTTCAACCAGCTCTTCAGTTAACGTGGTTAGACGATGTTTCGCCCCTTTTCCAATCCAGATACGAAGCTGTAGATGATCGAAATCAACATCTTTCAAACGCAGGCGCAACAATTCAATACGGCGAAGCCCCGAACGATACAGCAGTGAAGCCATCAATTCCCGGGCGCCACTTAACTGGTCGAGTAGTAATTGAATCCCGTTCGGCGTCAATACCACGGCAGTCTTTGTTGTTTCGTTGATTTCGAAAACTGCCCGATATCCCCCATTGGTTGATCGAGGAATTTGTTGTAGAGAAAAGCAACCGCGTTGAGGGCTGCTGACTGTGTCAGAAAGGCTTCTATTTCCATGCGGCTCATTTCACGGGGGTGCTGCTCACATTATTGAGTACACGGAGATTTATAACAGGGAGCGACTTCATTCGGGTATAGGATACCAATCACCGGAATAGTATGAAAAACTATGCGCATGAATAACCAAAAAGTGTCCACGAAAGTGGTGCCAGTTGATTATGCATAAGAGGTAATTCAGTGGCCAGGAAATTTGAAGAATTGCATTCAGATCACAAAGAATTCATTGAGAGTCAACATCTCTATTTTGTTGGTTCAGCGGGTGCAGATGGGTATGTGAACGTCTCTCCCAAAGGAATGGATAGCCTGAGAATACTCGATAGTCGCCGGTTGATTTGGCTCAATTTGACTGGCAGCGGAAATGAAACAGCAGCTCATGTCCTGGAGAACTCTAGAATGACTGTCATGTTTTGCTCTTTTGACAAACAGCCGCTTATCTTACGCGTTTATGGTAGGGCGGAAGTTATTTACTCTAACAACGAAAAGTGGAACAAATTATTAGAACATTTTCCTGCGTATACTGGCGCAAGGCAAATATTCGACCTTAGTGTTGATCTCGTTCAAACCTCATGTGGTTTTGCGGTCCCGTATTATGACTTCATAGGTGAGCGCGATACTCTTGTTAAATGGGCAGACAATCGTGGCAGAGATGGTATAAAAGATTATTGGGTTGAGAAAAATATGGTGAGCCTTGACGGCAAAAAAACAGGAATTGAAGATAATGCGTAACAAAGCCCGCCAGAGAGATTTCCGCACTGCGTGCTCCAACCCCTGCTGGCGGCGGTGGTAGCCAGAGAATGTTTCCCGTCTCAATCAAAGGTGTCCTTTTTAATCATAAAAAAATCAGGCTCGCATGCATTATCGTAATAATGATGAGCCTTACACATCTACAAGTCATGCCATGCGCCATTGGGTGGAGTTAGAAACAGCAATCGGTGCTAAACTGTCTAGTTCTGGACAAGTGGAGCTTGTAGCTCCATTCGGTATTGAGGCCCTATTTGGAAACACCATAACCATCAATCCAGACCGGGTTAAGCCCATAGATTTCAATCACCGAATAGAAAGCAAGCGCTGGCTGGAGTTGTGGCCAAACTTAAAGGTGGCCAATGCCTAACAACGTGTCCGTTTTATCGGATGAAGATCACGCTCCTGACGTCGCACATTTTACAAAAGCGTTATATTTTCTGGGAGAAAACGTGCTAAAGAGATTAAACCACATCACTATTGCAGTAAGTAACTTAACAAAATCATTCGATTTCTATGTTTCGTTGCTGGGAATGAAGCCCGAGGTAAAATGGGATTCCGGTGCATATTTATCTGTTGGTGACTTATGGGTATGCTTATCAACAGATAATGTATCGCCTGCACAAGACTACAGTCATATTTCTTTCTCCGTGGACGAAAACAACTTCAAAGCCTATTGCTCCCAACTGCTTTCATCTGGTGTGGTAACTTGGAAGCAAAATACAAGTGAAGGAGATTCACTCTATATTCTTGATCCTGATGGGCACAAGTTAGAAATTCATGTCGGCAGTCTTGAAACAAGGCTGAAAGAATTGAAATCCAAACCCTATAAAGGGTTAAAGTGGTACTAAAATATAACAAGCGGCTGTTGTCGCCCTTCGGGGCTGGGACGGCCTTTCCGTGGCTAGGCCACAACAAACCCGGCCCACAGCCGGGCGTTAAATTCAGGGTCGGCTCCATGCCATCAGAAGAGATTTCAAAATACTTTGACGCCACAGAATTTAGGGGCACTCGCGATGATCTTAAACTAGGTGTCTCGCTCGTTGACGGTCTCCGGACTGCTATCGATTGCGGGTGCGGAGCGGGAAGCGATATCGCTTTCTTGAGAGACAATGGGTTCACGGTACACGCGTTTGATATTGAGCCCGAAGCTATTGCGAGATGCGAGGAACGATTTCGTGGCGATAATAGCGTTACACTATCACAGAGTAGTTTTAGTACATTTGATTATCCTGGCGTTTCTCTAATAGTCGCTGACGCTAGTCTGTTTTTTTGTCCCCAAAGCGAATTCGCTGAAGTTTGGGATAAAATTTGCTCGGCTTTAGTTCCGGGTGGCATTTTTGTGGGGTCTTTCTTAGGTCCGGAGGACACCATGGCAGGTGACGATTATAACCGAGACGCCTTTTGGCCGGAGGTGTTGGTCGCGACAGAGCAAATTGTGAGGAAGTGGCTGGAATCATTCGAGATCGTTTCGTTTTACGAGCACCGCAAGTCCGGAACGGCACCCGGTGGCAACCAGCACGATTGGCACATATATTCCGTAGTTGCACGGAGAGAATTTAACAAACCAATCCACGCAACAAGCGGATGATTTCGGTGTTGAGGCTGTAGAAAAACTAAAGAGCCTGAAATCTGGCAACAATACAGCTTGAAAATTGCGTTGCTACATGAAAATTTTGGTGGTTTTTCTTCGAAGAAGCTGGTTTATTCACGTAGAAGCGCGCTTATAAATGAAATTTTAGGGAGGCTGGAGTTTTTCTACGGCCTCGTTAAGCGATCAATGGAGTCAGAGTTCTGTGGAATATAGGGAAGTTAATATAAATGAATCTAAAGAAATCGCTAAGCTAGCGGTTTGTCTTACAAACGAGATTATTGAAAGAACGGGTATTAAACACTTTGATGTCGACAGTCCCCTGGCAGAGAAGCTTTGCGATGAGTTCTTAAGCAGTGGACGATATTCTGTCTTGGCAGCATTTGATGGTAATCAAGTCATCGGTTTTGGCGCGTTGTGTGAAAGTCATTCTTTGTATGCAGAGGGAACGTTTGGAATTATTCAGGAGTTTTACATTTTACCTGAATATAGGTCAAAGTCAGTGGGCAAAGAGTTACTTCGGAAAATAGTGGAATTTGCAAAAATTAAGAATTGGGTCAGGCTAGAGTTGTGTACTCCTCCGGTTCCTGAGTTTGAAAGAACGGTTGCGTTCTACGAAGAAAATGGTTTCGAAATTACTGGAGGTTACAAAATGAAGTGTGTAATCGTTTAACAAGTGTGTCAATTTGACCTTACGTTGCGCTTCAGGGCGCAAATTACACAGGTGGTATGGCTAATATACAATCGGAGATTTAAGTGAAATTTATTACTTGCTTATCTTTGTTAGTCTTATGCTCCTCATGTGCGTCACCAGTAAGAGTCTCTATTGACGAGCTCAACTCTATAGAAAGCTGCTGCGCCAGCATGAGAGAGTTTAACTACGACAGAGCTGATTATGGATATACAAACAAAACCAAAATGCACCTCGGTAATGTATATTCTTTTAAAGAGGGGAAAAGCTTTTATTTGTCTTTGGAAATGAAAAACAAGGACAACAATTATTTAGAAATAATTACTTATCTTGATGGAGACTGGGTTCCTACGTCGCAAGTGTTTTTGCCAAAAATGATTACGCTGGACGAAACATTTAATATTGTAAGAGATATTGATAATCTAAATTTAAGGAAGGGATATTTGTTTGCGTCATTTGAAGGTGAAACTTGGGGAAATATAATTGAATTAAACAGTAATGAAAAATACATAATTATATACTCAAATGCAAACAGCTATGGAAAGCCAATCTATCTCGATACAGTTAGAGATGGGTATGCTTATTCAACAGGTGGGGGCTCGGTCGTAGTTCCATCGACCTCTTATACCGATCAATATTCAAAAATTTCGACGAATGGAACCATAAAATTAAAATTATATAATAAAAAAGAATATTTAGAGAAAATAAGCCATAATAAATAACTCCAACCGAATGCAAAAGCGTCGGCAGAGCAAGGCGTTATGAGCCAAAAGCCGAAAAGGAGGAGCATTGGGATCGTTACTTTACGTGGATATATCGTAGTCCCTGATCAGGATTTAGAGGCTGTGATTGCGGCACTGCCAAAACACATTGAAAGCACAAATGCTGAGTCTGGCTGCATTCAATTTCAAGTCTCGCGAGATAAAGAGAATAGAAATCGATTCAACGTTTTTGAAAAGTTCAAAGACAAAAAGGCATTTGAGTATCACCAGCAGCGTACAGCAGGCTCTCACTGGGCAGTCGCATCGGCCAGAGCAAAAAGACATTATGAAATTACTGAAAACTAAGCGCGCTGAGTGTGCGCATAACAAGAAAAGGCAGCCGCAAAAAGCGTTTGGCCGCTTTCGGCGTTATATTTTTGAGAGAACTCATAAATTTTAGAATTCTGAACACTACCTTTCTGGTCGCTCATTTGCTTTTTTATTCAAAGGAAGTACCAAACCGCTCTCCTTGTGCCTCGATTGGCGAATGTTTAGACACAACAGCGATAATCCAATTATTGTTAACAGGCCCTGGTTCAAATGATTTAGCCGGGTTATTGAGAACGACCATTTGACCTAATGGCATTTTTTAAATAATTTACTCTCCAGTTTTCGACGCTTTTCGCGCAATTTGTTTCCCTGTTCTACAGAGTAACCGGCTCTGAGCTTTTTATTCACTTTGGTCAGGGATTTTTCCCATTTCGCACACTGTTTGGCTGTGGCACGATCAGCATAGGCACTGTGAGTAGCAAAAATCCCGGTAAAGGCAATACAGATGATAATAAACGTGATATGGCGCATTGTTTCCTCCCTGAAACAAAGTGGTTGATTGTGCTGGAGATTATAAACAGAGAAACAGGGGTAAAATCAAGCGTTCGAAGTCCCCTCCTCCAGATAAGTGTTTTTTAATTTCACATAATTGGCGGCCGTGTACTCGAAAAAGGCGCGCTCTTTATCAGATAGTGGGCGTAACTGTTTCGCCGGGTTGCCGACATAAACATATCCGCTGACCAGTGTTTTGCCGGGTGGCACCATACAGCCGGCACCCACGATCACCTCATCTTCGACTACGGCTCCATCCATTACAATCGCGCCGATGCCGATTAACACCCGGTTGCCGACTGTGCAGCCATGCAGTACGGCGCTGTGGCCAACAGTCACATCATTGCCTATGGTGAGCGGCCAGCCTTCAGGGTTGTAGTCACTGGCGTGGGTGATATGCAACACCGAATTGTCCTGAATACTGGTACGGCTGCCAATGCGAATACGGTGCATGTCGCCACGGATTACCGTGCCGGGCCAGACTGAACAGTCATTGCCCAGTACAACATCCCCAATTACAGTGGCTGCCTGGTCAATATATACACGTTCACCGGATTGTGGGCTTTTGCCCTGCCAACTGCGAATATTAGTCATCAAGAACTCCCGTCCAGCGCAAGCAATCAAACGGCGAATAATACCTGATAAACATAAAAAAGGCGCCCGAAGGCGCCTGTAAAAAGCCGTTTACTAAAAATTGTAATTTACCCTCAGGTAGTAATATGCACCGTTAAAACCAAATGGAGCGGCACGGCGAGAGAAAACAAATACTCCGGGGGAGTCCACAACAAATTGATTGGTTACCGGGTCAACAAGGCCACCTTGCGGGCTGCTGCGAGTTTGACCTACCTTGTTTTCATCCGGGGTTTCATCAAAAATGTTGATGCCACCCAATGTGACGGTAAGATCATCCGAAACATCATAATTGACTTGCAGGTCAGTTAGGGTTTTGCCGCCGAATGTTTGTCTGGCACCATCGAGCACGGTGTATTCGCCGTAATAATTTAATGCCAGTACGGCACCAAGTGGGCCGCGGCTCCAGTTGGTGGTGAAATTGACACGATTTTTTGGTTGCCATTCTTCCAGGATGGACCGGTCCTGCTCGGTAAAAATCAGATTTTCTATGCCCGGAATTGTCGCCAGACTGGTGGGCGCAAATACACTGGTAACATTCGTATTGGTGTGATTGCCAGCCAGTGAAAAACGCAAGTTGTTTTCATTCTTCATTGGCACATCGTAGTTGACCACCAAGTCGACGCCTTCGGTTTCGGTATCGGCAGCATTGAGGAAAAATTGTGCGCTACCAGCACCTGCCAAATCCAGAAGGTCATCCAGGCTGCTATCAATACCTTTTTCGAGACGTCCACTGACAACAATACGGTCGTCAATGTCAATGCGATAAAAGTCGAGCGTTATATTCCAGTCCGGATGAGGTAGTAAAACCATTCCCAGGCTGTAATTAGTTGACTCTTCCTCTTTTAACCCTGGCACCCCCAATGCTTGAATAACGGGGCTGTCGTTTCGGAATGTACCAACTTCTACGGGCAATTGTTCCATGGTTACCGGATCGAAGACAAATTGCGTGCTAACGCTGTTAAAGAAGGCTTGTTGCATTGACGGCGCACGAAAACCGGTACTGATTGCGCCTCGTAACATGACCGTGTCGTTAACGTTCCAGCGGAATGATGTTTTACCGGTAGTGGTATTGCCAAAATCGTTATAATCTTCGTAGCGTAACGCGCCTGTTACCATAAATTTTTCGGTGACGTTATACTCGACGTCAGCGTACAAAGATCTTGCGCTGCGGCTTTCATTTACCGTATTTTCCGGTCGAAATCCCGGGAATACCTGAATGCCACCAGGTGCACCACCAAGACCATCGTAATCTTGCCAGGATAATTCTTCACCGGGTTTGAGTTCGTAATCGTCGCTGCGAAATTCGGCACCGAGTGCTAGCAATCCCCAGTCCATCGGTTTGGTCAAATCAAGGTTGGCGGTAAACAGACCCATTTCCAATCCACCGGCAAATGCCGAACTGGCGCTTGAACCCAGAGCAGTAACTGCCGAAGCGTTGTGCGAGTTGGAGATAAAAAAATCGAAGGTGTTTCTGGAATAACCCAGGCTGGCATCCATGCTCCAGCCGTTGGCCAGTTCCTGCCTTATTCCACCGTTGAGAGACATGTCTTCAATAGCGGTATTAATTAATGGTAAAAAACCGTCCGGATATTCGGACCCGGGCGGGTTTCGATTGTCATCAGCCGTTCTGTAAAAACCTCCCGATGTATTGTCGCGATCCGACCAGGTAACAAAACCGTACAACTCTGTATCGTCAGTAATGTCCCAGCCACTATTGATGGTAAAGGCATACTGGCGGGATTCGGCATCGCCAATGCGAAAACTGCGGCGATTGAAGGTAAACTCCCGCGGGTCAAAACTGCCATCCGCTTGCAGGGGGTATTGGCGGCTACCATCCAGGCCAGCGCGATTGGTGTCGCCCCGATCACGCCACTCCCCCGTAATATTGATAAAGCCGCGTTCGGATCCCCAACCCTGATTGGCGTTGATCACTTTGGTTTCACCATCGCCTTCATCGGTTTGTCCATACGAACTGGATATCGAGCCACCTTGATAATTGTCTTTCAGCACCAGGTTGATAACACCGGCAATGGCATCAGAACCATATTGCGCGGCGGCGCCATCGCGTAATACCTCGATGCGCCTGAGGGCACTGGCGGGAATGGCATTCAAGTCAACCCCCGCTGTACCTCGACCGACTGATGTATTGACGTGAATCAGTGCGCTGTTATGCCGTCGTTTGCCATTGATCAGCACCAGAGTCTGATCGGGACCCAAACCCCGCAAGGTGGCAGGGCGCAGGGCGTCGGTGCCGTCGCTTATGGTTGAGCTGGAAAAGTTGAATGATGGTGCCAGCGCCTGAATAGCGCGACCGGTTTCTGTTGCCCCGGTAGTATCGATTGCTTCTTCGCTCAGAATATCAGCGGGTACTGGGGATTCCAGGACGGTGCGGCCTTCAATATCGCGGCTACCTATGGTAATGATCTCTTCAATCGTTTCATTTTTTCCCTCTTCTTTCTCCTCTTCCTCTGCCTGCAACGGCAAAGTGCCATATGTGAGGCCGATCGAGCAAAGCGTGATTGCCGCTATCAATCGGATGCTCAAAAAATTTAGTGAATGGGTGGACTTGATCTGTTGACTGTTCATGTTCTCCTCCTTGGTTAGTGGTGTATTCCCTGACAACAGCTCATGGCAAAAACCATGCAAAATCAATAAGTTAGGTAAGCAGGCACAACAACGTCCCGAATAAGGTTTAGAACCGCTGTATGCAAAAGGCAAGATAATATGTGACTGTCTGTTCCCGGTTGGTTGGACAATGAGAGTGCCCCAAAGTGATGGCAACAGGCTTATAATCGGGTGACGCGAGTATTAAATGGTCACAGTAATGTTTTCAAGCAAACGACGTTTTATAGCCGGTGCAGTGTGTCCGCGGTGCGCCGCGATGGATAAAATTACGGCTTACCGTGAGGGAGAAGCCAATTATCGTGAGTGTGTTGCTTGTGGTTTCAGCGAAGAAATTCGCTTTCAGCCACAGCCGCGAGAACTCGACACTCGTGTAAACAGAACGCGGCAAGAGAAGCAGGCAGAGATTCAAATAGTAAAGTTGCCGGACATAGAGCCCAGACATTACACTAAGGTACAGAAAGGGTAGTGCTGGGCTCACCCAGAGACAGGTTGATTGACAGACTATCAACCAGACAGGGCCAGCGTGTTAATGCCTGTGTCAGGCCGTCGCGTTCGCGTTTATCAGTATAGCGTTTAAAATCGGGGCTTTGTTGCGGTGGCGCCTGTTCTTCCATTTGATCAACAGTGGCGTGCACGGCATCGTCTAGCTGGTTGGCAAACGACTCTCCAATCAGATGATGAATAATCAGGTTGGAACGGGTCATATCCATTGGCACCAGTGGTTCGCCAAAATGTGTCATGTAACGATCATTGATCTCTTCAATTAGTCGATGTGCCAGGTAGGCTTCGTCCATCAGAGCCACCAGCCCTTCTACTCCCTCAACGACTTCCGGAGGGTGCAAAAAAAAGTCATTGGCGATGTTGATTACCGGAGTGGTGTATTCGGTAATGCCCGCTTCTTCGGCAATATTTGTCACCGCTTCCATAAACTCGGGTACATGTTCGATATACCGGATAATAAAATTAAGCAGAGCCGCGACCGCATTTTCTGAAGGTAATCTGATCGCCGGATGCAGCGTGGCGATTCGCTTCTCAAGCAAGCGCGAAAGCTGGGAAGTTGCGAGTTCGTGCGCTTTGGCGGTATCTATGGTATCGCGGAGTAGATTCATATTCATATAAAGCAAAGCTAGACAACGTTAAGTAAAAAACCAAGTAAACAGAGGGCTAATCGTGACCATGTTTGTTGTGGCAGGTCGTTAGTCTTTACTGGCAATCAACCGGGAATTATGCTCTACCAAAAGTTAAACAACAACAACGGGGTTCAAATCAGACGTTGGCGATCAGATAGCACAGTCAATTCATCGCGTCGAAAAAGCCAATAAAACACACCTCCCATCAATAGGCTGCGACTGCCCATAAATAGGGTAAATGCCAGCCAGAGGCCATGATTGCCGAGCTGGCGCGACAACCACCACGCTGGCAGGAAGCACAAAAAAGTAGCCGCAAACATAGTGTTGCGCATAGCATTCGTGTGCCCTGCTCCCAGCAACATGCCGTCCAGAGAGAAACACCAGGTAGCAATGAGGGGCAAAGCGACAAGCCACGGGTAATAGCGGTAAGTCAGTTCAGTGATTGCAGGCAAATTTGTAAACAAGGTCACAATTTGGGGTTGAAACAAGAGATAGCATGCCGCGGTGATGGCGGCAATGCCAGCGCCCCACAGTGTTGTGGTTCGGCAAACAGCGTAAAAACGCTTCTTGTTACCAGATCCAATTGCGTGGCCAGTCAGGCTTTCTGCCGCATGAGCAAAACCGTCCAGTCCATAAGACAACAATAATACCAGCTGCATCAAAATAGCGTTTGCTGCAACCGTTTCATTGCCCAAACGGGCTCCCTGTGCGGTAAAAAAGGTAAAGGTAAACACCAGGCAAGCTGTTCGCAAAAACAGATCCCGATTCACGGCAAGCAGTTCACGATATAAGCGCAGTTTGAGTAACCGACGCCAATCTATGGAGCTGCCTATTGCAAAAAGTGCACGACGCACCATCAAAAGCGCTAACCCCAGGCCGATGTATTCTGACACCAATGTCGCCCAGGCAGCGCCTTCACTGTTCATTTGCAGTCCGATGATAAAAAGAAAGTCGAGGCCGATATTTAACGCGTTGGTTACGGCCACTACCAGCAAGGTTTGTCTGGCACGTTGCAGGCCCAGTAGCCAGCCAATCGCAGCGTAGGTACACAATGTGGCAGGTGAGGCATGGATACGGATCTGACAATAGCTGAGAACAGCATCGTAAATAGTTGGATCCGGCCCAAGCGCCCAAAGAACCAGCTTCAAAATCGGCCACTGCAGCAGAATCAGAATGAATCCCAAAATAGTAGCCAGAGCCAGTGACTGCCACAATAACTCGCAATTGTGTTGATGGTTGTTGGCGCCGACACTGCGCGCGGTTAGTCCGGTAGCTCCCATCCGCAAAAAGGAGAGTAACCAGAACAGCATCATCAGCCCGCTGCTGCCAACAGCTACCGCGCTCAAGTGATTGCCGGTTTTGAGGTGACCCAGAATGGCAGTGTCCACTATGCCGAGCAGCGGCCCACTGGCGCCAGCGAGGATCATTGGCCAGGCGATGGCAAGAATTTGTCGGTTAACCGATTCGGAAGGCATCAGAATTTGGCCGTATTGGTACGATTGTTAATCAGGGCAACGGGATTTTCACCTATACACCTGCCAACAGCCAGCTTTGAAACTGGCCAAAAACGACAATATCTGTTGATAAAATGCACTTGATGCAAAAAAAATGCCCTTTTTGGTTGACTTGAACACTCGTGTTTTTGATACTCCCGCCACATCTGATAACTGCCAGGTGTGCATTCCCGTTGGATACAATTGGTTACACCGCCGTACCATCTTGATTAAGGAGCTAGAAACAGGGTGATATGGTCAGGATGGTGTGGCCAAAAAACGCGATATCAAACACGATCTCGCAGAATGTAACAATACGAGAAAGGGGTATTTCCGGCAGTGCAGAACAACGATAAAAGGCAACACAACAGGAGAAAACGGGCAATGTTCGAAAGAGCAAAGCGGCTGTATGCGCTGTTGTTGGGTTCTGTGTTTCTGCCTTTGGCGCACGCAACAGGTGCCAATGCAGAGGACACCGGCCGCTCGGCAGAGAATATGCCATATGGCGTAACTCCGGTCAGTCACACGGCTCACGACATCCATATGATGATGTTCTGGATCTGTGTCGGTATCGGCGTCGTGGTGTTTTCAGCACTTATCTACAGCTTGATCAAATATCGCAAATCACAGGGGGCGGTTGCCGCCACCTTTCATGAAAGCACCAAAGTGGAAATTACCTGGACGGTGATTCCGCTTATCATTTTGGTGATTATGGCCATTCCCGCCACTAATGCCTTGCTCCAGATGTATGACACCGAAGAGTCTGAAATGGATATCAAGATCACCGGCTACCAGTGGAAATGGCGCTATGACTATATCGGTGAAGACCTCGGTTACATGAGTGAGCTCGCAACCACCCGTGATGAGATATCCAATCGTACGGACAAGGGCGAATACTACCTGCTGGAGGTTACAGAGCCACTGGTTGTTCCGGTTGGCAAGAAGATTCGTTTCCTGATTACGGCCAATGATGTGATTCATTCGTGGTGGGTACCCGATCTCGGTGTGAAGCGTGATGCGATACCGGGCTTCGTTAACGATACCTGGGCCTATATTGAAAAACCGGGCATATACCGCGGCCAGTGCGCTGAATTGTGCGGCAAGGACCACGGTTTTATGCCAGTGGTAGTGCGGGCGTTGCCGCAACAGGAATACGATGAATGGCTGGCTGGCAAAAAAGCTGATCAAGCGGCACTGCGTGAGCTGACCAAAAAGGTGTTTGCACTGGATGAACTGATGACGCGCGGTGAGCAGGTATATAACCAGTCTTGCGCTTCTTGTCACATGGCCAACGGTGAAGGTGTTAAGGGTGCATTCCCGGCACTGAAAGGTAGCAAAATTGCGCTGGGTGAGATCAACGACCACATCAATATCGTAGTAAACGGCAAAAAAGACACCGCCATGCAAGCGTTTGGCGGACAGTTGTCGGATGTGGATCTGGCTGCAGTTATTACCTACGAGCGCAACGCCTGGGGTAATTCAACCGGCGATATTGTGCAACCGGTCAAAGTTTACAAATTCAAAAAAGGCGAATAGGAGGATATAGGCGATGGCACACGGTCCCGCTAAAGGTATTCGCCGCTGGCTGTATACCACAAACCACAAAGATATTGGTTCACTCTACCTCTGGTTGAGTTTTGCAATGTTCCTGCTGGGCGGCGCATTTGCGATGGTTATTCGCGCCGAATTATTCCAGCCGGGTTTGCAACTGGTTGAACCCGAGTTCTTTAACCAGATGACGACCATGCATGGCCTGGTGATGGTGTTTGGCGCCATCATGCCCGCCTTTGTAGGTCTGGCAAACTGGTTGATTCCGATGATGATTGGTGCGCCTGATATGGCTTTGCCACGTATGAATAACTGGTCGTTCTGGCTGCTGCCGTTTGCGTTCACCATGCTGGCATCCACGCTGTTTATGGAAGGTGGTGGCCCCAATTTCGGCTGGACATTCTATGCGCCGCTGTCCACCAGTTACGCGCCGCCAAGCGTTACCTTCTTTATTTTCGCGGTTCACGTTATGGGTGCGTCGTCGATTATGGGGTCTATCAACATCATTGCTACTGTGCTCAATATGCGTGCGCCTGGCATGACATTGATGAAGATGCCCATGTTCGTCTGGACCTGGTTGATTACAGCCTTCCTGCTGGTGGCTGTTATGCCGGTACTGGCCGGTGCTGTAACCATGATGTTGATGGACATTCACTTTGGCACCAGCTTCTTTGACGCCGCAGGCGGTGGTGATCCGGTACTGTTCCAGCACGTGTTCTGGTTCTTCGGCCACCCCGAGGTATACATCATCATTCTGCCGGCATTTGGCGTTATATCGCAGATTATTCCCACCTTTTCGCGCAAGCCGTTGTTTGGCTACAGCTCGATGGTATATGCCACGGCGTCCATTGCCATTTTGTCGTTCATGGTGTGGGCGCACCATATGTTTACCGTGGGTATGCCCATTGCCGGTGAACTGTTCTTTATGTATGCGACCCTGTTGATTGCTGTGCCTACGGGGGTGAAGGTATTTAACTGGATCGCTACGATGTTCAAGGGCTCTATCAGTTTTGAAACGCCGATGCTGTTTGCTATCGCGTTCCTGATATTGTTTACCATCGGTGGCTTTTCCGGCGTAATGTTGTCGATTGCTCCGGCAAACTTTCAGTATCACGATACCTATTTTGTTGTGGCGCACTTCCATTATGTGATGGTAGCGGGCGCTATCTTCAGCATGTCGGCGGCAGTTTATTACTGGCTACCCAAGTGGACCGGGCGCATGTATGACGAAAACCTGGCCAAGGTGCATTTCTGGACATCTTTTATCGGCTTTAACCTGACCTTTTTCCCGCAACACTTTGTCGGGCTGTCAGGTATGCCGCGCAGGATTCCAGACTATGCACTTCAGTTTGCCGACTACAACATGCTTTCCAGCTGTGGCGCGTTTCTATATGGTGCCTCACAGATACTGTTTTTGGTGATCATTCTCAAAGCGCTGAAGTCTGGCAAGCGAGTAAGCGAAGAGAAAACCTGGGAAGGTGCGGAAGGGTTGGAGTGGACGTTGCCGTCTCCACCGCCCTACCACACGTTTACCACGCCGCCGGAAGTCAAGTAAGGGGGCAATAGCAGAGCAATGTCTGACAAATCGTACAATCGCATAGTGCTCAAGCTGCTGGCGTTGACGGTTGGCATGTTCTGCTTCGGCGTGTTTGTCATGCCGCCTTTGTACAATGTGTTCTGCGAAGTGACGGGTCTGAACGGTAAAACCCGCGGGCCCTATGAGGCGGTTGAGGTAAAGGTTGACACCAGTCGCACTATCAAAGTGCAATTTCTGGCCATCAACAATGAAGCTATGCCGTGGGAATTTCGCCCAATTGACCAGGAGGTCCGCGTACACCCCGGAGAACGCAAGTTGATACGTTTTTTTGCGCACAACGGTACCGGACAGGACATGGTTGGCCAGGCGGTGCCGAGCATGGTGCCATATAAGGCTGCGGAGTATTTTCACAAAGTGGAATGTTTTTGCTTTAACAATCAGCCGCTGACAGCGGGAGAGTCTGCTGAATTACCAATGACATTTATCATTGATCAGGACATTCCCGAACAAGTTAACACCATCACCCTTTCCTATACGTTGTTTGACATCACCGCTTCGGTGCCGGTCGCGGCAACGGGAAAGGAAAACCGCGATAACCAGATATAAGGATGCGGAGAATTAATAATGGCAAGTGATAGTACCTACTACGTACCCGAATCCAGCAGGCTTCCGCTGTTTGCCAGCATCGGGTTAATTACCACAGTGTTCGGGGCCGCCCACTGGCTCAATGGCACCCCTTTTCTGGGGTTGGATGGCGTGCTGATTTTTAGCGCTGGTCTGCTGTTCTTTGCCAGTGTGTTATTCAACTGGTTTAGCACAGTAATTCGGGAGAATCTGCAGGGTTTGCCCAACGACCAGTTGAAACGTTCTTATGTATGGGGCATAACCTGGTTTATCTTTTCAGAGGTTATGTTCTTTTTTGCCTTTTTCCTGGCGCTCTTTTATGTCCGCAACATGGCTGTGCCCTGGCTGGGTGGCGAGGGAGACAAGGTAGGTAGTGATCTGCTTTGGGAAGGTTTCAAGGCCGACTGGCCCCTGATGCAAACCCCCGATCAGGTAATCAATGGCGACGAGGCAAAATACATTGCTCCGCACGAGAACATGGGCTTCCCCGGCTGGAGCAAGTTTATGGGGTGGCTGCCATTCTGGAACACGGTAATCCTGCTAACCTCGAGCTGGACGGTTCACATCGCGCATTCGGCGATGAAGAATAATCAGCGTGGCAAGTTCAATTTGTGGCTGGGATTAACGGTCGCGCTGGGCGTTGCCTTTCTGTTTTTGCAAGTAGAAGAGTATCACGAAGCCTATACTCATATGGGCCTTACCTTGCAGTCTGGAATTTACGGCACAACGTTCTTTATGCTGACAGGCTTTCACGGCGCTCACGTTACCATGGGCACCATTATGCTGCTGATCCAGTTGCTGCGTTCATTCAAGGGGCATTTCAAGTCCGATGACCAGTTCGGTTTTGAGGCATCGTCCTGGTACTGGCACTTTGTTGACGTAGTTTGGGTGTGTTTGTTTATATTTGTGTATGTGCTTTGATCTGAAATTGGCCGCATGTCTGCATGCGGCCGTATAGTCTCAACAGGCCCTTAATATTGGCCGTCCCAGGGGGCTTGCGCGGTCAGTTCGCCCGACAGAAAGCCGTATGCGATGGCGACTAGCAACAACACCGCAAGGGTAATACGAATACCCAATGCATAAAGCGTGCGCTTGCGGCCTCCAAGGTCGGTAAAAAGATAGTAAAGGCCGCTGCCGAGACTGGCAATAACGGCTATCAGCAGTGTGACGATGACGACTTTTATCCACATAACACGGCCCGTCTAATTGTATGGATGGTGCGCGATCGTCTCATTTTTGAAGGGTGATATAAAGAGCCCTTTTTAACCAGCGGTGACTGGCATATTGCACTTTACCTTAAATCGAAAGTTGTTGGTGCTTGCCGCGATATTGCTGCCGGCTTTGCTATCACTTGGCCATTGGCAACTGCGGCGTGCAGACGAAAAGCGCGCTCTTTTGCAACAGATTGAAACGCGCCGCAAGCTGCCGGCAGCGTCATTGGCAAATCTGGATACAACGGATAACGTGCGTTACCGTTACGTAAGATTGCAGGGACAGTTTGATAATGCCCGCAGTTTTTTGCTCGATAACCGGGTGCACAATGGCCACGTCGGCTACGACGTGCTGACACCTCTGAATGACAAGAGTGGCGGGTGGGTGTTGGTCAACCGTGGCTGGATTCAGGCTCCCGCCCGCCGTGATCAGTTGCCCGACATTCCACCGGTGGAAAAAGTTGTGCAAGTGACGGGCACGGTGTATCAGCCATTGACTGACGTAAAGGAATGGCAGGTTGGCCAGCGCTGGCCAAAAGTTGTGCAGACATTGCATTTTGGTCAATTGGCCCGGGAGCTTGGCGAGACCTTGCAACCCTTTTCCGTGCGCCTTGAGGATGGCATGGCTGGTGCGCTGGTGACGGGCTGGCCCGAAATTAATGTGCAGCCGCAAAAGCATACCGCTTATGCTATTCAGTGGTTTGCCATGGCGCTGGCGCTGGTGATACTGGTTTTGTTTGCCAGTATCAAAAAATCATCTGCAACGGACAGAGATGTGTCGTTATGACCGATAAAAAATCGCAGAGATGGCAAATTTGGCTGATTGTGGGTATGCCCGTTATGGTGATCGTTTTAGCCAGAGTGTTGTTTCCATCCAGCGAAGATGAACGCAATCGGTTGCTTGATTTTCTCGGTACCCGCAATAACGGTGTGTTGATTGAACCGGCAATGGCTGTGACCGATGCAAGATTACTCGTCGAAGGTGGGTCGGCGTGGCAGCCTTCGACTGAAAATACCAGATGGAAGCTGGTGGTCGTTGGTGACAGAAATTGTGGTGATGCATGTCGGCAGTCGCTTTATATCGCTCGCCAGATTCACAAATTAATGCCAAAAAGAAACAATCGTCTGGAGCGTATCTATATTGGCAACGAAGCGCCGTCCAGTGATTTTGCCGAAGTGTTGGCCCGCGACTATCCGGGTGTTGCCGTATTGCGCGATGAAAGTGGTGACTTTGGCCGCGTGCTGGATAATGCCGGAGTACCTGAACAACGAGCCGGCTTCATTTATTTGCTGGATTCTCGCGGTTATCTGGTGATGTATTACACATCACAGCACAGTTACAAAGAGATTATCAAAGACCTTAAGGTGTTGCTGTAATGAACAAAGCGCTTGATGGGTATAGATTGGCGCTGGCGGCTGTGGTCTTGGCGGCCGTGGTAGTGGTTCTGGGAGCATTCACTCGGCTGGCTGATGCAGGTCTCGGATGTCCGGACTGGCCGGGTTGCTATGGCCAGTTAATCTGGCCCAACACTCCCGATGAGGTTGCTCGTGCAGAGGCGGCTTTTCCCCATGCGCCTGTGGACCACGAGAAAACATGGCCAGAGATGGTCCACAGGTACTGCGCTTCCCTCCTGGGTTTGATGATTGTTATTTTGGCGATTATTGCGGTACGTCACCGCATGGAGCGTGGTTACCCGTTTCGACTGCCACTGTTTCTGTTATTGCTCGTGGTTTGGCAAGGTCTGTTCGGTATGTGGACCGTTACTCTCAAGTTGTGGCCGCAGGTGGTAACGGCGCATTTGTTGGGCGGTTTTACAGTGTTGTCGCTGTTGTGGGTATTGCTCTTGCGCTTGCGCAATCGGCATTGGCGGTTGTCCGAAGATGCCTTTGTCGGGCTGGCGCGTTTTAGACCGTGGGTTATCGGCGGCATGGCGCTGGTGTTGTTGCAGGTCTTGCTTGGTGGCTGGACCAGCTCCAACTACGCTGCAATAGCGTGCCCGGATTTTCCCACCTGTCAGGGCAGCTGGTTGCCACCGATGGATTTTAGTCAGGGCTTCAATCTCGGGCAGCATATGGGACCCAATTACCTTGGCGGGTTAATGGAAAATGATGCCCGGGTAGCTATTCACTACACTCACCGCATCGGAGCAGTGCTGGTAACGCTATACTTGACAGGATTGTGCACGGCTTTGCTGGTGTCGAATATCCGCAAAGTACGGTTACTGACCCTGATGGTTTTGGCTGCTTTATTTATTCAGCTGGTGCTGGGAATTAGCAATGTGCTGTTTTATATCCCCTTGCCGGTTGCAGTAGCACATAATGCTGGCGGTGCGCTGCTATTGCTGATGCTGGTAACGCTGGCAACCCGAATGTATAGCGCGGTTTGCGAAAATCCGGGAGACAAATAATGAGTGACCTGTCCGTTGAACTGGACCGAGTTGGCTGGCGCGACTACCTGGAGCTTACCAAGCCGCGGGTAGTGGCCCTGATGATACTGACAACCGTCATAGGTATGATGCTGGCGGTGCCCGGTATGGTGCCCTGGAATGTATTGCTGTTTGGCAATCTTGGTATTGCCCTTTGTGCTGGCGCTGCGGCTGCGGTTAATCATGTAGTCGATCGACAAGTCGATATGAGAATGGCGCGTACGTTTAATCGACCGGTGGCAAAGGGGCGAGTGGCGCCAGTTCAGGCCATGTTGTTCGCCGCAGTGACCGGAACGATGGGCATGGCAATTTTGCTGATGTTGGTCAATGCGCTTACTGCGTGGCTAACCTTTGGGTCGCTGCTGGGTTATGCTGTCGTGTACACCATGTTTTTGAAACGTGCTACACCGCAGAATATTGTGATTGGGGGTTTGGCTGGAGCTGCCCCGCCATTGCTGGGCTGGACGGCAGTAACTGGCGAAATCAGTGGTCATGGCCTGTTGTTGGTGCTGATTATTTTTGCCTGGACGCCGCCTCACTTTTGGGCGCTCGCCGTGCACCGTAAAGATGAATACGTCAAAGCCGGCATTCCCATGTTGCCGGTGACACATGGTGTGCAGTACACCAAATTGCATATTCTGTTTTACACGCTGATTTTGATACTGGTCAGTTTGCTGCCATTTATTACCGGAATGAGTGGTTGGCTTTATCTTGCCAGCGCCCTGTTGCTGGGTGCCGGTTTCCTGTATTGGGCGTTGGTGCTGTATTGGGACAAACACGATGACGCAGGTATGGAAACCTTCAAGTACTCCATTGTGTATTTGATGGTGTTGTTTGTGATGCTACTGCTTGACCATTATTTGATAACTGTACCGCCCATGTTTAGAGGTGGATAGGTTCAGTGGAGGCTAATGTGAAGTTCTTGTTGTCTGCACTGCTGCTGGTGAGCTTGTCTGGATTGGCGGCAGAAGAAAGGCTTCACTGGTTTGATGATTTTGACAAGGCGATGGCTTACGCTCGCGCAGAAGACAGGCCGCTTTTTCTGGACTTTTATGCCGAGTGGTGTGGGCCCTGCAAGTTGATGGATCGTGAAACCTATACCGATACGGAAGTGGCAGCTCTGATAAAGGCCAACTATGTGGCGGTTCGTATAGACGTGGAAGAGCATTACGCGCTGGCAAAAAAATATAGCGCCAATGCCCTGCCGATGATCATGATCATCAGTACCGAAGACAAAGAGCTCTATCGACACAATGGCTTCCTGTCGGCACAGGAGTTAAAAGACGAGTTGTTAACTGAGGTGGAACAACAATGAAAGCGGGTAATCGCAAGGCCAATATTCGTCTTACGGTTATAGGGGTATTGTTATTTGCCTTTGCCGGGGTCGCCGGGTTTGTCCACAAGATTACATCACCCAGGGTGTTGAGTGATCACGAACTTCGCAATAATGGCGCGGTAGTATTTGAAAAGCCGCGTATTTTCAGTGACTTTGCCCTCACAGATCACAATGGCCAGCCGTTCGATAACAGCCGCCTGAAGGGCAAGTGGACCATGATGTTTTTCGGGTTTACTTTTTGCCCCGACATCTGCCCGACGACTCTGGCAGATCTGAATCGCATGGTTGAGGGGCTCGGGGAAGATGAGCTGGCAGACTTGCAAGTGGTAATGGTCAGTGTTGACCCCGAGAGGGATACACCCGAGGTGCTCGGGAAATACGTGCCCTACTTTAATGAATCCTTTACCGGTGTGACGGGTAATCCCCACTTTATTCGAAAGTTGGCCGCGGAACTTAATATTGCCTACAACAAGGCACCGGGCCGGAGCGGTGATGAAGACTATACCGTAGATCACAGTGCCAACGTGGTTTTGATAAACCCCTATGGCCATTATCACGGCTTTTTTCGCTATCCTCTGGAGGCATCTCAGGTGCGGCTTGCCTGGCGTTCAATACGCGCGTCTTTTGAGGACTAAAGTTTTGTTCGCCAGTTACAGAAAGGTCCTTGCCCAATTGCCTGCTTCCATACGATTTTTAACACCGATCTTTTTAAAGGTGTTGTAGAGGTGGCTTTTGATGGTGTGCTCACTGACAAAGAGTAATGCCGATATTTCAGCGTTGGTTGCGCCTTCCTGTATGCACTTCAGAATCTCTTTTTCACGGCGTGTCAGTTTGACGCCGACATCTTTGGCGCCGCCGGGAGCCGGGGTTCTTCGGTTGCCTTCCAGAAACTGGTAAAGCAGGCGGCGCGGCAGCCAGTAATCACCTCTGAGAATTTCACGGATACCCATAACCAGCTGGTTTTGATCAGCACTCAGGTAGAAGATGCCATTCACACCAGTGCAGTGAACCAGTATCTCATGGGAACTGTGTGGGGCCGTGTTGATCAGGGCGAATTTGGGGAGGGCCAGGCAGTCTTTGGCCGAATGGAGTATGGTCTGCATCCGACCGGTGTCCAGAGAAGCGCAATCCAGCAGTACCAGGCTATATTCGCCAATTTGCTCGGGTTTGGCCAGGCTGCATGGCACATCGAGCTTTTCTTGCAGCTGATCAAGCAGTATGGCGTTTTGCAGACACGGGACGTCGGATATCAGACCCAGAGTTGTCTGTGAACGGGCTTGTCCGGGTTGGGCTCCAGGTTGGAGTGGGTGGTTATCGCTGCCAGGGTCTGTCTGCATTCCGCACCGCGTATTGTTTCTGTATCGTAGTACGTGATAACTACCAAACAGACGCACTTCGATTCGACACTATTACTTCAAATTACCACTAAATAGCTTATTACGAGTTACTTGTTTTAAGGGAGAGCATGCGATAAACGGCATTATTTTTTGATGAAAACGTTGCTCCAGGGGTAACAGGCTAAAGCAGATCACACCCAAAGTGCTGTCGATTACTCTCTTTAGCCAGTATTCACCATTTTATGAGGCGCTATTCCCGGGCCGGTCGCAGCAAGCTGAGTATAAAAAGGCAGGCAGCGCTCAAGACTACCGAAGGTCCTGCGGGGGAATCCAGATACCACGACATTGCCAGCCCCAGAACAACCGACGTTGCACCGGCAATGGCGGCCAGCAAAGCCATCTGCTCGGGGCTGCGGGCAAAGCGCCGTGCGGCGGCGGCGGGAATGACCATTAACGCGGTAATAAGCAATACGCCGACTGCTTTCATGGCGACGGCTGTGGTCAGTGCAATAATCAACATGAGCGCCGTGCGTACAGCGGTGACCGGCACCCCTTCTACTCTGGCCAGATCTTCGTGTACGGTGATTGCCAGTAACGGTCGCCAGAGCCAGACCAACAAGCCCAGCGCAACGGTGGTTGCACTGAATATCAGAATGAGATCGGTCCCGGTAACAGCCAGCAGATCGCCAAATAACAGGGCCATCAAGTCTACCCTGACTGTTGGCATCAGGGCGATAACCACCATTCCGAGCGCCAGCGTTGAGTGCGCAAGAATACCCAGCAATGTATCTATCGGCAGTTCTCGCTGGCGTTGCAGGGCAACCAGAAGCAAGGCAAGTACCAGGCAGGTAACAACGACCGCTATAGTTGGGACAATGTTGAGTATCAAACCAAGCGACGTGCCGAGCAGCGCGGAATGAGCCAGTGTATCCCCGAAATACGCCATGCGACGCCAGACAATGAAAGAGCCAAGAGGGCCTGTCGTAATGGCCACGCCAATACCCGCTGCCAGCGAGAACAGTAAAAATTCAGGCATTGTTGTCCCCTCCTTTTTCACAGCACCCCGGATTTGAGTTTTTGGCTTGATTCTGGTCTGTTACTTCACCATGCAAATTATGCCTATGGTCGTGATCGTGCGAATAAAATGCTGTTTTTTCGCCGAAAAGTTCAATAAATGCCGGGTTATGTGTTACTTGTTGCGGGCTGCCATAGCAGCAGATATGGCGGTTCAGACAGACCACTTGGTCAGTGGCTGCCATTACCAGGTGAAGGTCGTGTGACACCATCAGCACACCGCAGTTGAGCTGTCGGCGCAACTGGTTGATCAATTGGTACAGGGCCTGCTGACCGTTCACATCGACACCTTGCACAGGTTCGTCCAGCACCAACAGGTTGGGATGGCGCAACAGCGCTCTCGCCAGCAGCACCCTCTGGAGTTCGCCGCCAGACAAACCGTGAACAGGCTGGTCTATCAAATGCGGAATACCGACGGTAGTGAGTGCTTGCTTGCATTCAATTGAAGAAGCTCCGGCAAGTGCTAAAAAGCGATTTACGGTGAGAGGCATTGTCGGATCAATGTGCAATTTTTGCGGCATGTAGCCGACACGCAAGTCATCGGCACAGAGGCGCTCTCCGCTGCCGGCAGCCAGCAGGCCCAGGGCCACTTTGACCAGTGTGGTTTTGCCGGCACCGTTGGGGCCGATCAGGGTGAGGATCTGGCCTTTTTCGATGGTCAGGCTGATGTCTTCCAGAATGGTCTGGCCACCGAATTGTTTGTGAATGTTTTGCAGTGTGATCAGGGAGTTCATATGAGTCATTCACCGTTGACGGTTCATCGTATCGGGGGGAGGTGATTTGCGGTTTTCTTTCCATTGATCCTCTAGTGCGCATTGTGGGCAAAGCCCGACAACTTCGACTGACTGGGATTCCGGTTGAAATTGTGCGCGTTTGGCCGTTGCCGTGATGGCGCCGGTCAGGCTGTCAGAGCTGCATTCGGCAGCGGACCCGCACTCACGACAGATTAAAAAAATCTCATGGTGACGGTTGCCGGGAAATGGACACCCGATAAAGGCATTGAGAGACGCAATGCGATGGACCAAGCCCATTTCCAGCAGAAAGTCCAGTGCGCGGTAAACAGTTGGTGGCAGCACTCGCCGCCCACTTTGTTGCGCCAGCAGATCAAGAATCTGGTAGGCGCCTAATGGCCGGTGGCTCTGCCAGATCAGGCGCAGTACCTGGACGCGTGCAGGTGTTAATCGCGCTTTCTGTTCTTCGCAAAGCTGTGTGGCACGCGCCAGGGCAGCATCTATGCAACGCTGATGGTTATGCTCGTTATAGGCCAGCCTTGAATTTGTTATCATATAACATTACATTTGGTTATTGGCGATTTGCTTTTTAATGAAAGCATTAATTGGTCTTGCCATCGCTAACGATCAAGCTGGCAAAATATACGGAAACCTGATGTGTATAACCAACCTTTTCGCAAAGTGTTACACATAGAAAGCGTTATTATGTAACATTCTTGCGTGCTGTAAAGATAAAAAGGTAAATATCAAGTGCTCAGATTCGGACTTGTGGTCTGTTTGTTGGCGATGGCCCAGGCGGGTCGGCTAAACGCAGAAGCAATCGATGTGGTTGTCACCATCAAGCCATTGGCATTGATTGCTGCAGATATTGGCGGGGAGCAGACAAAGGTGCGGCAGTTGATTCCGTCTAACAATTCACCTCACGATTATGCCTTGCGAATGTCAGATCGACTGGCCGTTACAGATGCTCGCTTGGTATTGTGGATTGGGCCATCTTTTGAGCCGTTTGTTGGAAAGTTGTTGTCCCGAAACCAGCCGACACTGATTGTCGAACAGCTGCAGGGTGTCAGTTGGCCTGCTGCACATTCCAGTTACCATGATGGAGAACAGGACCCTCATCTCTGGTTAAATCCCGAAAATGCGATCACCATAGCGCGTTACCTTGCCGACAAGCTTGCAGAGCTGGACCCTGCAAACCGCGATGCTTATATGAGTAACTTCAAACGCTTTGGCTCAGATCTTCGTGAGCTGGCTCAAACCACACAAGACCGTTTGGAACGTCTGCAGAAAGTGCCATTTGTGGCGCTGCATGATGCCTATGGCCATTTTGTCTCACGTTATCAGCTAAATCAGCTGGGTTCGCTACGCAGCGTGTCCGGTGCGCAAGCTGGCGCCCGAACACTCACAGCATTGCTGGCAAAGGCGCAAGAAATGCAATTGGGCTGTGTATTGACTGATCCGCAGTTTGATACTGCACCGGCGCAACAATTTGCCAAGCGCACGGGTGTGCGGGTGATAGAGCTGGACCCTCTCGGTGCTGATATTGAGCCGGGGCCATCGGGGTACAAGCGATTTTTCCAGAGGTTTGCAGATAGATTTGAGATGTGTTTGTCTGCGACTCACGATTTGCCAAATCCTGATTAGCTCTCTGGTGAAAATCCGCTAAACTTAACAGCTTTGTGCGGTAGCACTCCGGTTCGCTTTCAAGGATTCCACTGCCATGTCAGATTCTGCACCACTGGTACTTGTCGACGGCTCATCTTATCTCTATCGCGCTTACCATGTGCCCGCCCTGCAGGCACTGATGACATCGGACGGCAAACCCACAGGTGCGGTGCGCGGTGTTATTTCCATGATTCGACGCTTGCTCAAGGATTATCCCGATAGTGAGATAGCCGTTGTATTTGATGCCAAAGGTAAAACATTTCGCGACGAGTTATATGCAGACTACAAAGCCCATCGCCCTCCCATGCCGGATGAACTGCGAGCCCAGATTGAGCCCATACACAAGATTATTCACGCCATGGGACTGCCAATGCTGGTTGTTGATGGTGTTGAAGCGGACGATGTGATTGGCACCTTGTCAAGGCAGGCTGAGCAAGCTGGCAGGCACGTGGTTATTTCTACTGGCGACAAGGATATGGCGCAATTGGTGACGGACAAGGTGACTCTGGTCAATACCATGACAGAAACGTCGCTTGATGTGGCGGGAGTTGAAGACAAATTTGGCGTGCCGCCGGAACTGATTATCGATTACCTGGCGTTGCTGGGCGATAAATCTGACAACATTCCGGGCGTGCCCGGAGTCGGTGAAAAAACCGCAGTGGCGTTGTTGCAGGGTATTGGTGGTTTGGACGCCCTGTACAAGGATCTTGAACCGGTTCGCGAGATGACTTTTCGGGGCGCGAAAAAAATGCCCGAAAAGCTCGCCGAAAATCGCGAGTTGGCACAGCTGTCTTATACCCTGGCAACCATTCGTACCGACGTGGAATTGCCGCTCACGCACGACCGCTTGTCTCACCAGGCCCGCGACACGGAAGCGTTGTTGGCCCTGTTTAAGGAGATGGAGTTTAAAAGCTGGATCGAAGAGCTGGCTGATCAAGCGGAAGGAGCCAGCAGGACGACGGCCACCGATAGCGATTATCAGCTTGTGCTGACCGAGGCTGAATTCGACGATTGGCTAGCAAAACTGGCCGACGCCGAGTTGTTTGCGTTCGATACCGAAACCACCAGTCTGGACTATATGCAGGCAGACATTGTGGGGGTGTCGTTCGCTACAGAGTCCGGGCAGGGGGCCTATGTGCCGGTTGGCCACGATTATCTTGGCGCACCGGACCAATTGGCGCGCGACACCGTTTTAAACAAACTCAAGCCGCTGCTTGAAAACCCGGACAAAGAGAAGGTGGGGCAAAACCTGAAATACGATATGAGTGTGCTGGCTCGTTGTGGCATAGAGATGCAGGGCATTGCCTATGACACCATGCTGGAGTCTTATGTGTTGAATTCCACAGGTAGTCGCCACGATATGGACAGCCTGGCACTGAAGTATCTCGATCATCAGTGCATAAAATTTTCGGATATTGCCGGTAAGGGCGCCGGGCAACTGACGTTCAACCAGATTGCGTTAGAGGAAGCCGGCCCTTATGCCGCAGAGGATGCCGACATAACCCTGCGTTTGCATGAGAAGCTCTGGCCACAGTTGAAACCGGAAGAGGGGCTGCGCCGAGTGTTCCGGGAAATCGAGATGCCTCTGGTGCCGGTGCTGTCACGCATTGAGCGCAATGGGGCAATGGTTGATGTCGCGTTGTTGATGGAGCAAAGCAGCAGGTTGGGCAAGCGAATTGCTGAACTGCAACAGGAGGTATACGACCTCGCGGGCGAAGAGTTCAATCTCGCCTCTCCGAAGCAGCTTGGCCACATATTATTTGAAAAGCTGGAATTGCCGGTGCTCAAAAAGACGAGCAAGGGTGCGGCATCAACGCGCGAGGAAGTGCTGCAGGAACTCGCTCTGGATTACCCTTTGCCGCGGCTGTTGCTGGAGCATCGCAGTCTGAGCAAGCTCAAGTCCACCTATACAGATAAATTACCCAAGATGGTAAATCCGGCGACGGGGCGTATCCATACGTCATACCATCAGGCGGTAACCGCGACGGGCAGGCTGTCTTCCACAGACCCGAATTTGCAAAATATTCCCGTGCGCACGGAGGAAGGGCGGCGCATTCGACAAGCGTTTGTCGCGCCCAAAGGAAGCAAGATCATGGCCGCAGATTATTCTCAGATCGAGCTGCGCATAATGGCGCACTTGTCTGGCGATGAAAGTTTGCTGCGGGCTTTCGCAGAAGGCCAGGACATCCACCGCGCTACCGCAGCCGAAGTGTTTGGCACCGACCTGAATGCGGTAACACCGGAACAGCGCCGCAGTGCCAAGGCAATCAACTTCGGGTTGATATACGGTATGTCAGCATTTGGTCTGGGGCGACAGCTCAACATTGGCCGCAATCAGGCTCAAGAGTACATCGACCTCTATTTTGCCAGATACCCGGGCGTGCAGCGCTATATGGAAGAGACGCGCCAGAGAGCATCGGAAAAGGGTTATGTGGAGACCTTGTTTGGTCGCCGCTTGTATGTGCCCGAGATCAATGCCAGCAATGGACAGCGGCGACAGGCAGCAGAACGTACAGCGATCAATGCGCCAATGCAGGGCACAGCGGCAGACATTATCAAGCGTGCCATGATCGCAGTCGACACCTGGCTGCGAGCCAGTTCGTATGGCGCCTGCATGATTATGCAAGTACACGATGAACTGGTGCTGCAAGTAGAGGATCACGATGTGAAAGGTGTATCTGAAGGCTTGACGCGGCACATGGAGAAAGCCGCGAAACTGGATGTGCCTCTGCTGGTAGAGGTTGGAACAGGGGATAACTGGGATGAAGCGCATTAGCGTCTGCAGATCAAATATCTGTATCTGCCTGGCAAGCGAGCGCCCGTGGCGAACACGTGAGACCCTGTTCAGGAAATAGCTGACCCCTGTAGCAAGCGCTGGGTTTGGCTGGCGCTTGTGATCATTCAAAACCGTTTGGTCACATTCAAAAAATATTTAAAATCAAATGGTTGAAGATATTTTGGTGAATAATTGTACACTTTTTGGCTGAATGGTCTATCTTGATATACAAGAAGTTGAACGTGGTGAAAGCCACATTTTCACAGTATTTATATATGGCATAGTTTATTTTCCCCCAAGCAACAGCAAAGCAGGCCCTAACTACCCCTTCATTTGGTTAGGGCTTTTTTTTATGCTTTTTTCAGGATTTTGAGTATTTTTGTGATTTTCGTCACAAATACGACAGTAACGGGAACTTTTTTGATAGAAAAATGTTCTAAGCTGTAACTTGAAACAACCCCCCTCTTGGTTGTGAGTGGAGATCGGGTCGAAGTATTCCTCCCCCCTCTTGGTTTACCCGATCGATATATTGCGGCGCTGTTTAATCAGCGCCGCTTTTTTTTGTGCCTCGGGAAGCATTCTCGATTAACCAGCTATCCAGCACTTGCTCCAGTTCTTCGACACCAGCTTTGTTTAACGAAGAGAAGGTTTGAGCACTGGTATTGGCGGCATACCCCAGTTGTTCAAGCTCCCTGCGAACCTTCAGCAAGGTATTTTTTGCCGGGCCACGTTTCAGTTTATCGGCTTTGGTGAGTAGCAGGTGCACAGGCATGTCTGCCAGCATTGCCCATTTGAGCATCTGCCGGTCGTACTCTTGCAGGGGGCGGCGAATATCGGTGAGCAAGACAAGGCCACATAAGGATTGCCGTTCCTGCAGGTACTGGGCCAGATTACGGTCCCAGGCTTCTTTCATGTGTTTGGGAACTTTGGCAAATCCATAGCCAGGGAGGTCAACCAGACGCTTGCCCTCACTGAGTTCGAAAAAGTTGATCAATTGTGTGCGGCCGGGTGTCTTGCTTGTGCGAGCCAGCTTGTGATTGTGGGTCAAGCTGTTCAGCGCACTGGATTTGCCGGCATTGGAGCGGCCGGCAAAGGCAACCTCCATACCGACATCGGGCGGGCACTGGGCAAGGCATGGGGCGCTCTGGCTAAAGTGCGCAAGTGTATAAAGTGAGGATCTGGTCATGCGATTGGCGTCTGCAATTGAGATTCACACCGGTCGAACTGTACGGTTATTCGAAGATTCATATATAATGCCCCGCCAAAGCCGGGTTCCCGGCATATTTATGTGTGTACCACCAGTTTGTACAGATGCGGATTGTACAGAATAAATGAAAAAAGCGGATTAACTGATGAAGCAGCTTTCAAAAGGTTTTACGGTTGTATTGGGTATGATGTTGGCAGCACCGTTTGCGTTGGCGGGTGGTGATGTTGCTGCGGGAAAGAGCAAGTCGGCAGCCTGCGCTGCCTGCCATGGACCCACAGGTAACAGCCCTGTCCCAAATTTTCCGAAGTTGGCTGGCCTGGGCGAAAAGTATGTGCTCAAGCAGCTCAACGACATCAAGAGCGGTGACCGGGTAATACCGGAGATGGCGGGCCAGCTCGATACATTAAAGAAGCAGGACCTGGAAGACCTCGCCGCGTACTTTGCGAGTAATCCCATGCAAATCTCCGGTGCCAAAAAGAAGGACTGGCCCCTGGAAAACCTGAGTGCAGCGGAGTTCCTTGAGCTGGGCGAGAAGATTTACCGCGCCGGCAACATGGAAACCGGTGTGCCGGCTTGTACGGGTTGTCATTCGCCCACCGGACAGGGTAACCCGCCAGCTGGTTATCCCCGCCTTGGCGGGCAATACGCCGATTATATTGCCAGGCAGTTGCGTAATTTCCGCAGCAATGCTCGCACCAATGATGGCGATGTTCGTACCATGAGAGGTGTCGCAGCCCATATGAGTGACAAAGAGATCGAAGCAGTCGCCAACTATATCTCCGGTTTGCATCCAGGTGTAACAGAGAATCAGGAACCAAAACCGTAAGCGATGATCTCAAACAGTGCGGCTCTGACCGCACTGTTAAGCACTCCGGTTTGAATCAGTAGAAAGCCTGTCGCTACCTGCACCCAGCTTGCAAGGTACGGAGTACAGCCGGATACAGCTTGTATCAAGTGGAGGAAAGAATGCATCGTATGAAGTCAGCGTTATTATTTGTATCAGCAACGTTTTTATTGGTTGTTGGTGTTGTAGGCTCCTGTTTTGCCGCTGAACCGCAATTCAGGGAAGGGGTTCATTACTTTGTGTTGCCGCAGCCCGTCCGGACCAGTGATCCTAATCGCATCGAAGTGGCAGAAGTATTCTGGTATGGCTGTCCACACTGTTTCAAGTTTAGCCCGGTAGCGGCGAAGTGGAGTAAAAAGTTACCGGAAGATGTTGCTTACGTGCATTCACCGGCAGTTTGGCAACCACGCATGGAGTTACACGCTCGCGCCTTCTACACAGCCAAGGCTCTAAAGGTTCTCGACAAGTTGCATCAACAGATATTTGATGCGATGAATGTGAGGCGCAAAAAACTGGCAACCGAACGTGAAATTGCCGAGGTTTTTGAGTCGGCGGGCGTTGATCGAGAAACCTTTTCCAATACCTTCAATTCGTTTGGCATTATTAGCCAGGCGATGCAGGCAGAGTCCCACAGCAGGGCTTACCGCATAACGGGCACTCCCGCTATTATTGTGAATGGCAAGTACCGTATTTCCGGCCAGTCTGCTGGTGGTAATGATCGCATGTTAGAAGTGGCAGAATTCCTGATCGAACAAGAACGTCAGGCGGCGAACAAGGCCAAGGCCAGTTAAATAACTTCAACAAATACCGATATAGTTTATAACCATGGCCGCGGTGGGTGACAGCATCGCGGCAAATCTCTACAATCGCTCCTTTGGCTGCGGTCTTCGCGGTCCTTGTTTTCCTGCCTCAATATAGTGGAATGGTTGATGTCGACGTTGGTTCGACAGGGTGGTTTCGTTTGTTGCGCCTTTCGGGTGCACTTGGTGTCTGCCTACACCAATTTTGTCTACACCAATTTGATTATCGCTATTGTGACTAACCGTTTCGTTTCCTTGTTTTTGCACTTCCCAAAGGAGTCCCTATGAAGCCAGGCTTTAAACCTGCTAACCCCAATTTCTCTTCTGGGCCTTGCAGCAAGCGCCCGGGTTACAACCTGATGTCACTGGACCAACGTTGTTTGGGGCGGTCACACCGTTCGAGCCTTGGCAAGGAAATTCTGGGACGCGTATGCTCCGATACATCAGAAATACTTGGCTTGCCCGAAGGTTATCGGGTTGGTGTGGTGCCAGCGTCTGATACCGGGGCGGTGGAAATGGCACTGTGGTCGCTGTTGGGGGCGCGTCCGGTCGATGTGTTGGCATGGGAATCTTTTGGGCAAGGCTGGTTAACGGATATCACCAGACAGCTCAAGCTGGAACAGATAAACAGCTTTACCGCCGACTATGGGCAATTGCCGGATTTGTCACAGGTCAATCCAGCGCACGATGTGGTGTTTACCTGGAATGGCACCACTTCAGGTGTGAAAGTGCCTGATGGTGACTGGATTAGCGACCAGCGTGAAGGCTTGACTATTTGCGATGCTACTTCGGCGGTATTTGCGCAGGAGTTGCCCTGGCAGAAACTGGATGTGGTGACTTATAGCTGGCAAAAGGTGCTGGGTGGCGAAGGCGCGCACGGAATGTTGATTCTCAGTCCACGAGCGGTTGCGCGACTGGAAAGCTATACACCACCCTGGCCGCTACCGAAGATTTTTCGTTTGACCAAGGGTGGCAAGCTCAACGAAAGTATTTTTACCGGCGCGACCATTAATACTCCCTCCATGCTGTGTGTGGCAGACTATCTGGATGCGTTGGACTGGGTTCGTTCGTTGGGAGGGCTGGATGCCGTTATCGCCAAATCTCGCGCCAACCTCGCGGTGCTGGAGCAATTTGTTGCCGATCGCGACTGGATTCGGTTTTTGGCAAAAGACCCTGACATTCGCTCCAATACCAGCGTATGCCTGAGCCTGGATTTGAATGAAGGCCAGGTCAAGGAGATGGTAAAACTGTTGGCAGCGGAAGGCGTGGCCTACGACATAGGGTCGTATCGGGATGCGCCAGCGGGCTTGCGTATCTGGTGCGGTGCAACGGTCGAGGCAAGTGACCTTGAGGCGTTAATGCCCTGGATAGAATGGGCCTGGCGAGAGACAGCCAAGAGATGACAGGCACCTGAAAAGGTCTGACACCCCGTATTTTTGAATTCACTTTGTTAAAGGTTTTAAAAAATCATGTTCAAGATTCGCACCTACAACCAGATTTCTGCAAAAGGTCTGGATCGTTTCCCCCACGATACCTATGAAATTGCCAGCGAGTTCACCAACCCGGACGCATTTTTGTTGCGTAGCCACAAGCTGCACGACGAAGTCGTCCCCGTTAGTGTCAAGGCAGTTGCGCGCGCAGGTGCCGGCGTCAACAATATACCGGTGGCCGAATACAGCAAAAAAGGTATTGTTGTGTTCAATACGCCGGGGGCCAATGCCAATGCGGTAAAAGAGCTGGTATTGGCTGGCATGTTGATTGGGTCAAGAGACATTATTGGCGGCATGAATTACTGCCAGAGCCTTACCGGAGTTGATGACCCCGCAGTTATGTCGAAAGAAGTTGAAAGCCAGAAGAAAAATTTTGCTGGTGGTGAAATTCAAGGCAAGACCCTCGGAGTAGTTGGCCTGGGTGCTATTGGTTCCATGGTAGCCAATATGGGGGTGGAGCTTGGCATGAACGTTGTGGGCTACGATCCGGCTATTTCCATCGAGGCTGCCTGGGGCTTGTCCAGCAGTGTCGGGCGTATGGAGAACCTGCAGACTTTGTTGGGCCGGGCTGATTACATCACTCTTCATGTGCCGGCTATTGATGCGACCCGGGATTTAATCAACGCCGAAACCTTGCGTTGTTGCAAGCCGAACGCAGTATTGCTGAATTTCGCTCGCCAGGAAATTGTGGAGGAAGCGCCGTTGATCAATGCGCTGGACAATGGCCAATTGGGCAAGTATGTGGCAGATTTTCCAGCGCCCGCGTTATTGGGCCGCAAAAATGTGTTGCTATTACCACACTTGGGGGCCAGTACCGGGGAAGCGGAAGAAAACTGCGCGGTTATGGCGGCTGACCAACTGATGGACTTTCTCGAAAATGGCAATATTCGCAATTCCGTGAATTTCCCCAAAACGCATATGGATCGCAATGGCAGCAACCGCATTACCTTTTGCAATGACAATGTGCCTGGCGTGTTGGGCCATGTGCTCTCGTTGCTGGCAGATCGGGAGATCAATGTTCTGGATATGGTAAATAAAAGTCGCGATGAGGTCGCTTATAACATTCTCGATCTGGAGCAGAAGCCTGCGGACGATCTGGTAGATGTGATTTCTGCGGTCGATGGCGTTATTGATGTAAGGGTTCTTTGAGGTTTCGCCAGGTTCTGTTGACCAATCGTCAACAGAACCTGGCATGTGCGGTGTTACGCGGTGGCCTTTGCCGCAAAGCGCAGTATTTCTTTTTGCAGCGCCTCCAGACTCGGTGGCACCAGAGCTTGCTGAGTGTTAATGGCAAGGTGCAGGTTTCTCACTTTTTCTTCCAGTTCCGGCAACTTGAATACGCCGGTAATCCCCAGCAATTGGTGCACCGGATCACGGGCGCTTTCAAGATCTTTTTCGTTACACGCGCTGGCAATCAAACCTACCAGTCTGTTTACTTCTTCCAGAAATTCTTCTGCGGGGATCTCGTCGCCGAGCTTGCGTTGCAATTGTGGCGCTTCCACCTGGGGCCGACAAAAGTGCAGAATTCGCTCCAGCAATTGCTGTTCGTCAAATGGTTTAAACAGCAAGTCACTAATGCCGGATTTGGACAGAGCATCTTCTTCCTGCTGCAAAACATCGGCCGTTATCGCGATGATGGGCACAGAGTGGTTGTGATTGTCGCTATTGCGTATGTCGTGCACGGTTTCGATGCCACTTTTTTCCGGCATGTGAATGTCAATTAGCATGATGTCAAACAAGTACTGGTCGCAAGCGGCGATCGCTTCCACACCGGTGCTTACCGTGACGCAATAGGCACCCACTCGCGACAGGAGGGTCTTCAGAAATTCACGAGTAAACGGATTGTCTTCGGCGATCAGAATATTGAGATCACCGAGCAAACTGTCGTGGTCCTGTATCGCTCCCGGAGCGGGTTCGCCGTGAATCAATTGTTGCAGCGTTCGGTGCAGGGAAAGCTGGGTTGCCGGTTTGTCGAGGAAGCGCACGCGATTGTCCATGCCCGATTCGGGCTGGAATTGACCGGATAACTCGGGTGCCGGGGTCAACACCAGCAAGGGAGCATCACAATGGGTTTTCAGGTAACTGATGCGTTCGAGATTGTCATTGTCGTCTGCGCTACTGGGCAGGCTGAGAACAACAGCCTCTGGATTCAGGTTATTCAGGTCTTCGATCTTTTCGCGTACGTCCAGCTCTGCCACAAAGCGACACAAAGCATCTGCCAGCGCCTTGCGCGAGAGGTCATGTTCGTCAACCAGAACAACTCTTGCGTCCAGTGGAGCAGGGCTTTTTTCAACAGCGGTGACTGGCAGCGGCAGTGTCACTCTGAAAGTGGTACCTTCACCTTCGGAGCTTTCAAGGCGGATGGAGCCATCCATTAAATCGACAAGACTTTTGACAATGGCCAGACCAAGTCCGGTACCGCCATATTTGCGAGTAATGGTCGTATCGGCTTGTGCGAAAGCCTGAAACAGGTTGTCGCGCTTGTGCTCCGGTATGCCAATGCCGGTATCGCTAACGCGCAATTGGATGTCAATGTACTGGTCGTCGCGGTCAAAGGCACTGACGCTGGTGCGCACATGTCCGTGATTGGTGAATTTCACAGCGTTGGACACGAGGTTGGTAATGATCTGTGCAATTCTGAATCCGTCGCCGACCACAGTGGTTGGTACTTCCGGTGCGATATCGAGAATCAGCTCAAGTCGTTTTTCTCGCGCCGGCAATGCGATTTGTCCTACCGCCTGCTCCAGTGTTTCGATCAGATTTAATGGTGTGGTTTCGAGCTCAATAGTATTTGACTGCAGGCGACTGATGGCCAGGATATCGTCGATCAGGTTAAGCAATTGCAGCGAAGACTGGTTGATAATGGTGCAATAGTTGCGTTCGGCATCGCCAAGCTCGGTGTTTTGCAGCAGTCTGGTGAAACCTTGTATGGCCGTAATGGGGGTGCGAAGCTCATGGCTCATGCGAGCCAGAAATTCGCTTTTGGCCTGGTTCGCGGCCTCTGCGGTTGCACGCGCTTGCTCGAGTTCCCGATTTTTGTCGCGCAAATTTTCCAGGGTTTCCTCAAGCTGCCAGGTTGCCCGATGTACTTTGTCTTCCAGGTTTCGGCGCCCCTCCGATACTGACTCTGCCAACTGGTTAATACCTTGCGCCAACAAGGTCAATTCTTCCGTAGTAGAGGTCTCTGCGCGTACATCAAGGTCGCCGGACTCCATACGCCCTACCGTGTGAGTCAGTTGTCGTACCGGTAGCACAATGCTGCGGCCCAGGTAGAGCGACAATAAAATTGACAGACACAGGCCACCGATACCAATTCCGATTCCGGCAAGCACAATGGCGCGGCGCTGTGAGACGTTGCCAGAGGTATCAAAAGCGGTTACCACCCAGCCCACGAGTTGCTCGCCGGGAATGGCGTAAGGCGATTCTTCACGGTAGTCGTCGACATCGAGACTGGCGGTATAGATGGGCTGTTGCAAATACAGCGCGTTTTCCATTTCGAGCTGTTTGAAGGGCAGGGCCTGATTCAGTACCGCGTCCGGAACCTTGAAATTATCTGTCGAGGCAATTAATTGTCTGTCGGCGTTCAGGTAGGCAACACCCACCAGGTGGTTGACGCGGTTTGTGTTGTTTGAAATTTTTTGCAATCGAATGCGGTCGCCAGAATAGAGTTCCAGCATGGCGCTGTCACCCAGGTAAGCGGTGCTGATACGGCTGGCTTCGAGGAATTGCCTGCGCGAGTCTCCCTGTCGCGCCTGCACCAGATACGTCGTTAGCAGTATAGTAATCAACAGTAACGGAGCCGCTGCCGCAATTATGAATCGCCAATGGATAGTCGTATTGAAGCGGAATGGTCGTTTCATGGGGCGCCTCCATTAGCCCGAATTTTTTTTGAGTTTTCTCTGACGTGAAAATACAGGTCAGTTTCGTTGGGTAAGTGAATACCCAGCGCGCGGGCGACACTCGGGTTAGTGCGCAGTGAAAAGTAAACCGGATATCGAGCCGGTTGCAGTTTCCGCTCGGATTGATCAAGCCAGCGACTGGCAGCTTCACCGGCGTCGCGACCCACATCCTCGGGCGACGAGTAAACCGCTGCCAAAGCGCCTGCGTTTACATAGGCCAGAGAAAAACCAATGACGGGAATGCGTTGCCGAATACTGAGGTAAAGCAACCACTTGGCGATTACCCGGTTCAGGTTTGCGTGGTCCGGTGTGGCCAGGAAAACGTCACTGTTTTCCACAACCGGGGAGAGCGTGGCTACCGGGTTGTTATTTTCGCTCAGACTCACATGGCGCAATTGTAAGTGTTGTTGTTCAGCGAGAGCGCGTATGTCTGGCAGTAACTGTTTTGATATTGGGCCTACGGCGGTGCCGAGGCGAGAGGCATCTGGCACCAGCATTTTGATTAATGCCATGTAGCGGGACATTGGCTGGTCAAGAAAGATCGCTGAAATCGATTTGGACTCAAGCTGGTTTTGGTACTGTTCCAGTAAGGCAAGGTAGGCACTGCGTGGCAGAAAGGTACAGAGTAGAGTGAAGCTGCCACTGTGGCGCATGGCGGCCTCACTCGCGCTGGTACCAACGGCTATAACCAATCGGCTGCTTTCGGTAAAATCCGCGGCGTCGGAAAATTTATTCAGGGGCACGGTCTGTATTTCAGCATCCGGATGCTCCTGGAGCAGAGCATCAGTCAGGCCTGCGACGACTTGCTGGTAATACCCGGCGTTTGATGACAACAGTACTTCGATGCGGGTGTTTTCTGCCGTTGCGAAAGTGGGGAACAACACGCACAGGAAAATAAGTGGCTGCCAGTACGATGGCATCCAAAAGGCGGGATTGAGGTCCATTTTCCCCTTATGTTCTTCCATGTTTTCCGTTACGGCGGCAAAAGCAGCAAAGTATATACTGTCTAAGCGAGCATAGCTTGTTCAGCACCGACCCTCCCTATGGCAGTTCCAGCTCAAGTTGCAAGTAGTAACGTGAAGCAAAGCGGTTGTTGATATGATAATCCGCGTAGGTTTGGCCAATGTTTTGACCTACCAGTGCGACCGTGCCACGAGTTTTTCCTATCGAAAAGTCATAGCCTATGCGTGCATCAATACGTGTTACAGAATCAAGAAGCTGCTTGCCGCTATCTCGCCAGCGTACTTTGTCTTCATATAACATGGTCATACTGGATGTTAAGTTTTCGTAGAGCCGATGGCTTATCAATAAGCCGCCCGTATTGTCGGGCGCGCTGTTGTCAATTGAAAAGGGGTCAGCTGATGAGTGGCGGTTTCTGAAGACGGTTCCCCTCAGGCTGTTATGGGCGAGGTAACCCATTACCAGCGTGCTGGCATTTGGCTGATAACGCAACTGCAGTTCCACACCCTTCATGGTCCAGTCAGCGATATTTTCACGAACGGCTACGCGATTGTCCTGCAGTACCAGCAGGTCCGCAAAGAAAGGCGATTCGGTAACTACTTCTTGATACTCTTCATAACCGTCACGAATACTTTCGTGGTAGGCGCGAATATCCAGGGAGATGCCTCGCTGCGGGATATTGACTACGTAACCGAATTCGTAGCTGTCGAGTTTTTCCTGAGACAATCCGGGCGCGGTGCGGCGAATGGCGTTCAATATCAAGCTGTCGTGTTGATCCAGATGAAATTCGGAAGCTTCCAGTAACGATGGAGAGCGATTGCCCCGAGCCAGTGTAAACCTCACACTGTGGTTGTTATTAAAGAGATAATTGACCGCAATTCGTGGTGAAGAAATAACGTCCACCAAGCCGTTTTTTTCTATCATTGCGCCGGTGTTAAAGGCCCAGTGAGGATTGGGGCGCCATTCCAGATGGCCAAACAGGCGGTAGTTCATCTGATCAAGACGATCAAAGGTGTTCAGCAGGGCTTCCGCGTTGATCGCTTCGTCTCTGATTCCCAGGCCCCAGGTACCACGCAATTCCGGGCTGATAGTGACACTGTGCTCCAGTTCCAGGTCCAGGCGTTCTGAAAAAACTTCACGGAAACCGTGAGTAATGAACCCGTCAGATACGCCGAGATCGTTGAGAATGTCCAATGCTGCATCCGTTTCAATGTCGAGTTCAGCAGACATTAACTCTGATAACTGGCCTAACGGCACATTATTTTCACCCCTCAGACCGTAGTGATACACGTAAAGTTGCAAGTTGCTGCTTTGTGTGAGGTTACGCTGCCACTTGATAGACTGGTATCCGGTATTAAAGTTGGCGGGTGTGTACTCATCGGGATGATCCGGATCGCCATATCCGTCTTGATATCGGGTGTAGCCGAAATGCAGTTCGACATTGTCATTGGCATTGGGTGTGTACGTACCGCGAAATTCTGTCTGGAAAAGTTCTTGCCCGTCATCCATAGGGCCGGCTTCTACTGCGGGAAACCCGTCATTGTGACGGTAGCCTGCCGATATTCGATAATTGAGATCTCCCCACGCATTGTTGTAGCGCAGAGAGCCGTTTTGGGTATTCAGAGAACCATATGTTGTACGCAGTGCAACGCCGCGGTCTTGCACCGGCTGGCGGGTGATGATGTTGATGGCGCCCAAAAAGGCATTTGATCCATAGCTGGGAGCATTGGGGCCACGCACTATTTCGATATAGTCAATATCACGCAGATCAATACCGAGCCCACTCCATTCAACACTGGCGAACAGGGGGTCGTATACTGAGCGTCCGTCCACCATGACTTCCATGTGGTTGGGAAACTCACGGCCGAGGCCGTGATAGCTAATACCATGGCGATTACCGTTAATAGAGTACGGCTGTATACCGGGTACCAATCGAAACACATCGGCCCAGGTTTGCGCCCCGGTAAGCTCAATGATCTCCCGGTCGATAATGGTAACGCTGGAGGGGGCCACGGTTACCGGTTGTGTCATGCGCGCCGGACCGTTAACCATTGCCAGCTCTGACACCAGGTCTTTTTCTGTCATGTAGTCGACGGTGTCGGCATGTGCAATTCTAACAATTGCGTTGCTAACAAGCAGGGTTGCGAAAGTCGCCAGCAGGGTGCTGGCAACAGCGGAAAGAGAAAAGGATGATATCTGTAAAGCCATAAGCCTGATGTTCATGTTGCGCGAAAGTTAGCCGTGTGTAAAACCAAAAGCCGATTTCCATTCGCCTGAGATGAACACTCAAGCTCGACAGACACTTTAACGTAGCGCCCATTGTCCACATTCCAGGCCACTTGGGGAAGTAAAACCGTGACTGTGGGTGGCCTGGGCTCGTAAAATGCGAAACCGGACAGGGGAATGCATATATGACACTTGAAAACGAACGTCGAGAATACGATTTTGGCCGCCTGACCAGAGAAAGTCTGGCCGACGAGCCATTCAAGCAGTTCAGGCTCTGGCTTGAAGAGGCGTTGAAATACCAAATTCAGGACCCAACCGCGATGTGCGTGGCAACGGTTGGCGAAAACGGGCGGCCCTGGCAGCGCATTGTATTGCTCAAGGATTTTGACCGGCAGGGATTTGTGTTTTACACCAATCTTGGCAGCCGTAAAGCCAGGGAAATAGAACACAATCCGCAAGTCTGCTTGCACTTTCCCTGGTTACAGCTTGATCGTCAGGTGATTGTCTCCGGCAAGGCAGAAAAACTGGGCAAGGCCCAGGTGCTGAAATACTTCCTGACACGACCCCGCGAAAGCCAGCTTGCGGCTTGGGCGTCGCGCCAGAGCAGCCGCATCAGCTCTCGACAAATTCTGGAAGCAGAGTTTGGTCGTTTGAAGGACAAGTTTGCCAAAGGCAAGGTCCCGGTACCGGATTTTTGGGGTGGCTTTCGCGTTGTACCCACGGAGTTTGAGTTTTGGCAGGGTGGCCAGCACCGCTTGCACGATCGATTTTTTTACCAGTTGCAGGACAACAGTGAATGGTCGATCGATCAGTTGGCGCCATAGGGCCTGTTAACACTAATTGGATTATCGCTGCTGGAGGCCATTTTTGTATCCAGCGAGGCGGAAGGAGTGCAGTTTAGTCACTCTAAATAAGCGACTGACAACAAAGCTGGGTGCAAAAATGGCCCCAGCCCCTTTTTCTTATAACGGATGGGGTTGTGGCTAAAAGTCCGCCACTCTTCGTTTCTCGTCGCTCATTTGGAGTAACCAAACCACTCTCCTCGTGCCTCGATTGGCGAATTTTTAGACACAACAGCGATAACCCAGTTAGTGTTAACAGGCCCTAAATCCGTTTGTTTGTCGCAACAACAATGCCCGCGTTGGGTAACAGGGTTTTGCCCGGATTAAATAATTTGGCTCGCACCGTCTCCCGGTACTGTGTGGGCGATGTGTGATAGCGGGCGCTGAACAACTTGCTGAACGCGCCGGTGTCCTGATAGCCCACTCGTGCGGCGACTTCGGCCACCGACAAGTTGGCTTTTTGCAATAATTCACGGGCGTTTTCCAGCCTGATTTCCTGCAGGTATTGCAAGGGAGATTTGCCCAGCGCGGCCTTAAAGCGCCGGTTCAGGGTGCGTACGCTCATACCCAGTTGATCGGCCAGTTCGCCAATTCGTATCGGTTTGCCGAAATTGTCTTGCAAGGAGATCTGCGCCTGCGCAACTTGCTCATCCGGGTGGTATTGAACGCGGTCTGCCAGATAACCCACGGGTTCGTTCAGGTTGCGAATTTCATGAAAGAAGTTGCGCGCCACATGGGTGGCGATAACGCTGCCGTACAGACGATGAATCATATGCACCATCAGTTCTCCCAGCGCATTGATACTGGCAGCGCAATAGAGGTTGCCTGCCTGGGTAAGAAAATATTGACGTTTGAGATGTACTTGTGGGTAGTCCTTTTGAAAACGATCAAAATAATGCCAATGGGTGGTTGCGGGTTTGTCATCGAGCAACCCTGCTTCTGCCAACAGGCAACAGCCGGTGCCCACCGATGTAATCTGTGTGCCCCGTTCAGCCTGGGCCCTCAACCAGGGTAGATAATCCTGATGTTTGCGCAGGGCATGTCGTGGACTGCGCCACAACCCCGGAATATGGATCAGGTCATAATGTTCCTCCATACCCGGCGCGCCGTCCGGTTGCAGCACAAAACCTGCCGCTGATTGCACGGACTCACCCTTGCTCGCGAGTGCACGTATTTCAATGCCTCGCGCGTGTCGATTTGCGCCCTGGGCAGCAGCTTGCGCTGTGCGCAACATTTCGATGGGCATGGTAGCGCTGGTGGCGAGCAATTTGTCGCACAGAAGCACGGCGACTTTAAAGGGTGCCTGAGGTGACATGTCGAAACTCTCCTGGTAGTAAAAGCACAATGGTTGTTCGACGTTCGACGTTCGACGTTCGACGCTCGACGCTCGACGTTAAGGCCAGTGCCGCTGATTGTGGCCAGTTTGGCCTACTATATGTCTGAAATAACCTTTAATCAATTGGTAGAGTCTCAATACAATCAGCGGCAAGCAAACAGTTCGCATCATCGCTTCGTTCGGCTTTTTCGTCGAACGTCGAACATCGAACATATAACCAGAGAGAGTCAATATGACCGCACTACCTGTAATTACTGGATTTGGTGGTATCAATCCTGCCGGGCGAGGTTCGTTTCACCAGGCATACCGGCGCACGGTTCTGGAGTCATTATCTATTGACGAGCAGCGCCATACCTTGACCGGACTGGCTTGTCTGATGAATCTGGTCACTTGGGAAAATAATCAATATGTCGATAAAGATGGCAATGCATGTAGCGCGGAACAGGTGGCGGACACATATCGCCAGGCCGTGCTCGATGGCACGCTGATTCGTCGTATTGAAAGCAACCACTTTGATCCGGATGCCGCACCCTGTAATAACTTTCTGCGGCTGGAAGCTACCGGAGAGGCGCTCAAGTTTGTCACGCGTCGCCGCAGTTTGCCGCCGACATTGCCGACGGATTGGGTAGTGACCGAGCTCGAAGAAGGCAAGGTGCGCGTTGAAATTGCCGGCAGTGCTGAGGGGCTGGTACCAAATGTTCGCAGTATTCCGGTGAAGTCTGCCGGGCAGTTGCCAACCGGATTTGAGCCAGCCAGCCTTTACAACTCGCGCTTTCAGCCCCGTGGTTTGCAATTGGCCGTTTACGGGGCTACCGACGCGGTTCGATCAATCGGAATTGACTGGGACACCATTTGCGCTGCGGTCCATCCTGATGAGATTGGTGTTTACGCCAGCAGTGCATTGGGTCAGCTCCACCCGGAAGGTTGGGGCGGGGTATTGGTGAATCGATTTAAAGGTGAACGCCCTACGTCCAAGCAGATACCCATGGCGCTCAATAGCATGCCAGCCGATTTTGTAAATGCCTATGTATTGGGCAATGTTGGCCATACCGAATCTGTAGCGGGTGCCTGTGCCAGCTTTCTCTATAATTTGCGGGCGGCGGTAGATGATATTCGCGCTGGCCGCCGCCGGGTGGCAATGGTGGGAAATGCCGAGTCACCCATGAATGCGGAATTGCTGGAAGGCTTTACCATGATGGGCGCGTTGGCGACTGAAGAAGGTTTGGCCAAAATTGATGGCGTTCAAACACCAGACCCGCGCCGTACCAGTCGTCCTTTTGGTGAAAACTGCGGTTTTACGGCGGGCGAATCGGCGCAATATATTGTTTTGATGGACGATGCGCTCGCCATGGAATTGGGGGCTGATATTTACGGTGCCGTTCCCGATGTATTCGTTAATGCCGATGGTGTAAAAAAATCCATTTCCAGCCCCGGTGCGGGCAACTATATTTCCCTTGCCAAGGCAGTGGCTTCCGCTCGTGCCATTCTTGGTGACGAGGCAATACGGCATCGCAGTTTTATTCAGGCACATGGTTCCAGCACACCGCAAAATAGGGTAACGGAATCTCACATCTTTGATCAGGTGGCGCGGGCATTTGATATAGAAAAATGGCCGGTCGTGGCAATCAAGTCTTATGTTGGGCACTCCATGGCGCCAGCCAGCGGTGACCAGTTACTCAATACCCTTGGCGTGTTTCGGTACGGAATTATTCCGGGTATAAAAACCATTGATAAAGTTGCAGATGATGTTTACGGAGAGCGGCTCAGAATTTCTACCACGGATATTGATGTCGGTGCGGGAACAATGGATGTTTCGTTTATTAATGCCAAGGGTTTTGGTGGTAATAACGCCACCGGTATCGTTTTATCCCCCCAGGTGACAGAGCGCATGCTGGAGCAGCGTTATGGCAGTCAGTTTGCGGATTACCTGAAACGCCGTGAGCAAACACGTGCGCAAGCGGCCAAATACGAATTGCAGGCAGATCATTGTGAGTTGGCGCCGATCTATCGTTTTGGCGAAGATCTTATTGATGAGGCAACGATCAGGATCAGTCGTGAAACGGTAAGTATTCCCGGGTATGTGCAGCCAGTGGTGTTGTCTGACGATAATCCATATAAGGATATGGTTTGATTCAGGGGTTGTTGATTGACGACTGATTTATAGAACGGCTGATTTTTTACAAAAAAGGGCATGGTTTTCACCATGCCCTTTTGATTACAGCTTTGTGTGTAGAGTAATCAGAATCTCAGTTTGGCGCCAACAAAGAAGTATCGACCAATGCTGTCATACAATGATGCCGAAAATGCGCCGTGGTAAGTGTAAGCATTGTTAGGTGGTTCTCTGTCAAATACATTATTGATTCCCAAGCTTAAGTCATAACCGCTATCAAACGCATAATTTACAGTTACGTCATGATAGATTCGAGAAGCAACATAAGGGTAATCAATAAACTCGGGAGATGCCTGGGCGTCAACCACCGATCGATCAATATACCGGGTGGACCAATTGACCAGCATTGCATCTTGCCTATAGCTTAACCCCAGGTTAATACGCCAATCAGGGTTATTGAATTCGCCGTCGTTTACAAGCAGTGACAAAGGATCCTGTGCGTCAACAAGCTCTTCATGCTCAACCAGATAAGTGCCATTCAGTGTTAGCTGAAAATCTCCTGGCAATGCGCCAATATCAAAATTGTACGCAGCCTGGAAATCAAACCCTTTTGCAGACAACTCTCCGATATTGATTTCACTTGTATCGACCACATCGATGGCGAAATCACTTCCTCTATCAATTAGCGGGCAAAATGCATTATCAAGTGATCCTGAATCAACGCATTTGTCGACAGTCTGTTGTCCTGGCAGAGCATTGATTGCGCCGTCAATAGTAATATCCCAAAAATCCACAGAAACACTTAGTCCCTCAATAAATGATGGCGTGTAGATAACACCAATTGTCCACGAATCAGACGTCTCCTCTTCAAGGGCAGGGTTTCCGCCTTTGTATTCCAATTCGGAGAATGTTGCTGAGGGATCAACCCAGCCTTCCGGAATACCCAATGCACGACAATTGGCAAGCCGGTTGGCATTGTCATTAATCCTAACCGCATCACAGGGGTCGGTATATGCTGCCCCCAGCAAAATTCCGGGGTTAAAGAGCTCATTGAGGTTGGGAGCTCTTACGCTTCGCGACCGCGTAGTTCTGAAGCGAAGGTTTTCAGTTGGTGACCAGTCGCCACCGACCTTCCAGGCTGTTGTTGCACCTATAGTGCTGTAATCTGAAAAACGCACTGCAAACTCCAGATTCAGTGCCTTGGCAAATGGCTTGTCTACCAAAATGGGGGCCAACACCTCTGCGTAAGCTTCGTAAACGTCAAACTCCGCATCTATTGGCTGGAAACCTGCGGAAAACACCTGATCAAGAAGGCCGGTAACTGCCAAGCCATCATCACGGGCAGACAAGGTTTCCTTGCGATATTCACCACCAACGGCAAAGGACAGGGAGCCAGCAGGTAAGTCAAACAGGTCACCTGTCAAACTCAAGCCCGAAATACTCTGCGTATTTCTGACATCTCCCAGCCGTACATGTTGAAAATATGCAAGTGCATCGTCTGTTGCCGCATCTTGCCCCAGAATATTCAACGGCACACAACCTGCGGCCCGGGCTTCGGCACTGCGGCAAATCGGATCTCCCGTTTCCGGGTCAGCGATCACATCAATAGCATCCAAAAACCTGTTAATTATTCGGGTTTTTTGTCGTTTGATAGTGTTGTAAGTGCCGTATTGATAGAAAAATTCCCAATTCATCCCATTATCAAACTCACCGTCGAGCCCGGCAACAATGGTATATGTGTCACGTTTAAAGTTGTCGGTGACGGCATTGTGGTCATAATGAGTTCTGTCTACCGACAAACCGGTTAATCCATTGGCATCCATCAAGGCGCCAAGATCATCGGGAATAAAAGGGTTTTCTCTCGCAATTGACAGGCCATAATCAAAGGTTGGTTGAGCGGGGCTTTGAGTTTTGGTATTTGCGAAGTTCACGTCTGCAAACAGATTTACGTTGTCGAGTAATTCGTAATTCATACTTACCAGGCCAGAAACGGTTTCTGTGCCTACTCTGAGCTGGTTCCAGCGTCCACCATCAAAACCATCCCCACCCTGGGCGAGAAAACCGTAACTGACATCGTTTTGTACCAGACGCAAACCCGGGTCTACCGTATATCGATCACCATTAATAAGAAAAGTGCCAGCTGGATGAGTTGCGGGAATTCGCCAGTCAGAAAGCGTAAAATTATCAGGAATACCGTCGTTGGGACCCGTATTGGCCGGATTGGGCCAGGATGACTGGTTCACTCTGGAATATGAGCGGTCTCTGAACATTAAGGGATTGTCCTTAATGTAAGTAACACCCATGCTGATAGAGCCGCGGTCATCGGCAAATTTAGTTCCACCAGCGAGACCGAGAGTATAGGATTCGGTATCACCTTCCTGAGATAGGCCGGTGCGAGTGCTTAACTCAAGACCTTCAAAATCTTCCTTTAATTTTATATTTACCACCCCGGTAACTGCATCTGCGCCATAAACTGCCGATGCGCCACCTGTGATAATTTCCACTTTTTCAATCATGGAAGTTGGAATGGTGGACAAATCAACTGCGGAGGATAAATTGGAGCCGGATACCCGCCGCCGACCATTGATCAAGGTCAGTGTGCGATCTGTTCCCAAACCACGTAAATTAACAAAAACAGATCCCGCATCGGGGTTTGATTGTGCATTGGATGGCCCCAGGCCAACACCTACAGCAGGCGTGCGTATTAAAATATCTCCAATACTGTTAAATCCTGATCGCTCTATTGCCGCTTGATCAATAGATTGTACAGGAGTCGGTGTGTCAAAATTTGTACGGCTGATTCTTGATCCGGTAACGGTAACCTCTTCTATTGAAAGATTTTTGTCGACATCAGCTTTCTTTGCACCATTTTCATCAGATTTTTTGACAATTAGCATGTCATTTGAGCTGTACTCATAGGTTAGACCGGTACCGCTAAGTAGCTGGTCCAAAGCACTGTTTAGCACAAAGTTACCTTTTATATTTTGCAGCGGTGTATCGGCTGATACCCCTTTGGCCAAAATAATTTGAACGCCGGTTTTCTCTGCAAGTACCATGGCTGCAGTGCGCATGGTTTGATCACTCATTTCTACGCTGAAAATATCGTTTTTGTCAGCGTACAGAGATAAAGATGTACAAAGAGAAATTGCCGAAGCAATGCTGAAGGCAAACTTTTTTCTGAAAAACAAACTGTTTTCAGAACCCCTGGTTTTGTTGTTCATATATTCTACCTCTTGGAAAGATATGCTGTTATATGTTCGAGTGGACGGTCATATATTCAGAATTTTTACCATAATCGTCCACGTAGTAGACGACTCAGCTTTCCTTTCTCCCTGTAATAAAATTAGCTCTGCCTATAAAAAGAAAGTTAAAATAGATTTTTGGAAAAATCTAGTGTTTTCCAGTAATCACAACATGATCAAAATTGTGTACTACACGAATTGGTTGAGAGCGCTCCAAGCCAGACAGTGTCGAATTGAGTCTGTCTGTACGCAAGGAGCCGCTGATTGGAATATTCATTATGTCGGCGTCCTCAATTAAAATTTTCTTGCCGCTGTATCGATTTAATTCTTGTATAACTTTGACCAGAGGTTCGTTTGCAAAATGCAGTAAACCGCTGCGCCAGCTTGCTACAGAGTTTATTTCAGCAGATCGTTTGGCCATCAAGAGGTTGCGGCTGGTATCGTACTCGGCAATCCATCCCGCCTTGACTCGGCGTTGTCCCGGATAACTGATACTGATCTCACTGTCAGGTGCATCATCCAGCAAGGGCGCCGTATTTGAAACCGACTCGTTAATCGAGTGCACAGACACCATGCCTTCGGTAACAGCAAGCGTAAATCTCGAAGGTGACCGCCTTAGATTAAACTGTGTGCCCAGCACACTCACAGCATGTTCTCCGATGGCGACGCTAAATGGCCTGGTACTATCTTTGGCAACCTGAAAAAATGCTTCACCGCGTTCCAGCACAACACTGCGACTGTTGTCTTTCATGCTTACCAGAAGTTGTGTGCCGGTGTTCAGTGTAATAATCGAGCCATCGTTGAGATCAATAGTTTTCTGCTCACCCACGCGAGTAATATACCGCTGTATATTTGTTTCTACAGAAGCGTCTTGCTGGTAAAGCCCGGAAAAATAGAAAGCAATGGCCGCCAGAAGCACAGCCGCTGTAGCCGACACAAAACGGTATGAACGCCGTGTCGTATTTTCCCCGAAAAAAGATGTGGCAGATGCTTCATCTACCCAGCGTTTCATATCCAGGTCATCTTCCAGCGCCTGAATGTTGGCCAAGGCACGACAGGTTTGGTCTAGTTGCGTATCAAAAGTAGTGTCAGCTTCCTGCCTGGACTTGAGCCACTGTGCTTCATCGGCAGTCTGGTTGCCGGAAAAGAGCCGAGTTACCGCTTTGGCAACCAGGGTTCTATTGAATAGACTCGGGATTCCAGTCATGGCTGTTCTCCTTGCTTATCCAACTGTTCTTGCGCTGCTCGAAGCCTCACAAGTGCCTGTGCAATATAGTTTTCGACCTGTTTTACCGTTGCGCCCATTTGTGTGGAAATTTGCTGATAGCTCATATACTTGAATCGATTCAATAAAAACGCTTTGCGCCAGGCGGGTTTCAGTTCCGCAATAACCTGTTTGAAAATGGCCACTTCGCCATGCAGAACCATCAGAGATTCCGGTGTTTCGATCACCAGCGACTCATCGGGATCAAAATGATCTTGCTCGGCTTCCTTATACTTTCTCAGTCGGGTTTTTCGCCTTTCGAGATCCACAACCAGGTTGTTGGCCATGCTGAACAGATAGGGGCGCTTGTTGACCGTGCCCTGTTCAATATTGTCCAGCAGCTCCCCGCGCCGGGCCAATCTCAGGAACACTTCCTGGGCGATGTCTTCTGGTTCTTCGTCGACCTTGCGGGTGCGTTGTCGAATAAAGTTGATCAGCTCGCGGCCGTGATCCCGGTACAGCTTTTCCAGCACAGGCTCTCGGGAAGCGTGTGCGGAACCGGTAAACTTGACCACTTTGCTGCTTTTGCCGCCTTTCACAATCTGGCCTATTCGAAGAAGACACCTACCTGTAAAGTAGACGACCGGGCCACCCCCTTCCCCTGATTTTTCCGGAAAGTCATGTTTTCTGGCGCTGACAGTCTTTTAATCCACCTGAAACCGGGAAGGAGTACCCGCGGTGGGCAGGTGCCCGTACCCTATATGGGTAGGGGCCTTGAGCCCGAGGCACTGCATTGTTATTTTGTTGCGTCATTGCTTTCATTTGGAGGCAAAATATGAGAGATTCCCGCGCCCGAAAATGGCCTTTTCAGGGCCTGTTGAAGCCTGGATCCCGGAGACTCCTGTATTGGATAACGCTCATACTGATAACTGGAATGTAGACAAATCAGCCGATCTGTACCGAATTCGTGACTGGGGAGCTGGTTATTTTGATATATCCGAGCATGGCGAGGTTACGATCTCAGCGCCGTTTGGTGAGCAGCGTGCGACAGTCAAATTGAGCGATATCGTCTCGGGAATGCGCGAACGGGGTTATGACACACCCGTGCAATTGCGTATCGAAAACCTGCTGGACGACCGCATAGCCATGCTCAATGGCGCCTTTGCCAGCGCCATTGCCGACGCTGGCTATCGGGCAGAATACCGCGGTGTGTATCCGATCAAGGTTAACCAGCAGTCCCATGTGGTGGAACAGATCACGCGTTTCGGGCAACACTATCACCACGGCCTGGAGGCCGGCAGCAAACCGGAACTGATTGTGGCGCTTGCGCTGCTGCGTGACACCGATAGCATTATTGTTTGCAACGGTCACAAGGATGCCGAGTTTATTGATCTTGGCTTGCGTGCACTGCAGATCGGTATTCGCTGCTTTTTTGTGGTGGAAACATTGGCAGAATTGCCAGTGATTATAGAGCGCAGTCGCAAGCTGGGTGTGAAACCGTTGATCGGGTTTCGTCTCAAGCTTGCTACCAAGGTCAGTGGGCATTGGCAAGCGGACAGTGGCGAGCGCAGCATATTTGGTTTGAGCACGATCCAGATGATGGCGGCGGTAGAGCTGTTGCAACGGGAAAATATGCTGGATTGTTTGAAAATGTTGCACTGTCACCTGGGTTCACAATTGCCTGATATTGCCAATATTCACGCCGGGGTAAAGGAAGCCTGTCGCTACTACGTTGAGCTGGTTAAAGAAGGTGCGCCTCTGGGTTGGCTTGACTTGGGTGGCGGGTTGGCCGTGGACTACGATGGTTCTGGCCGCGCTGACGGTTACAGCATGAATTACAGCCTGCAGGAATATTGCCAGAGCATAGTGAGCACAACCGGCAAAATGCTGGACGTCGCCGATGTTGAACACCCGGTACTGGTGACGGAATCCGGCCGTGCCACGGTGGCGTACAGTGCCATCCTGCTGTTCAATATTCTCGATGTGGGTCACTTTGATCCGCTGTCGATACCTGACAAATTGCCCGACTCGTCAGACCCTCTTGTGCAAACGCTGTTTGCAGAGAGCAATGGCGTGACACTGGATAATGTCGAAGCGTGTTTTGATAACGCTGTGGGTATTCGCGGACAGCTGCGCACACGGTTTGCTGAAGGAAGCATCGATTTGCGCGAGCTGGCGCTGGCAGAAAACATCTATTACGGACTGATGCAGAAAATTGTTGCGCTGTTGCCAGCGTTAAAAGCCATACCGGAAAAACTGGTCGGGTTACGAGAATCTCGCGCCGACATTTATTACGGCAACTTCAGCCTGTTTCAGTCGTTACCTGACAATTGGGGATTGCAGCAGTTGTTCCCGGTGATGCCAATTCGAGGTTTGGCTGAACGACCAACGCGCGAAGCCATAATTGCCGATATTACATGCGACTGCGATGGCAAGATGGACCGATTTATTGGCACCAACGGCCCAAGTGTCACGTTGCCGCTGCACCGGTTTCAGCAGGGTGATGACTATTGCCTGGGGGTGTTTCTGGTGGGTGCCTATCAGGAAACGCTGGGGTCGCTTCACAACCTGTTTGGCGACAACAACGTGGTGAGCGTGCGTATTAACGAAGATGGCAGTTTCGATTTTGTCCACGAACTCGGTGGTGACGATGTGGATGAGGTGCTGCGCTACGTTGAATACCAGCCAAAATACCTGCTTGAGTGCTTTCGCAACAAAGCAGAAAAAGCCGTGCAAGATGGCAGCATCAGTGCTGCAGAGCGGCGCCAGATGCTGGATGTGTTTTCGGAAGGGTTGCGAGGGTATACCTATTTTGAGAGATAATATAGGTCGCACGTCGCACGTCGGTAGCCGTACGCTTAAAGTCATTACAGAAACGACAGCAGTACAGGCCAACAGGTGGCACTGCCTTTAGCGTGTGACAACCGACGACTGACGTGCGACCCGGTTACGCCGAATCGGAAACGTTCTCCGCTTCCGGTACGGCGACCGCCGTTTCATCTCCCCGCTTGAACCGATCGGAAATCTGGTAGAGCCAGATCAGCAGCAGACAAAGGCTTGTGCACAGTAAAAACAGTGCTGGCCCTCCCCAATGGTCCAATATAAGCCCGCCGACAATGGGCGACATGGCCCAGCCGAGACTGTATAGCGAGGTCGCACCAAAATAAGCACCGCGCAAATGTGCCGGCGCCAACCGGTCCACCTGAATTGCCATGGTGGGGAAAAGTATGGCTTCGCCCAGGCTTAAAATCAGAGTGGCCAGTATCCAGCCGAGTCGCCAATCCAGCGGGTTCAGTGCAAACCACAACTGCGAGGCAGTCAACAGGACTAGCCCCGCCGTTACCCGGCTTTTTATTCGCCAGTGCTCCATCAGTTTAAGCAGCAAAAACTGTGAGCAGATTACGGTCAGGGCGTTGGTTAAAATCAGACTGGCAAACAACGCCACGGTATTCGCTCCGCCTTTGCGCTCCATATATTGCAGCAGCGACGAATCCATATGGGCAAAGATAAAAAACGTCATGATATTGGCGAAAATGACCATTAAAAAATAATGGTCACGGCCAAATATCGTCAGTACCCGCTTCAGGTTTATGTGTTGTTTGCTGGCAGCAAGTCCGTTGATATTGGACTGACGTTCTTTTTTGCCAGCCCACGCAAATGCAATCAGTAACATGGCAAAGCAAACGGCCGGCAACATGAAGGTGGATTGTTCACCGGTCATACCAAGCCATACACCCGCCAGCGGACCGACGGCCGCACCGCAGTTAATCAGAAAATAACGCACCTGCAACGCCATTTCGCGGGCGTTGACGTCGTTGAGGTGATCGCCAATCAGGGCGCCTGCCGGCGCGTCCCACATGGTACGGGCAATCGAAACGGCGGTCATGGCGACAACGTAAACCCACAGGGGTTCGGCATATGCCAGCACGGAGAAGGCAGTAATTCCGATTACCCCAGCTACCAGCATTACTCTGTTGCGACCAAGACGATCGGACAATGCGCCAGCATAAAACCCGGCCAGGGCAGAACAACCAATGCTCGTCGACAACACCAGCCCGATGATCGTCGCGCTCAGGCCAAATTTGCGGTAAAGGATTACCGCCATAAAAGGCCAAATCATAAAATAGGTGCCCCGAACCAAAAATCCTCCGACAAGGATGGTCCAGATTATCGGAGGAAACTGGCTGAGCGTACGCCAGTTAAATACGCTGGTCATTTGTTCTGCTCCTGCTGTCGGTTACCGTCACAACCTGCCAGTTGTTATCGACAAAACGCAAAAAACCCCGGGAGGGTTCTCCTGGAGGAGGACTGGCCTTCCGGGGTCTTCTGAAGCGGGAGCTTTTGAAGGGGGGGAAGGCTGGTCGCCTTCCCGGTATCTCTGGAAAACGACTTAGGTGGTTACGGTCACCTGATAGCCAATACGGTGACCTGTAAACGCGCACGGACGGCTCACCACTGGCGAAAGCGCCGGTGAATATGCGTTGCGTTTGAGCATGGCGTAAGTCATTTTCGAAAACCTGTTTTTTCAGCTGTTAGCTGGCAGATAAAAAACCGCATTACGTGCGGTTGGGTTGAGTGTCGATTAAAAGTGGAATGCCGTCAACCGTTTTTTGGTCAGAGGCATATAACCCAGGGTATTACGGCGAATTTGTGTTTCAAAAGTATGTTGTACACATTTTCGTCCGGGGAAAACTGGTGCTTGTTGGCTGTTGGGTCCATCCCGCTCGGTTATGGCACGTATTGATTGCGTGCAGTTCTATGTTTGTATCTGTGTTTGTATCTATGTTTGTACTCTTTGCAATCCGATACAGATGAAGTAGCATCAGCGCCCCTGACCACAACCGTGTGGTTACACCTGTGTATGAATAGCAGAGGGCTGTGGCTGAGGCAGTAAACAGCGCATCTGAAGTCATATTGGAGAACGCAAACTATGGCGACAGTTTTGATCGTTGGTGCTGGTGGTGTCGGTGGCGTGGTGGCGCACAAGTGCGCCCAGGTTCCGGACGTGTTCCAGCGAATTGTTTTGGCCAGTCGCACGCTTGCCAAATGTCAGGCAATAGCTGACCAGATTGACTATCCAGTCGAAACGGTCGAGGTTAATGCCGACAGCGTGTCGGACATGGTGACCCTGTTAAACAGCATCAAGCCCGATTTGGTGATAAACGTTGCCCTGCCGTACCAGGACTTGCCAATTATGGATGCCTGTCTGGAAACGGGTATTCACTATCTGGATACCGCTAACTACGAGCCGCCGGACGAAGCGAAGTTCGAATACAAGTGGCAGTGGGATTATCACGACCGTTTTGTGGCTGCGGGTATTACCGCATTGTTAGGCTCTGGCTTTGATCCCGGAGTAAGCAATGTTTTTACTGCCTGGTTACAAAAGCATTATTTCGATGAGATTCACGAGATTGATATTGTTGACGTTAACGGGGGAGACCACGGTTACCCGTTTGCCACCAACTTTAATCCCGAGATCAATATTCGCGAAGTGACGGCGCCATGCCGCCACTGGGAGAATGGTCAATTTGTCGAGACTCCGGCGATGTCGATGAAGCGGTCGTTTGAATGTCCGGACGGTGTTGGCACATACAATATTTATCGTTTGTATCACGAAGAAATGGAATCGCTGGTCAAGCACATTCCAACGCTTCACAGAGCTCAGTTCTGGATGAGTTTTTCCGACAGCTACCTCAAACACCTGGACGTGCTGCAAAATGTCGGCATGACCAGTATTGAACCGGTGGAATTTGAAGGCAAGGAAATCGTTCCGGTCCAGTTTCTGAAAGCCTTGTTGCCCGACCCCGCCAGCCTGGGGCCACGTACCAAAGGCCGAACCTGTATTGGTGTTATTGCCCGAGGTGTCAAGGACGGTGAGCAAAAGTGTTTCTATATTTACAACATCTGTGACCACGAGAAGTGCTACGCTGAAGTGAAGTCTCAGGCTGTCTCCTATACCACGGGTGTACCGGCCATGATCGGTGCCAAGATGCTACTGGAAGGCAAGTGGCAGGGGCCCGGAGTATGGAATATGGAGCAGTTTGATCCCGACCCGTTTATGGATGACCTCAGCAAGTATGGATTGCCCTGGAAGGTTGTGGAGTTTGAAGGGGGTCTGACGCCGGACGTCTGACGCCGGAAATTCATTGGCCCCGGACAGAACTATGACGCAAGCCAATTTCAAACAGTTTGATACTGCGCGCGTGCCGTCGCCCTGCTTTGTGGTAGATGCGGCGGCGATTGAGGCCAACCTGCAAATTCTGGATCGTGTGCAACGCGAGAGCGGCGCCAAAATATTGCTGGCGTTAAAAGCGTTTTCCATGTGGCATTTTGCGCCGCTGATGAGGAAGTATCTCAAGGGTGTTTGCAGCAGCGGTGTGATTGAGGCGCGGCTGGGGCGCGAGGAGTACTGCTCTGGAGAAAATAGTTCCGGTAAAAACGGTGGTGAAGTACATACCTTTTCAGCGGCATACAAGGAAGATGATCTGAAAGAGATTTTGCAGATTTCAGATCATGTCGTGTTTAACTCCTTCAGTCAGTGGCAGCGTTTTCAACCGCTCATAAAGGAAGCCAGAGCCAGGCGTGAAACGCTGCAATTCGGCTTGCGTATTAATCCGCAACATTCAGAGGGTACAACGTCCATCTACGACCCGTGCGCGCCGTGTTCACGCCTGGGAATTCCATTGTCCGAATTTGACGAAACAAACCTGGAGGGAATAAATGGACTGCACTTTCACACTCTCTGTGAACAGGATTTCCCCCCTCTTGCACGTACACTTGATGTGGTGGAAGAAAAATTTGGTCACCTTTTATCTCGCATGGAATGGGTTAATTTTGGTGGGGGCCACCACATTACCAGAGCGGGTTACCAGGTGGATGACTTGATCGCCCGTATCAAGGCGTTTGCTGCAAAGTACGATGTTCAGGTGTATCTGGAGCCGGGCGAAGCCATAGCCTGGCAGGCTGGTGTCCTGGTGGCCGAGGTGCTGGACCTGACGCGCAATGATATGGATCTGGCCATTCTGGATACGTCCGCCACTTGTCATATGCCGGATGTTATCGAAATGCCCTATCGGCCCGGGATCATCGGAGCCGGCAAACCGAACGAGTATAAATACACTTACCGTTTGGGTGGTATGACCTGTCTGTCCGGTGATGTGATCGGCGATTACAGTTTTGCCGAGCCGCTCAAAGTAGGGCAGCGCCTGCTGTTTGATGATATGGCGTATTACACCATGGTAAAAACCACCACTTTTAATGGTATTCGTTTGCCGGCAATTGCTGCGTGGGATTCACGCACAGATAAGTTGGTGGTGGTGAAGGAGTTTGGGTATGAGGATTTTAAGCATAGATTGTCGTGACGGATAATGTTCGATGTTCGATGTTCGATGTTCGACGAAAAACATCT
>JBNKFQ010000285.1:0-15559 GCA_050289385.1 Porticoccaceae bacterium | reverse complement strand
GGGGGCATGACCATGAAACTGCAGGCCAGAGAAGTTGTCATTGTCGATTACCTTCGCACTCCCATGGGCAGGTCCAGGGGAGGCGTATTTCGCCATGTTCGGGCTGACGACCTGTCTGCCCGACTTATCGAAGGGCTGCTTGATCGCAATCCCGGAGTGCCCGAAGATGAGATCGATGATGTGATCTGGGGTTGTGTCATGCAAACCCGTGAACAGGCCTTTAATCTCGGTCGCATGGTTGCGTTGCGCACCAGACTGCCTCACACCGTCACCGGAATGACAGTCAACAGGCTTTGTGGCTCCTCCATGTCTGCCCTGCACACCGCTGCCGCCAATGTAATGGCGGGGCTGGGTGATATCTATGTCGTCGGAGGCGTTGAACATTTGGGACATATTCCCATGGACCACGATGTCGATATCAATCCCGCTCTCAGTCTGTCTGTAGCTAAAGCCGCCAATATGATGGGGATTACCGCAGAGTATCTGAGCCAGCTGCACGGCATTGGTCGTGAACAGCAAGACCGGTTCGGTGTACGTTCCCACCATCTGGCCGCCACCGCCACGGAAAACGGCTGGTTTGCCGGGGAAATACTGCCGGTTGAGGGTCACAACGTCGATGGTGGTCTCACCACCGTCTCCGCAGACGAAACCATACGCCCGGATACCAGTATGGAAGGCCTGGCGGCATTGCAACCCGTATTCGACCCTGTCAACGGCACGATTACGGCGGGAACTTCTTCACAGCTGTCAGATGGCGCGTCATCCATGCTGGTAATGTCGGCAGAGCGTGCAAAGGCCTTGCAGATTGAACCCATAGCGCGAATTGTTTCCATGGCAGTTGCTGGCGTCGACCCGTCAATCATGGGCTACGGCCCTGTGCCGGCAACGGAAAAAGCCCTCGGGAAAGCCGATCTGACCATGGCTGACATCGACTGTTTTGAACTCAATGAGGCCTTTGCGGCACAGGCACTGCCGGTACTCAAGGATCTGGGCCTGCTCGCAAAAATGGATGAGAAAGTAAATCTCTACGGTGGTGCTATCGCCCTCGGGCACCCATTTGGCTGTTCTGGTACGCGAATCTCGGGGACTTTGTTAAGCGTCATGAAACAACGTGGTGGATCTCTCGGAGCGGCCACCATGTGTATTGGTCTTGGCCAGGGTATTACCACTATTTTTGAGAGGCTGGATTAATATGGTGAAGTCACGGCGGCACAGTGGCCGCCGTGGTTTGGGCCGCGGTTGAGGGCTTATACCGAGGTTGACGTTTTTTTCAATTCTTCAATATCCTTCTTGAGTTCATCTTTCATATCGTCCATCTCCTCACCCATATCCTCCATATTTTCCTCCGCGTCCTCTTGCATGTCGTCAACCTGATCTTCTGCATCGTCGATCGTACTCTCTATGGTGTCTTCCATTTCGTCGATCTTCTCCTTGGCCATATCCACCGCTTCATCGGTGCTTTCCTCGATATCACTGACCGTGTCTTCTACCGCCTCTTCCAGTGATTCAGCGGGTTCAGAATAGGTGCTGTCCTCCCCGTTTCCTTTTGAACCGGAATCGTTACCACAGGCAACCAGAGCCGCCACAATCATTGCCAAAAAGAGGTGTTGTAATATTTTCATTAGTTATTCTCCTGTTATTCCCCTGATGAGTAATCACCTCACAGGCTATCGAGCCGTGGGCAGCATTTAGTATAGGCAATATATACACCTTTAAAAGTTTCGCCACGACATCGAGATTCATATTGGCTGGAGCGGGTTGTACTTGCAGGACTTTCAGGTGGTTAATCCGGATAACACCTGAATCTGCCCTGGCAGTGGCGGCAGCACCCCAACTCGTCGGAATCTGCGGCCTGCAGCGGACCCGAGCTGACCTGCACTGAACCGGGCCGTTGTAACAGTATGAGTCGGTGGTAGACTTGCGGGCTTCTCTGACTGGAGAGACCGCTTGGACATTCTGGACCACAATTGCACCCCGGAAGCTGTACTCGACCAGCGCCTTGCTGTTTTGCGCAGCGGGCAGTCAGGTACAGATTGCTTTGCAGTGCCCTTCAGTTACCAACAATACTACCTGCCGGACCAACCGCTGCTTGACCTGGTAGCGATGTACCAACTCAGAAACAGTGCTGAAAAAAAAGAAATTCAGGTCGCAATGGCGGTGAGCTCGAAACCGCTTGCCGCCATCAGGCAATTTGCGGAATACCCTGACCTGGAAGGTATAGCAGAGGCCCTGGAAACGCCGCTGATACCACTGGGGGGCGCGATACGGCTTGAGCCGGTGTCAGTCCCCAAGCCATGGGGTCAGGAGATATGGTATACCGGCGTGGAAGAGCGGGGCGTGTCATCGGTTAGCGACGGCAAATTTCGCACGCAGCTTGACTGGGTGATGGCAATTGCTCCCAAACGGCTCGCAGCCAATCAGGACAAACAGATCAATCTGCTCAAAATCCTCGACCCATTGCCGCAGGAGGTTTACGGAGACCTCTATTTCGAGCTTCACGAACGCAAACAGGAAGTGTACGTTGTTACTCACATTGACAAAACGGCCTGGCCGAGAGGCACAGGCGCGATTCGTTTCGGTTTTGACCAGCACAAACGCAGCCAATACGACTGCGACCATGACTTCCGCAATGCCTATGTGGCAACGGTAGACCGCTACTGGAAGGTTCGGGATCAGATCGATTGCCTGTTCGACAGAATGCGCGAGTTGTCAGGCGTCGAGCTTGACGTTCCAGTGCCCGTCGACACCATGCAAGGCTGGCAGCAAAAGCTGCCGAAAGCTTTGGTGGAGAAAGAGCAGGAACTGAGAATGCAGATGAACGGCTTTACCGCGATAAAACCGCTTGCCACCGGAGATGTGATACAGGTGCCACTTTTGACGCCTCATGCCTTGCAGCACGGGGTGCGGGCCGTAGAGTTCCAGACACCTGTGTACGAACGCAAGATTCTGTCTTTTGCCCAGAAGGTGTTGACACAGAAACACTGGGACACCGTCGATGCAGCGCAAGTGATGTCGCTGGACGCTCCTGCGCGGGTGCATTTGGAGTTGATTGCAAGGGGCGAGGGATACTTACTGGAGCAAATCGTGGATTTTGATGATTTCGGGGTCCGTCGCCTGACCCTGGAGCCTGGCAGTACCTGGAGTCTCGGGCCAACCGGTTTGTACAACCTTGTCATGTCTGTCAATGGTGAAGTAACGTTGGCCAATACAGAGCTGGAAGCCGAGCAGTCGTGCTTTTTGAGCGCCGAAAGAGAGCCCGTCGAATTCATGGCAACCGGCACAGCCCCGGCAATCGTCCTGATAGCAGAGCCTCGGCTCGCACGATAGCACCGCACCGAAATATATACAGATGCGTATCGTCTACGCGTTGCAGGGAACCTTGGTAATAAAATTGATCCAGTCTGCAGGTAATCGCGGGAAGTGGCCAGTGGCCCATTGCTCCCGGGGTGTTGCTGTGGCAAAATCTGCCCCCTTTTTTTCGTGGGCTAAACCCCGAAGATCGTAAGCGGAAGTGGTGGAATTGGTAGACACGCCAGATTTAGGTTCTGGTGCCGCAAGGTGTGAGAGTTCGAGTCTCTCCTTCCGCACCATTTAATTGATTATTAACTACCCAGCTCTCACGAGTGACGAGGAGCAGCATGCAGGTTTCGATAGAGACAACTTCCGGTTTGGAGCGTCGCCTGAAAGTAGAGGTGCCCGCTGATCGCATTGAAGGCGAAGTCAATAACCGTTTGCAACAAGCGGCTAAAACCATACGTCTTGACGGCTTTCGCAAAGGCAAGGTGCCATTCAAGATTCTTAAGCAAAGATATGGCAACGGCGTTCGCCAGGAAGTTATGGGCGAAGTTGTGAGCAAAACCTTTTACGAGGCTGTCTCGCAGGAAAATCTGCGCCCGGCAGGCCAACCGTCGTTTGAGCCCCTGAAAGGTGAAGAGGGAGAAAACCTCGAATATGTTGCTACTTTTGAGGTGTACCCGGAAGTAAACGTCGGCGACCTGGCGAAAGTGGACGTTGCGCGGCCAGTAGCGGAAATCACAGACAAGGATGTTGACAAGATGATCGACGTCTTGCGCGAACAACAGTCGACCTGGCAAACCGTTGACAGGGCTGCAGCCGATGGCGACCAGGTAAATATCGATTTTGCGGGCACTCGAGACGGGGAAGCTTTCGAGGGTGGAAGCTCGGAAGGGTTTGATTTAACACTGGGCTCCGGCTCCATGATTCCCGGATTTGAAGATGCCATTATTGGCATGGCGGCGGGGGATGAAAAAAAGGTTCCGTTAACCTTTCCGGAAGATTACCAGGCAGAACAGTTGCAGGGTGCCGAAGTAGAGTTCGCCATCAAGGTAAACAAGGTGTCTGAACGCAAGCTGGCCGAGCTGGACGAGAGTTTTTTCAGCAGTTATGGCGTGAAAGAGGGCGACCTCGACAAGTTTCGTGAAGAAGTTCTTGCCAATATGGAACGCGAACTGAGAACTGCGGTCAGCAATAAGGTCAAACAGCGGGTTATGGATCAACTGTTCAAGTTGCATGACCTGGAGGTGCCCAAAGCGCTGATTGCCGGGGAAGTGAATACCCTGAAGCAGCAAATGCTGCAGCAGTATGGCGGGCAGGGGCAGTCTTTCGACCCGTCCATGCTGCCGGACGAAATGTTTACAGCGCAAGCTGAACGCCGGGTCAAGCTGGGGCTGATTGTTGCCGAGATCGTGAAGGCCAACGATATCAAGGCCGACGGCGGGAGAGTACGAGAAAAAGTGGAAGAAATTGCATCGACCTATGAACAACCGGAACAGGTCGTGGAGTATTACTACAGTCAAAACCAGTTGCTGGACAGCGTGCAGTCGGCGGTACTCGAAGAACAGGTGGTTGAGCATATACTCGATTGTGCCAGCGTCTCGGAAGAGAACGTTTCGTATGAAGAAGCTCTGAAGCCCGATGCACAGCCGGCACAGGAAGATTCAGGCGAGTAATCGCCTTCAGTAACGCGTCAGACCTGCAAGTCTGAGGTCCGCATTGTGATGTAAACGGCGGCTGTTCAAGCCGCTTTCACATTCACTTTGGATATCATTCAAGCTAGAATGACCAAATATTTCAAGTGAGTCAGGGAATAAACAAATGACAAGCACCACATCAAAAAACAGTCTGGATGTTAAAAACACCGGGCTAGTACCGATTGTTGTAGAACAAACCTCCCGGGGTGAGCGTTCCTACGATATATATTCCCGGCTGTTAAAGGACAGGGTGATTTTCCTGGTGGGTCCGGTAGAAGACTATATGGCCAACCTGATTGTGGCCCAGATGCTGTTTCTGGAGTCGGAGAACCCTGACAAGGACATTCATCTTTACATAAATTCACCCGGTGGTTCAGTAACTGCAGGGTTATCCGTCTATGACACCATGCAATTTATCAAGCCGGATGTAAGCACCATGTGTATCGGCCAGGCAGCCAGCATGGGCGCATTTTTATTGGCTGCAGGTACGGCTGGCAAGCGTTATTGCCTTCCCAACTCACGCACCATGATCCACCAGCCAAGTGGAGGTGCCCAGGGGCAAGCAACTGATATTCATATTCAGTCGCAGGAAATCCTCAAACTCAAACAGCGGCTCAATGAGGCGCTGGCCCACCACACCGGTCAGGAACTTGAAAAAATTATTCAGGATACTGAGCGGGACACTTTTATGGGGGCCGAGGAGTCAAAGGCATACGGTCTGGTTGATGACGTCCTGGACAAACGGGGATAGAACCATTAGTCTCAAACCAGACGCTTGAGCATTCGATTGTAAGGTTATGATAACCTTGGCGTTTATAGGCAGACGTTGGGCAAATGTCAACGTAATCGGAGTAGAGGAAAACTCTCATGACCGACAAGATAAAAGGTGGCAACGACGGTGATGGCGGTAAATTGCTGTACTGCTCGTTTTGCGGCAAAAGCCAGCACGAAGTGCGCAAGCTTATTGCTGGCCCCTCGGTATTTATTTGCGACGAGTGTGTGGATCTCTGCAACGATATCATCTCTGAGGAAGTCCAGGATCTGGACAGCGATGTCGCGCGCAACAAACTGCCTACCCCCGAGGAGCTGAACAGCACGCTTGACCAGTATGTCATCGGTCAAAAGCGCGCTAAAAAAATTCTCGCGGTGGCGGTCTACAACCACTACAAACGCTTGCAAAGTGGTGGACGCGGCCTGGGTGGAGATGTTGAGCTCGGCAAGAGCAATATCTTGCTGGTGGGTCCCACCGGCAGCGGCAAGACGCTGCTGGCCGAGACGCTGGCCCGTCTTCTCGACGTGCCGTTTACCATTGCTGATGCCACGACCCTGACTGAAGCCGGCTATGTCGGTGAGGATGTGGAAAACATCATTCAAAAGCTTTTGCAAAAGTGTGACTACGATGTGGAAAAGGCCCAGCGGGGCATTGTCTACATTGATGAAATCGACAAAATCTCGCGCAAGTCAGATAATCCGTCTATCACACGTGATGTATCCGGAGAGGGGGTGCAGCAAGCTCTGCTCAAACTGATCGAGGGTACTGTGGCATCCGTACCGCCCCAAGGCGGGCGCAAACATCCGCAGCAGGAATTTTTGCAGGTTGATACGGCCAATATTCTGTTTATCTGTGGTGGTGCCTTTGCCGGTCTGGAGAAGGTCATTCGGGATCGCTCCGAAAAAAGCGGGATCGGTTTTACGGCTGAAATGAAGAGCACCGACGACAGCAAGAACGTTGGCGCCATTCTCAAGGATCTCGAACCGGACGATCTGGTGCGTTATGGTCTGATTCCAGAATTTGTTGGGCGACTCCCGGTTACCGCAACGCTTGAAGAGCTGGACAGGGATGCACTGATCAGCATTCTGGTTGAGCCCAAAAATTCTCTGCTGAAACAGTATTCAGCGCTGTTTGAAATGGAAGGCGCCGAGCTTGATGTTCGCCCCGACGCACTTGAAGCCATAGCGGACAAGGCGCTCAAGCGTAAAACCGGGGCTCGGGGCCTGAGGTCCATCATGGAGAGTACCTTGCTTGACACCATGTACAGCCTGCCGTCAAAGACGAATGTACACAAGGTTGTTATTGATTCCGCTGTAATTGAGGGCGAATCAGAGCCTTTGCTGGTATACGAAAATACCGATCAGCCAAAAGCGGCAAGCGAAGAATGATTCACTCACTGCAGGGGCCAGTCCACCTGGCCCCTGCAGATTCCACTACCAGCCCTTTTACCGGGATTGCCGGACCTGGCTGCGAACGGCAAATCTCACAAAATCTTTCAGCAGCCCTGACAGGATGTGCATGAACTGTTGTTCTATGCTTGTTTTCTGGAGTACAACCCCCATATACAGCGAAAGTTCAGATGCCCGCGTACAGAAAGAGGTTTATTAATGGGACAGGAAGACAATCAGGAAGACTCGCCAAACGAATTGCCGGTGCTGCCGCTACGGGATGTCGTGGTTTACCCTCACATGGTTATCCCCCTGTTTGTCGGCCGTGAGAAGTCGATTATGGCTCTTGAACAGGCGATGGCCGAGCACAAGCAGATTCTGCTTGTTGCCCAGAAAAATGCGACAGATGATGATCCCGGTGCCGATGACATTTACCACATTGGTACAGTCTCCAGTGTACTGCAATTGCTTAAGCTGCCTGATGGCACGGTAAAAGTACTGGTTGAGGGTGGCAAACGGGTGCGTATTGATGACATCCATGAGAAAGACAGCTTTTATCAGGCAAGTTTTACCGAGCTTGCCTCTGATGCTCTGGAACAGCGTGAAGCCGATGCCCTGATGCGGTCAGCCGTGTCTCAATTTGAGCAATATGTCAATTTGAGCAAAAAAATTCCAGCAGAAGTGATAACTACCCTTGCAGGTATTGAGGAGCCCGGTCGTCTCGCAGACACCATTGCGGCACATATGACTCTGGGTCTTGAGCAAAAGCAGGATGTTCTCGAGATTGCAGGCGAAAAAGAGCGGATTGAACACTTGCTGTCGCTTATGGAATCTGAAATTGACTTGTTTCAGGTTGAGCAGCGCATCCGCGGACGTGTCAAAAAGCAAATGGAGAAAAGTCAACGGGATTACTATCTGAACGAGCAGATGAAGGCAATTCAGAAGGAGCTGGGAGAATCAGAGGACGGTGCCAGCGAGATAGATATCCTGACTGCCAGGATCAAGGACGCAGGCATGCCAAAAGCTGCCCTCGAAAAAACCGAGTCAGAACTCAACAAGCTCAAGCTGATGTCCCCCATGTCGGCCGAAGCGTCGGTATTGCGGAGTTACATTGACTGGATGATCAGCGTACCCTGGAAAAAGCGTAGCAGGGTGCGCCATGACCTGGTGCGAGCGGAAAGGATATTGAACGACGAGCACTACGGTCTGGAAGAGGTCAAGGAGCGTATTCTTGAATTCCTGGCGGTGCAAAAGCGGGTCAAGAAGTTGAAGGGCCCTGTGTTATGTCTTGTTGGTCCGCCAGGGGTTGGGAAAACGTCTCTAGGAGAGTCGATTGCTCGGGCGACCGGACGCAAATTCGTGCGAATGTCGCTGGGTGGAGTGCGAGATGAGGCAGAAATTCGCGGTCATCGACGCACCTATATCGGCTCCTTGCCGGGGCGTTTGATACAGAAAATATCCAAAACAGAGGTTAAAAACCCGTTATTTCTGTTGGATGAAATAGATAAAATTGGCATGGATCATCGGGGAGACCCCGCTTCTGCCCTGTTGGAAGTGCTGGATCCCGAGCAGAATCACAATTTTAACGATCACTACCTTGAGGTCGACTACGACTTGTCTGAAGTGATGTTTATCTGCACAGCCAACTCAATGAATATTCCGGAACCTCTGCTGGACAGGATGGAGGTGATTCGTATCTCGGGTTATACCGAAGACGAAAAGATCAATATCGCGCAAATGTACCTGATTAAAAAGCAGCGTGAGGCCAACGGACTCAAGGAAGAGGAGCTGAACCTGGATGAAGCGGCGCTGCGCGATATTATTCGCTATTACACTCGGGAGGCCGGTGTGCGCGGGCTTGAGCGAGAACTTGCCAAAATTTGCCGCAAAGTTGTCACACAGCATGTCAGGGAAAAGGGCTGTGCGACGACTAATGTAAGCACCGAATCACTCGAGGAGTTGCTCGGTGTACGCAAGTATGACTTTGGCCGCGCTGAAGAGGAAAGCCAGATTGGGCAGGTAACCGGGCTTGCCTGGACCTCTGTGGGCGGTGAATTGCTGACTATTGAAGCATCTTCGGTTCCAGGCAAGGGAAATGTTGTGAAGACCGGATCTTTGGGCGATGTGATGCAAGAATCAATCCAGGCAGCCTTGACCGTTGTTCGCAGTCGTTCTGAGGCCTTGGGTATTGACCGTGATTTTCACGAGAAAAGTGATCTTCATATCCACGTTCCCGAAGGTGCCACACCGAAGGATGGACCGAGTGCGGGTATTGCAATGTGCACAGCGTTTGCGTCTGTGCTAACCGGTATTCCGGTGCATGCCGAGGTGGCGATGACTGGAGAAATTACCTTGCGAGGTCAAGTACTTAAGATCGGTGGGCTAAAAGAAAAGCTACTGGCTGCCCACCGTGGGGGCATCAAAAAAGTGATCATTCCCGAGGAAAATCAGCGCGATCTGAAAGAAATTCCTGACAATATCAAGGCAGATCTCGAGATATGTCCTGTCAAGTGGATTGATGATGTCTGGGCTTTGGCTTTACAGCGAATTCCAGAACCCGAGAAAACCGAAAAATCTGGAGTCGGGCGACCGGATAAAGGTAAAAATAAAAAGCTTGACAAGCCTGAAGCATCTATCAGTACACACTGACAGGCGCGAAATTACTGTGTTTTTGCTTGACCGACTCCAATACAGTTGGTATAAATTTCAAGCTTGTGAATGCGCAAATGGAAAACGAGCATTGACGATATCGGGTTAGCTATACAAAACCTTTCATTTCTTTTTAACGATGCAAGTCAATAATTAAAAGGGGTTATACACGTGAATAAATCTGAACTGATAGATGCCATCGCCGCTGCTGCTGACATTTCCAAGGCGTCTGCCGGGCGTGCACTGGATGCGACTACCGATGCGGTAACCGGCGCGCTGAAAAAAGGCGACCAGGTTTCTCTGGTGGGCTTCGGTACTTTTTCTGTAAAACACCGTGCTGCGCGCACTGGTCGTAACCCGCAAACCGGCGCTGAAATTCAAATCGCCGCTGCTAACGTACCCAGCTTTAAAGCTGGTAAGGCGTTGAAAGATTCTGTCAACTAAGTATTTGTAGCTTTTGTTTGGGACTTCTTTTGCTGTAACGAGCGCAAAGCTTATGCAAAATCAGGAGTCCGAACGCACATAAAACTACAAGCGATAAGACGCATCATGGTATGATGCGTCTTTTTCGTTTTGTGTTTTTGCGCGATCGCTTTTGTGTGGGTGTGTGGGAATTTGTGTAATGGAACTGCGCAAGAGAATAGGCGGGCAAAGATACAAGACCTCCGGAATACGAGACTGTCATGCTACAAAATTTTCGCGATAATCTAAAAGGTATCGGTACCACTATCGCCGTGATCATTGCTATCCCATTTGCATTGACCGGTGTGGATACATTTTTTGTGTCCGGTTCGGCCGTGCAAAAGGTTGCTACTGTTAACGACGAATCTATTACTGAACTGGAATTGCAGCGCGCAATAAACCGGCAACGGCAAATGTTATTGTCGCAGTATGGTGAAAATATATTGCAAATGCTGTCCGACGACATGTTGCGTGGCCAGGCGCTGAATCAAATGGTTCGCCAGAGCGTTATCACCCAAACCGCAAGGTCGGAAGGGATGGGCGTAGCTTCAGCAAGTATTCAGAAATCTCTGTTTGAAACACCGCAGTTTCAAACCGAAGGCCGTTTTGATACCGAGCTTTTTAATTACGTATTGCGACAGGCCAATCATACGCCAAGCTCCTATACCAAACTTTTACGGCAGGATTTTGTCGGGAACCAGTTTGTGCAAGGTATAGTTGCAACTGACTTTCTGACTGCTCCCGAGCTTGAGCAAAGTGTTGGAATAGCAGAGCAAAAACGTGACTTTTATTACCTTACTGTGCCGGTGGAACCGGTTCTGGAAACTGTTGAAGTATCTGAAGATGTTGCCAGGCAACGCTACGAGGAATCGAAAGACCAACTGGTAGTGCCGGAACAGGTTGTTGTGGAATACCTTGAACTCACCACAGAATCACTAATGGCGAAAGAAGAGGTCGAGGAACAACAAATCCGCAAGGTTTATGAGTCAGAGTTGGAAAATTTCAGTCAAGCTGGAGGTGACCAACGCCGTCTGTCACATATTTTAATTCACAAGGATGACGATAGTGCCGCCAGGATTGCCGAAATCCAGTCGCGGTTAGCAGAAGGAGAAGACTTCGCAGAGTTGGCGAAATCCTATTCACAGGACGCCGGTACAGCCGAACAGGGTGGTGACCTTGGATATATTGACCCCGCAGCTTTGCCTGAAGCCATTGCCGCAACAGCAAACAAACTGTCCCTTAACCAGGTGTCGGAACCGGTAGAATCAGACAGCGGCATTCACTTTATCAAGGTAACCGCTATCGATACATTGGAACTTCCGGTTTATGAAGAACAAAAAGAACGCATTGCCGATGATTTGAAGCGAGAAGCTGTCGCAGAGCGTTTTGCTGTTGTACTCGATGAGCTCAGGGAATCTGTCTATAACGCTGAAACCCTGCAGGGACCCGCCGATCAGTTTGGCCTGGAGTTGCAGCTTTCAGAGCCCTTTTCAAGGTCCGGAGGCAATGGTATCGCGAGCAATTCGAAGATTGTCAATGCAGCCTTTAGCAAGGAAGTGCTGACAGATGGTTACGCGAGTGAGGTAATGGAGCTCAGCGATGGAAAGGCAGTTGTTGTCAAATTGCGGGAAAAGATTCCGGAACGAGTCAAGTCTTTCGAAGAGGTACAGGAGCAACTGCTCGCCGACCTGAAGCGTGAAGCGGCCAAAGAGCAAGTAAAGAAAAGAGGTGCTGAATTGCTGGCGCGTGTCAACAACGGAGAACGGGTTGAAGATATCGCAAAGGCCGAGGGTCTGGACTGGCAGGTGAGTCTGGATACAGGCCGTTCAGGTGGGAATGTAGACAATGACGCACGCACCAGAGCATTCGAGATGGCAGTGCCTGTCAACGAGCCTCTGGTTGAAGGCTTCGCCAGCAATAACGGTGATTACCTGATTGTTGAGTTAACTTCTGTTGAGTACCCGAAACCTGAGGATTTGCCGCAAGCACAACGCCAGACTCTGGCCCGGAACCTGACTCGTATGAGTGGTGATCGAGCTATTCAGGCTTATCAATCGTGGCTGGTGAAAGAGGCTGATATTGAAAGGAAGACAAGCGGCACGGAATAATAACTGACTCCCATGGAGTCATTGCTCACCTGACAGGCCGCTCTCGGAGCGGCCTGTTTTTATCTGCTTGAGTGCTATCGCTATATGCTGCGAACATCAATAAATAACTTTAATTTTTGTCCGGGCTGCAGATAGTGGGAGGGGTTAATGCTGTTCCAGGACACAATATCCTTGATCTTCACATTAAACCGGTTGGCTATTCGTGCCAGCGAATCACCGCGCTTGACCCTGTAACTGAGCTTGCGGGTTTTGGTCATTGGCCTTTCAGAGCTGACTTGAAGCTCCTGGCCGGGATGGATAAGGTCTTGCGGGCTGAGGTTGTTCCAGGCAAGTATATCGTTTACTCGAATGTTATGGGCTCGGGCAATCTCCCACAGTGAGTCGCCGCCGCGCACAAGGTAATAGCCCGCTTGTCGAGAGGCCGATGGTGCAGCGTTAGCGCCGCCGGGAATTTTGAGTACTTGTCCCACGCGAATCAAGTCACTTTTCAGAAGGTTTTCGGTGCGCAAAGCCGAGATCGACATCTTGTTTTTGCTGGCGATACGACTCAAGGTATCTCCGGGTCGAACAATATACTCCCGGTTTACCACCCACTGGTCCTGGGGAAGGTTGGCTAAAACATCTCGGAATTTGCCAATATTCCCGCTTGGCAACAGTAATTCGCGATTTTCACCGGGAGCAGTGGTCAAGCGGTTATATGCAGGGTTTAGCAGGTAGATTTCATTGGGTTCTATACCGGCAATCTCAGCAGCTTTTGACAGGTCAATCTGTGCCTTCAGCGCTACTCTGTCAAAATAAGGTGTATTGGCAAGATCCGGCAGCTCCACACCCCAGGCATCCGGATCTTTAACGATGCGGCAAATGGCCAGTAACTGTGGCACGTACGAACGGGTTTCCCTGGGCAACCTGAGTGACCAGAAGTCAGTTGCCTTGCCAGCTTTTTGATTGCGCCGGATCGCTCGTCTTACCGTGCCTTCGCCGCTATTGTATGCCGCGAGCGCGAGTAACCAGTCTCCATCAAACAATTCATGAAGGTAGGAAAGGTAGTCCAGAGCAGCATTTGTGGAAGCGACGACATCCCTGCGACCCTCATACCACCAATTCCTTTCCAGACCGAAACGTCTGGCGGTGCCAGGGACGAACTGCCAAAGGCCGGCTGCGTGACTGTTGGAATAGGCAAAAGGGTCAAATGCACTTTCAACAACAGGCAGTAATGCCAGTTCAAGTGGCATATTTCGGGTTTCCACTTCGCTGGTAATGAAGTGCAAATAGCGTTGTGCTCGCTCAAATACTCGATCAATATAGTCTTGGTGGGAGCTGTACCACTCAAGGTGGGGGCCGATTCCCGGGTGCCTGTGTCCCTGCAGTTGCATGCCATCTGCCAGGCGTTGCCAAAGGTCTTCGGGCGCGACACTATCTTCACGCAATGTAACGTTTTGCGCCGCTTTCCCGGATACCTCACTTACTTTGTCAGCAAGCGGTTCCGGCTTGAAAACCACATTGGCCGTTTCATTGTTGTCCTTCTCAACTGTTGCGGAGGATGAAACGAGTGGTCCTTGCGATGTACACCCTGTAACCAGGCCAACTCCAACAGCGAGAGCAATAGTATTCAGACGCATAAATTATCAGTTGTTTGTCGTTGTATTTTAAGTTCTGACTCTCGGCACCCGATGTGAGCCAGCTACCTGTTACCCAAGGCGTTTATAACACAAAACTGTCCTTCCAGGCTCGCAGTCCGGCAAATGTGTTGACCGTTTCGCGAAATCCCCCCCCGGAATGCCGGGCAACGGCTTCTGCCACGCTTGGCTCCGCGCAGCGTAAAAACGGATTTACCCGCTTTTCCCAGCCTATCGATGAGGGCAGGGATGGCAAGTTCTGGCGGCGCAAACGCTCTACATCTGCCAGGTAATTGACAACGTTGGCGTTGCCTGGTTCCACGCGCAGTGCAAATGCCAGATTGGAAGCGGTGTATTCGTGCGTGCAATAAACCCTGGTGTTGTCAGGTAGTGCTGCCAGTTTTTGCAGCGACTGATGCATCATCTCTGGCGTGCCTTCAAATAGCCGGCCACACCCGGCAGAGAACAGGGTGTCGCCACAAAACAGAACTGGTTCCTCGCCGGTGAGCTGTGCATAGTAGGCTATATGGTCAAGAGTATGGCCGGGCACTTCAATAATGCGAAAGCGGATGTTGCCAAAGAGTATTTCGTCGCCTTCCTCAAGAGTGTCACTGATTTGTGGAATATTGCGAGAGTGGGGACCGTATACAGGCACCGGCCAGCGCTCCAGTAGCTCGGAAATCCCCCCTGTGTGGTCGGGATGATGGTGGGTAACAAAAATAGCGCTCAATGCTTGTCCACTTCGCGCCAGATGTGCCAGTACAGGACTTGCGTCTCCGGGATCCACCACGCATACACCAGCCTCCCGGGGACACTGAATGAGCCAGATGTAATTGTCTCTAAATGCGCTTATTGGAGTAATATGAATTGCCATAGCCAGTATAAACCACCACTTGAATTGGAATGACCAGTGGTTTTGATCAACTTAATTTTCCATAATACTTCCTGATAGTGCCACAGTCACTTTTGAAGGATACAGTGTGCAACAGAAGTGGAACCCTTTTTACAAGCGCCTGATTGGCCAGTTTCGTCCAGATCCGCCAGCCGTTGCACAAGAGGCTCTGGATGCATGGTTTCAGGGAGAAATCGGGCAATACCTGTTAGCCAAGGAGCGTGAAACACTGAAATATCTACCAGGGCTGTCGGGATATCATCAAATGGAGCTGGGCATTACCAGCGACACCATACTGCCTGTCGAATTTGAGCACTTGCATCGTTTTTGCTTCAGTCCAATGGAAAATACCGGAACATGCGCTGCCGTAGCTGAGTTTACGTCCTTACCGTTACCTTCGGATATTGTCGATATTGCTGTATTGCATCATGCACTGGAGTTCTCCAGGCGCCCGCACAGCGTGCTTGCCGAGGTTACCCGTGTCGTTGCGCCGGGTGGGCATATCGTGATGTTTGTGCTCAATCCATTCAGTCTATTTGGATTGGGAAAATGGAGCGCGCGCCTGTTTGGCACCGGGGCCAGATCGACCACAGTAGACAAGGGCAGTGTGTGGCGTCACCATTCCTTGCGCCTGGGGCGACTGGTAGACTGGTTAAGATTATTAAATTTTCGTACCGTACA
>JBNKFQ010000284.1:0-14766 GCA_050289385.1 Porticoccaceae bacterium | reverse complement strand
CCGTCGCGGGATACGAACAGGTCGGAGTCGCCAATCCGTTTGAGATCGTTGGCCGGCACACTGGTCAGTTCACCGCCTTTGACAAACCGTTCACCAGCCACGGTCAACAACGCCTCCTCTACCGGTCGACCGTCCTCGTCCACCAGGTTGCCGTCATCGTCCACAAACACCCGTTTGCCGTCACGGGTGCGAATGGCATTGCCCTGTTCGTCGTGGAGTGCGCCGTCGGCGGCTTTAAACACCTCCCGGCCGCGATAACGCACCGCCTTGCCGTCGCGGGTAATCACCTGCTCACGGCCCGCCACCAGACCGCTGTCAACCACCTCCCCGGACGCCGTACGCAGCAAATCCTCGGTCACCTGCCGGCCGTCTTCGTCCACCAGGTTACCGTCTTTGTCGACGAACACCTCGCGGCCGTCACCGGTCCGCACCGCATTTCCGTGTCTATCCACCAGGCGCCCCTGGGCGTCGACAAACACCTCGCGGCCCTGGTACCTAACCGCCTCGCCACTGGCCGTGGAGAGTTGCTGGCGTGTGGTCAATTCGCCGTTCTTGACGACCCGCTCACCGGCCATCAGCGGTGCGTCGTCCACCAGGCGCCCGTCTTCGTCCACCACATTGCCGTGTTCATCCATATACAGCGCGCGGCCATCGGCGGCACGAATGGGATTGCCCTCCTCGTCGTAGAGTCGCCCGTCCTCTCCCTGAAACACCTCTCTGCCCTCATAGGTTACCGGTCGGCCATCCTTGGTCACCACCCGCTGCCGGCGCTCATTCTGAACCACAGCCTGCCCGGTCGAGGTCAGCAATACACCGGCTGCTGTCGCCAGCACGCCGACGTCGTCGATGGCTTCGCCGGCGGCGTTGACGAGGCTGCCGTCCGGGGTCAGAAACACGCGCTGCCCGTTGGCGTCGGTCACCACCATGCCGTCATAGGTTTTCAATCCCTGGCTGCCATCCGAACGCACGGCGCCAAAATCGATAAATGTGTCCTTGTGATCAAACATCAGGGGCTTGCCGTCGCGGTCCGCCAGCAAACCGTCCGCGGTGAGGTGGATAGCCGACTGCCCGCGCCGATGCAGCCGTCCACGGCGGGTGATCATGACAGCCTCGGCATCCAGCGCGACACTCTCGGACGTTTTCAGGGCACCGGACTGCACCGCTCCCTGGCCGACCTCGACCCGCAGGGTGCCGTCATCCTGGAGGTAGATCGAGGCGCCCCGGCGGTTGTGCACCGCCTGTCCGGAACGATTCAACAACTTGCCGCCCGCGCCAATGCGCACCTTGTCCCCATAGTGGGTCACCGGCAAACCGTAGCCGTCCACCAGGTTGCCGGTTTTGGTGCGATACAGATCGCTTTTCCCCAGGCGTTCGATGTTGACCAGCGGCCGCGTCAACAGCCCGTCGTTGTCGATCAGAATGCCCTCGTAGGAAAACAGGATCCCCGGTTGCCGAAACTTGGCGCCGGAGACATTGACCAGCTGGCCGCTGCGGTTTTGATACACCGCCTGCTGCGCCCAACCGATGTCGAGGCCGTTGCGGTTGATCAGTTTGCTTTCGTCATTCTGAAAGGCAAATGCTCCAGAGTGTCGGATCGGCCGCCCATCCAGCGTCACCAGTTGTCCGGCGCGCGTCAGATAGACATCCGACTTTCCCACCCGCTGCATGTTGCCGGGGCGGGTGGCGAGACGGCCGTCGCGGATCAGCACCGCGCCGGCGGCGGTCAACAGGTCGCCCATCAACGGTATCTGCCGCGCCTGGCGATCCATCAGTTCGCCGTTCTTTCCCAGGTACAGGGGCTCGTTGTCACGCGACAGCAACACCCGGCCCTCCGCGTCCAACAGGCCGCCGCCGGTTTCCATGTACAGCGACGCGCCGCGAAATTGCAGTGCTTCGCCGTCCTCGCCCATCAACCGGCCGTCGGTGGCGATGTAGATGTCCGATTGGGCGACGCGCATATGGTCGGCTGCGGCGGGCTTGTCGCCACCCAGCCCCAGTCTCCGTATTGCCGCCAGCAACTGCTCGTCGTCCAGGGTGCAGTCGCAGTTGCTAATGTCCCTGCCGTCTTCACCCCCATGCGGCGCTTCGTCAAAGGTAAACGGCAGAGACACGCCGCCCTCGCTGGCGGCGGCCGCCTGATAATGATCGCGATTGCGGGCGCGAATCGCTTCTTTATAGGCTTCGGACGTCTTGGCGCCTGGGTCGACGCGCACTTCACCGGCGTCGACGCGACCGGTGTCAACGTCCACCTGTTCGCGTGGCGCCATCAGGTAATAAATCAGGAAGCCGATGGCGGTCAGGGCCAGCAGCACCACCGCGCCGATCAGAATTGGCCCGCGCGTTTCCGGGGTACCGAAGCCCCGCGCAGGGCGTACCGGTTTGTGCTCTTCGTCCATGGTCACTGACCCTCCGTCAGGGTGACTCGCTTTTCGTGGCCGTCTCGGGTGGTCATCACCAGCACCGGCATATCATTGAGGCGATAGGCGGCATAGCCCGCGGGACCGTGGTGGACGCCGCGCGGCAGTGGCGACAGTGGCTGGTATCGGGTGCGCAGGTAGAGGCTGCCGTCGTGACGCCAGGCCTCCACGGCGGCGTCGGAACTGGCGAGGCGCCGGTAGCCGTCGGGGGCGATGCCGAGCAGGATGTTTTTCAGCAGCGCGTCGTCCTCGACCCCGGTCGCCGTCACCACCGGCAGTGGTTGGGCCTGTGGCCCCTCGCGATCAATTTGCAGGATCGGCGATGGATGGTAGCGGTCGGCACTGTTGACCAGGGTCACTGTCAGGGTGGTGGGCAGGTCCACCAGGGACAGGTTAAGGTTGGTGCTGCCCACCTCGCGGCGTGCATCGATACGCACGATGTTGGCGAAGGCGTGGGCGTCCACCTGGGCAATCTGGTAGTCGCTGCCGTTGCCATACATCACCGCGCTGATGGGCCACGGTTGGCCGGTGGCGTCGATCACGTTCAGCGAGCTGGTGTGATATGGCGCCACCAGCACCTCCACCGGTTGTGCGCCGGGCCGTGTGGAGACCGGGATGATCCCGGTCAGCGCCGCGGGAGCCGCGCGTTGGTGGATGGCGTTATCCAACTCGCGCTGTCTGTCCTGCACGTTGCGCAGTTGCTCTGGGTTGGCGGGGAACATTTCCTCCAGCAACACTTCGAGGGCACGCTCCTCAAGCTTTTCGGCGGGCAGTTCGTCGATGGGGTGGCTGTCGGCGGTGAGTTTGTGCAGGTCGTCGAACTGCTCCTGTTTGTCGGCGGCGTGGGCGCTCGCGGCGATCAGCAACAAAGTGACGAATCGGAATTGGATCATGGCGCTCTCCCCTCTTGCCGACCGGTTTCTTTGGCGAGGTACTTGGCGATCACCACGCCGGATAGATTGCGCGCCCGCGAGGTGCGCTCGATCACCATGGTGGCGACCAACTCGGTGCCGTTGGAGACGTACTCGCCACCACCCATCACCTGCTTGATCTTCATCTCCACGACCCAGGTAAAGCGCCCGTTCACTACCTTGGCGGAGACGATCTTGGGCGCTTCCAGCGGTTCGGCCCACATCGCCAGACGGTCGGCCTTGACCTTCTCCAGGCTTTTCGAGGCCAACAGAGCTTTCTGGTATTCCAGGTAGGCGCGCTCGGTGAAGTCGGCGCGCAGCGACTGAACGTGGTCCACGTAGTCGGTGAAAGTGAGGGTATGAATGGCCCGGATCTTGGCGGCGGCCCAGTTCAGCACCTCGGTTTCGGTGAGGGAGGGGTTGCGCACCGCCTCCAGCTTCACCACCCGACCGTCTTCATCCATCAGGTAGCTGAGGGTTTCCGGGGGGCGGGTGGCGACGTAGGCCAGCGCCATCGACACCGCCGCCGCGCAGGCGGCCACAAACAGCAGTGCAAACAGCGACAACTTGGCGAACTGGCGGTACCAGGCGGCGTTCTCCAGCACCACATGGGCCGAGGCCGGTACCGGGTTGCCCGGTATGTGCCGTAGCGGCGTGGTTTCCAGCGCGCGCTGGCGTTGGCGGCGCTTCTCCTCGTGTCGCGCCTTTTGGGCGTCGATCGCGTCCTGCTCTTCCATGTTCCTCTTCCCGTTGCGGTTGGTTGACTCAGTTTTTCACGCTGAAAACACGTATCCTGAGGCCATCGATGGCGTGGTCACGGCGCGTTTCCTCCACCGTCACCGACACCACGCTCTTCATCGTCTGCGGGCGATCGGAGGCGCCCTGCACGGTTTGCAATATCGGCATCTCCAGGCCCCAGTTGATGCGGCCATCGAGGCGGTACTTTCGCAACAGGCGCGGCTCGCTTCGATTGATGGCGGTGACAATCAAGCCCTCGCGTCGTAGCTGTTCAATGGTGCCGTTGTCGATCAGGGAGCGTTGGTAGCGCTGCCAGCCGTCGCCCACGAAGTAGTCGCGGCGGCGGGCGATTTGCGCGCTGTAGTGCTTGAAATGCAGCGACAGCAGATCGCACACCTTGTCGCGCGCCCAGTGCAGCGCCTGACGGTCGGTCACCGGCGGATTGCGGTGCGGGGTGATGGCGCTCACCTCGCCGCCACCGTCATTGAGAAACGTCACCAGTGGCGGCGGCGCCGCGGTCTTGACGATCAACACCAACGTGGCGACGACGATGTACAGGCCCAATCCGGTCGCCAGCAACAGGCAAAGGCGCGCACGGCGCGCGTGGGCGCCCATGATCGCGTGGGTATCGGCCACCGTGCTTTCGTCGATCGCCGGCTGAATCATGTTCGTTCTCCCGCGACGCGCCGGCCGGCGATGGCAGTGGCGGTCACCTGCATCAGGTATGCTACGCTGCGCAGCACGTGCACTTTGGTCGTCGCCGGCAACCGCACCCAGGTATCGGGAAAACACAAATCAACTTCCAGGGAGCGGGTTGCCTTGGCCGTCGACACGGCGGACCTGTCACGAGGTTTGCCCGGGTTTGAGGGCGCCCGATTGCCCTGGAAATCGGCAATTTTTCGCAAGCGCACCGACACCCCAATACGTAGGGGAAAGTGCTGCCTCTGCAGGGTCTTCACCAATGGTGGACCAGGGTTGCAACTGACCTCGGCCCAGTGATCGATATGCCTCACGACAGTGCTCAGGACGCCGTTGATCACCGCAACCTGTTCGGCGTCGGGAAGGCCCAAAAACAACTGCGGGCAGTCGATTTCGCCGCGCAGTTGTTCGGCATCGTCGATGGTGTGCACCACCACCGGCAGCGCGCACCGAAACACGGGCAGGCTCACTGCTTTGGCGGGAGGCGCATTGTGTGTTGTCGCGTCAATCATTGCCGCGAATTATTTCGAGTCGCTCCACAACACAGCAAGGAAAAAGTGTTCTTTTCGGAAGTTTTTTCTCCAGCATGCGGCGCCGGTTTTTTATGATCGTCCTGAGAAATTCTTCCGGATCGAATTCAAAACACCGTTGTAAGAACGGTAATGGAGACCCAACATGAACGACAGTCTGAACGGATTGAACACACGGCGTCCGCAACCGTTGCCACGGGAATTATCCATGGGGATGTTGGCGTTTTTTTTGGTGATCGGTTGCCTGTTTCTTTCCGCCTGCCAAGACCAAAAAGATCTCAATGACGTGGAGATCACCGTGTCGTCGGACGTCGATGCGGCGCTCGGGAGAACGCTGGAGCGGCGCAGTCGAACCCAGGCGTCGCAATTATTGCGCCGGTATTTTGGTACGCGGGTCGTGGCGCGCCGATACTCGCCGGGGCCGGCCGGCACACTGCACATCGAAGCGGTCGAGTCCGATGGCGGCGGTGCGCGCGAGCTGTATATGTTGCCCGACCAGCAGCACCTGATTGAAGGCACTCTGTATTCACCCTACCTGCCGCGCCCCACACTGCTTTCGCCACGGCAGGCGTCAGACGACAATCGCCACGCCGCGCAAGATACACTACGCCGCGCTCTGTCGACCGGCCCGGTGGAACAGCCAGCACCCGCCATGGCGACGTCCGGCGCTGAGCAGGCGACACCGTCCGCGTCGGTTGCCACCGCGCCGCTGCCCGCCGTCAACCAAGTAGTGGATCGCGAAGCGCTGTATGGGCATATCGAAAAAGCCGACTGGATTGCCGAGGGCGACAGTAACAAGGTGCTGTACGTGTTTTTCGATTTCCGCTGCCCGGCTTGTCGCGAGGTACACGGCCATTTACAGGACTACATCCAACGCGGTGAGGTGGAGGTGCGCTATCTACCGGTGGGTGCGCTGGGCGATGAGTCCGCCGAGCGGGCAAGTTTAAGCCTGGTTCCGACCGACAACAATTTTCGTTTGAAACTGATGAAAAAATTGATGCGCCCCGATGACCTTGACGACCTGATCGAGACGCCACCACCGGCACAGGATAAGCGGCGCGGACAGATCGCGGCACTCAAGAATTTCAAAATACTGATCGACACCCAACGGGTGGCCACCCCCACATTCGCGTACCGCACCGCTAACGGCGCACGCATCTCGCAGATTACCAGCGTAAAGGAGTTGCAGGTATTGATAGATGAGATTGCGGGAACTTGATGACCTGTTCGACGGTGAAGGGTGAAGTCCCACTTAGGTATTTTTTTTAGCTTTCATCTGCACTTAAGGGCGCCTCTAATAAACCGCTTTTTGTCACTCCCGCGAAGGCGGGAGTCAACGCCTGTCAAAGGGTTACGAATTTACGCCTTCAATGAACATGGGTTGCGCTGAAATTATCAGTATGTAGCCTGGTCGCAGCATAGATGGGAACAAACTTAGCTGTGCCCAAAACCACAGGCTGATGGAGATGGTGGCGACAGTTGACGCCGGTTACGGGGTGTTTGCAAAGTGTTGAAGAGGGGAAAATGAAAGCCCCTTTCGGTTATCGGAAGGCATTTGGGTATTTTCGACCCAGTGCATACGGTAGTGAAGGCCCCACGCCAACACGGTTGTCTTGCCGCTGAATAGCGATAGCGTCATCCATGGCCCTTGATAGCGATTCGGCAACCTTTGGGCTTAACAGGGTTTGGCGATCCTTGTTTCCTTTGCCGTTTCGAACAATGAGCGCAAGTCTATTGATATCAACATCTCCTTATGCACATAAATATACTGGTTGAATGTACAGTTTATTGAGGTATTGTCAAACTCCGTGCGCGCTTTATACTGGCTGTGCGCGCGTTATCCAGCCAGCTCACTGAGAAAGCTGAATAAAATCAAGGAGTAACGGATTTGGCAAGAAAAATAACCGGATCCGGTTATTTTAGATAATAGGAAAAACTCGCTTTGTTCTGGAGGGAATCGATGATATCAAAATTTTCAATTGATTATCAAAGAGTTAGAGATGGCTGCCGAATATCGAATTCGGCAAAACGCGCATGCGCGATATTAAAATGTTAGTGTTAAAGGAGATAAACTTGGAAAATAATTCTGAAGCGATATTAGAATTAGCCAAATCAGTTCAATCATTAAGTGACAATATCGTCATTATGGAAATAGTTATTATCGGAGCTGGTTTAGTTAGTGGAATTTTTACGTGGTTCATAATAAAACACTATGAAAGTACGACGAATGATAGAGCAGACGAGTTTAGTCTTCGAAAAGCGGATAAGCTTGATAATACTGGCAATATAGATGAATTGCTCCAGTATTGTAATAAATGGGTAAATAAATACCCCAATGATATGAATATTAATTTTTATCTGGGCTTGGCTTACTATCGAAAACAACAATTTCTTCAAGCTAAACAGTACTTTGAAAGAAGTGCCACGCTCAACCCAAACATGAGAGAAAGTGTTAAAGGCTATTTAGAAGTTATAGAAGAAGAATTAACCATTCCAATTAATCAAGTAAAAAATTAACACTAACAAGGCAAATTAACTCGGACCGAAAATTCCGCTGCGCTTCATTTTCGTCCGGTTATTTGCGGCGTTAAAAATTTTAATTTAGACAGGGGAATTAAAGTGGAGTTAGTAGCATTAGTTACGATTATTGCAGTTTTAGAATATGCAATTTTTGCATTTTTAGTTGGGTTGGCTCGAAAAAGGACTGGGGTTTCTGCACCGGCGATAAGTGGAAATCCCGAGTTTGAACGATACTTTCGCGTTCAACAAAACACATTAGAGAGACTTGTAATATTTATACCCTCGCTATGGGTGTTTAGTTATTTTGCACATGAAATTGCCGGCGTAATTGTTGGTCTAGTGTTTGTTTTAGCGAGAGCATTTTATTGCGTCGGTTATGTTTCAGATCCAGATAAACGGAAGCTGGGATATAACCTGGGAGAGATAGCGAATAATATTTTGATTTTTGGTTCAATTATAGGTCTTGTGTACTCGTTTATTGTGTAGGCAAACTATTTCTAACAATCGCAAGCACAACGACTCGCAACCTCGCGCGTGTTGCAGGCGTTAGAATTTCTTAGAGTAAATCATGGCATCAAAGAATAGAAAACTACTATTTACTGTACTAGCTCTCATGTTATTCCTGAGGGCCGGTGATATTTATATAACGTATAAGATCACTCCAGACCTCTCACAGGAATGGAATCCTCTTGTTTCTATATTTGGGCATTCTTGGCAAGGCTTATTATCGGTACAGGTCGTTTTATTTTCAGTCGCTGCCTTCTGTGTTTATTACTCCATTTACAATAATGCCTTCACAGCGTACACAAAAGGGTTGAGTTACGGTAAATTCGTTTATTTCCATTTCAATGGAAAAATTGATCCGCCAATGCAATGGCTTGCCAAATTCTTCAAATTACCGCAGTTCGATAGTGAGTCTCTGTCAAAACATTTTGCATTTATATGTTTTGTATATTTTTCTACATTTATGACCGTTAGTCTTTTCGCTATTTTCAACAACATATTGGTCTATATGCAGGTAGAGCCTTACCTAGAATTTGTTCACAAATATAGTAATATCTATATACTGAGCACTTTTGTTCTTTCCATATTTATTAACGCTCAAATTTATTTTTATTGGGGCTACAGGCGTTACCTAAGTGTATAAAATACTAACAAGTTGGTGTTATTCGCCGCTGCGCGGCTGGGGCTGGCTTTACGCTACGCTTCAAACCAGCCCCAAACCAAAGCGTTAGGGTTGGCGCCACGGCCCTCAGCCCGGCGACGACTTCGAACTGCCAGGTCTCTGGCTCACGGCGCAGGAGCTGCAATCCCTCACCCTGTCACTGCATGTGCTGGAAAGCTTTGGCAATGGCTTGCTCAGTAAGGAATTGGGGGTGATTGAGCAGCAGATCGGCAAGTTGTTGCAGGGGTGAGGCATCGCTCCAAGTGCCATTACCGAGCGCATCAAGGTATTGCCGATGAACAATCGCACGGTACCGGGCCGCACGTTTCACGGAGTGGGTGAAGCGTTGTTGAACCGCAACCGGCTTCAGCTCGATTACCGCAGCTACAAGGGGCAGAACACCCGGCGCACTGTCAGCCCGCAAACTCTGGTGTATTACCGCGAAAACTGGTACCGGGACGCCTGGTGCCACCTGCGTGGCGGCCTGCGCACGTTTTCGCTGGCGCGCATCGAGCGGGTGGCAAAGCTGCCGGATGTTGCCAGGGCCGTGCCCAAGCATGAGCTGGAGTCCTATTTCGCCCAGGGTTACGGCATTTTCGCCGGCACAGCCACGCATTTGGTCCAGCTAAGGTTTTTCTCCGATATTGCCCGCGAAGCGGCGATGTAACAATGGCAGCCGGATTACCAAACGGCACGTAAGTACTGGAACAAGCTGAAACAGCGGCTGACGGTAAAAACCACCTCACGGATGTCGCCGCCGCCGAGACCTTGCTGCGCCTGGTGCAGTCCGTACCCAGCCCCAAGCCGGAGCCGATCAAACTCTGGCTGGCCAAGGTGGGCTGGCCAAGGTGGGCTATGAACGTATGCAGGAAATGGCGGACTCCTCGCGATCCCTGGACCGGGCGCGGGAAAGCTGGCAAAGGCACGGTCGCAGTGAGAAGTGGATTCAGCAGCGCATCTTATTACAGAAGTCAAAGAGCGTCTTAAACAACGTCGTGACTGCGATAATCGTCCTTTACGTATAAGTACGCAACTAATCGAAGCGGGTGTAGACGTTGATTTTCCTGTTGTCTATCGCGCGATGGCCGGATTGGATTCTATTGCACAATCTGCTGGCAGGTGTAATCGCGAAGGAGCCTTCCCCGACAAACTGTGTGATTTTAGGAGAATGTAATATGGGATTTTGTCTTGAGGTCCGAGGCGACTACGCCTGCTTCACCCGACCGGAAATGAAGGTAGAGCGCGTCAGTTATGAGGTAATTACACCTTCGGCGGCACGGGGTATTTTTGAGGCCATACTCTGGAAACCAGCGATCGCCTGGCGGATCCATAAAATTGAGGTGCTTGAACCGATCCGCTGGGTCAATATCCGCCGCAACGAAGTCGGGGCGGTATTGTCCGTCAATAAGATAAGCAGCGCGATAAAAAGCGGCGTTGCCCCGGCACTTTATATTGAATCACAACGGCAGCAGCGGGCGGGCCTGTTTTTACGCGATGTCGCGTACCGCCTGCATGCAAGTTTCGAACTTACTGATAAAGCCGAAAAAGACGATAACGCAGGCAAGTTTGCCAATATGTTTCGCCGCCGAGCTGGCAACGGACAGTGCGTCAATCAACCCTATCTGGGAACACGAGAATTTAGTTGCGACTTTCGCTTAGTCGAAGTGAGTGAAAATGAACCGACGCCGATAGATGAAAATCGCTCACTGGGCTGGATACTCTATGACATGGACTTTTCCGACCCTAAAGATATTCGTCCACTATTTTTTCACGCGGAATTGAAAAATGGAGTTGTTGAGGTACCTCCTCGCCATGGCGGGGAGGTGCGGGGATGATTTTACAAGCGCTTTGTGAATACTATGATCGTAATGAAAACCTTCCTCGGTTCGGTTTTGAAGAGAGGCCAATTCCATTTGTTGTGGTATTGGATGGTGACGGCAACTATCTAAATATTGAAAAAACCAGCGAGACAAATGGTAACAAGTTGGTTTCAAAGACCTTTGTTGTACCAAGTCTTCCTTCTGCAAGGAAAGCCAGTCGGGATGACGTTAAATCAGGATTAACCTCGGGATTGGCATGGGATCACTTTGGCTATGTTTTTGGACAGCCAAAGATTGACAAGAAGACTAAAACTGCGGCCGCAAAAGATATAGAACTTGCTGATTTACAACTGGAAGGATTTAAAGCCAGGTTGTCCGGAATTTATATGGATCTTCCTGACAACAAAGAGATCGCTGCTTTGGTTGGTTTTTATAACAACGAATCAAACCTTCAAAAGGTAAGAGAACATGCGCTATGGGAAGAAATAATTAAAAAGGATAGGGCTTATATCGCCTTTAGACTAGCGGGTAGAGACCACCTGATTTGCCAGTCGCCTGCAGTGCCCTCATATGTCAGAAAGAGCATTAAAGAAAGTGCCAATGGCCTATGCCTTGTTACGGGGGAAGAAACTGAAATATCAAGAACACATAAGTCTCTCAACGTTCCAGGCGGAACAAATGCCAAATTAGTGTCTTTTAATCAAGATGCATTCGAATCTTACGGAAAATCTCAAAGCTACAATTCACCTGTTGGAATTAGAGCGGGATTTAAATATTCGGCTGCATTGAATTACATGCTTCGAGGTGGGTCATCAACGAAATTTAGCATTGGCGCCACACAATACGTTTGCTGGGCGGATAAGCCCAATCGCCTGGAAAGTGACACACCCCTGTTTTTATCGTTCGGTGATGATGACCCTGATGGCACAGCCATCGCTGTAAATTCCCTATTTGAAAGTATTCACAGTAGTGGCGCCTATCAGGAGAACGATGGTCAGGACCGTTTTTTTGTACTGGGCCTGGCTCCCAATTCAGCGCGCATCGTAGTGCGCTACTGGAAAGCCGGCACCATCAAGGAATTTGCCGAAAACTTTGCCCGTTGGTTTAAGGACTTGGAATTGCGCGGGTTGGATCACTATGGCTATCCAACGTTAAAAAAGCTTTTGCGCTCCACCGCGCCACAATTCAAAGATGACAACATTTCGCCCAAATTGTCGAGCGATGTGGTCCGCGCCATTTTATCTGGCGAACGCTTGCCGGAAACCCTGATCCAGGCTGTTTTGCGGCGTATCCGTGCCGATAAAGGTAAAGTCAGTTATACCCGTGCCTGCATTATCAAAGCTTATCTCAACCGAAAATACCGATTTTCAACGACCAAACATAAGGAGTTAACCGTGTCCCTCGACAAGCAGGAAGCCCGCAGTGGCTACTGCCTGGGACGGCTGTTCGCCGTTCTCGAAAAAGTTCAGCAGGATGCGCAACCAGGCATCAATACCACTATCCGTGACCGGTACTACAGCCGTGCCAGTAGCACACCGAAAGCGGTATTCGGCACGTTGATGAGGCTGTCAACTCATCACCTGAAGAAGCTGGAAAACCCCGGCTTGAAAATAAATGCAGAAAAACGGATTTCCGAGGTAATGGAACTAATCACTCATTTTCCCGCGCATTTAAATCTGGAAAATCAGGGCCTTTTTGCCCTGGGTTATTACCACCAGAAACGAGAATTTTACACCAAGAAAATTGATCATGGAGAAGACGAATGAGCCTAGCTAGACGTTGTGATTTTGTATATTTATTCGATGTTAGAGATGGAAACCCCAACGGCGATCCAGATGCGGGCAACCTGCCGCGTGTGGATGCTGAAACGGGAGTGGGATTGGTCACTGATGTGTGTTTGAAACGCAAAATCCGCAATTTTGTGGAGTTGACTCAAAAAGAAAATCAAAAGAACAAAATTTTTATCCGCGAAAAAGCAATACTCAACCAGGTGATAAACGAAGCTCTTGAACAAACAGGAGTAAAAGAGAAAGAGAAGGGCGATAAAACTGAAGCTGCTCGGCGGTGGATGTGCGAAAACTACTACGATGTTCGCACCTTTGGCGCGGTGATGAATACGGGAAAAAATGCCGGACAAGTAAGGGGGCCGGTTCAACTCACCTTCTCTCGATCAATCGACCCGATAGTGCCGTTAGAACACAGTATCACCCGGATGGCGGTTACCACGGAAAAAGAAGCCGAAGCTCAACGTGGCTATAATCGGACAATGGGCCGGAAATTTACCGTCCCTTACGGACTCTATCGCTGTCACGGTTTTATATCTGCTCACTTGGCCAAGCAAACTGGATTCAATAAAGAGGACCTCGAATTATTCTGGCAATCGCTAATGCAAATGTTCGACCACGACCGATCAGCTAGCCGGGGTGAAATGAATGCAAGGGCACTGTTCGTGTTTCAGCACGATAATGAACTTGGCAATGCGCGCGCCGGCGAACTATTCCAAGGTATAGAAGTTAAATTGAATGACGGTGTGGATGCGCCAAGATGCCCAGACGATTATGAATTAAGTGTTGATCGAGTGGATAATGCACCACAAGTGGAACTTGTTTCTAAACTCAACTACTGGCGGTAGATTAACTATTCATGGAAGTCCATTGCTTTTAAAGCTTGGTCAAGACCCAACGATTGTCATAAAGCAGGGTGACGACCAATTGGGTCAGTTTCCCGCGCTAACTGTTGGCAATATTCTCTGCTTTGGTCAAGTCTCGGTATCCCCTTTTTTGATGGGATATTGTGCGGAGCAAGGTATTGGCTTGGCATTTTACACAGAGTAAGGTCGATCTATGGCCCGTGTATTGGGCAAAAATACCGGTAACGTGTGTTCACGTAAGGGCGTTTTGGTGGCGTATCAAGAGCGAAAGCAAGTGGGAATTATACACCCCTATCTACAGGAGCAGGTGCCAGTTGGATTACTACCACACTGTCAAGCGATGTTGCTAGTCCGACGTTTTTCGGCCTCTTTTCTAATCATGCATTAAGGTTAGCGGCAAAAAAACATTTTTCTATTGGAAAACAAAACGATATACTTGGGTGGTCGCTCCCTTCGCGGGAGCGTGGATTGAAACATATAACGCATGGAGTTTTTTCGGCCAAGTCTTCGTCTCTCCCTTCGCGGGAGGGTGGATTGAAACATGTTTTTTGAGATTGGCAATACGACCATCGAAAGTCGCTCCCTTCGCGGGAGCGTGGATCGAAACCAGCAAAAACCCGCTAAAGACTGTAAAGGCAACGGGTCGCTCCCTTCGCGGGAGCGTGGATTGAAACGCGATAATGCTACAAATGTAAGGTTAAATAGGGGTCGCTCCCTTCGCGGGAGCGTGGATCGAAACAAAGGAGATAAAGAGCATCGATTTGGTTGTCGTTACCGAGACCGTGCCGCCTCACAGACGTGGGGATGAACCGCTGTCAATTGGAGCCGGAATAGTGGCTGCTGGTGTGTTCCCCACAGACGTGGGGATAAACCGTTGTACAGATTCTTACACTGATTTGTGTCTGCATGTTCCCCACGTACGTGGGGATGAACCAATAGAAACGACAGAATTGCCTGCCATAAGAACATGTATTCGGCGGCAATTAGAATGACCGAACGAGACCGACAATTAAAGCAACTGTTCTTGACGTTGTTGTGACAGCAACCAATGTTTACGACTCAGCGGTTCTGAATGACCTGTTGCATGGCGAGGAATCCCGGGTCTGAACTTATCCACCAGAGGTTTCACCCAGAAAATAGGTCAAGCCGCTATCGCAGTATGCGTTTAGAGAGCCTGAGACCTGCCGAGTCCCACAGCTGCCCTGACTCGAACCACCGGATGACTGGCCAGAAAATCACTTCCGGTATCGGGATAAAGCGATCACTGTCTCTCGGGTTTCCATCCTCTATCAGACGCGTCGTGATATACCCGTGTT
>JBNKFQ010000283.1:0-67434 GCA_050289385.1 Porticoccaceae bacterium | reverse complement strand
CTGGTATTTGCTGGCAAACGAAGTGGAAAAAATTGCTTTCGCTGTTTTTGAAAAAAAATATCGCGGCGTCTGTGACCGGGTGTTGGCCGGAGAAGAGTTTATTGTTGAAGCGCCAATACTGCTGGAAGAAAAAGAGGCTCAGCCATTATCTGCAAAGCAGAATCAAAAAAAAGTAAAAGAACTCAAAAAATTGTTGGGATAAATGGCCCTATAGGGCTTGAACCGGGACGACAAGACCTGCCACCCAATAATCTCCAAAAATTCAATAACTTATATATCCTGATGAATTTGTTTTAGCCTCGTGGGGCCCTCCGCAAACCACTGGCCCGCCCCACCGCAGCCCACCGCCCAAATATTTTCGGGTCCCGCTTACTTGGCGCGTGTATATTTATAGAAGCGCTTTATGCGAGATTCCCGGACCGATCAGGCGGATGAACCCAAAGCACAGTAATGTTGTTGACTTCAAACAGCGACAAGAGTCGAGAGAACAGGTCCTTGAACGCCTTTATCAGGACCATAGTGGTGCTCTTCGGTCATTTCTTCGCGGTCGCATGGGTAGCAGTGGCGACCTTGAAGATGTGTTGCAAGAAGTGTTCGTGAGACTGGCGCGAATGGAGGACCTGAATGATCGACTGCCACCGGACCGCAAGGACTGCCGCTCGTTTATCTATACCACTGCCAATCACCTGATTGTGGATCTTGAGCGCCGCAAGGCGGTACGGCAAAGCTATCAGGAAAGCGAACAAGGTAACAGCGCCAACGAGCGGATGGACATTACGCCTGAGGTTATAACCGACGGCTTGCAACATCTGGACGTGATCGAGCGCGCCATCAAAAGTTTGCCCCCTGTCTGGCGGCAGGCTTTTGTACTCAGCCGCTTTCGACACATGAACTATCGCGAAATAGCCGACAAAATGGGTGTGTCGGCACGTTCGGTGGAAAAGTACATGAGCCACGCACTGGTCAAAATTCGCACCGCAATCAGCCGCGCGCAGGGGGACGAAAAATGACGGAACCGAGCAACAACATGCGTCAGCGAAAAATCGCCGCCCGCGATATTATGCGCCTGTTTTCTGGCAAGCTGAGCGAGCGTCAGGAACAGCAAATCGGCGATCGGCAAACAAACAACCAAACTTATCAAGTCGAATTTTTAAGTACCTTACACGCACTGTCAGCGATGGAAGCATTGGCCGAAAGGCCCGGTTTCCAATCCGTTTTGACTGAAGCTGACCGGGCAACTGCACATCGACCCCGGCGAGGCATGGCAGCCGCCGCCAGTTTGCTCATCGCGGTTATCGCAGGTCTTGCAGCTTACATCGGAGCAGACAAGACAGGTATGTTTACCGATCAGGCGGATGACGGCGGCATTCAGCGCCACCTGACCCGAACCGGAGAGCAAAAAAACATCGATTTGCCCGACGGCAGCGCTATTACCCTCAATACGGCGTCAGAAATCCTGGTGGATATTACCGGCCACTACCGGCGCGTAACATTACAGCGAGGCGAAGCCTGGTTTGATGTGGCAAAGGATCCAGAACGGCCGTTTTCTGTGGATGTTGGCTCCCGTTCGGTCAGCGTTCTTGGCACACAGTTTAATATTCGCAAAACACCCGACCAGTTTACCTTGGCGGTTGTTGAGGGTTCTGTTGCCTTGCATAAAAAAGAGGAACAGGTTGACCCGACCGCGCCATTGCTAACATCTGATGACGATCAACCTGTGGTTTTACACCCGTCCATACAGCAGCGTTTAACAGCAGGGTGGGTTATAAACTACGACGCCGAGCAAAACAAGCTTACCGGCTTTACCTCCAAAAACCTGGATTCCGTGCAAAACTGGCGTACCGGATTGTTGAGTTTTGAAGGTGTTTCCCTTTACAAGGTTGTGCAGGAACTTAACCGCTACTCTGCCAAGAAAATTCTTATTGAAGACGCCAATATCATCAATATGGAAATATTTGCAGCGATTAAAGTAGACGGTATAACTTCTGCAATTGCAGGCTTGGAAGTTACGCACCCACTAAAAGTAACTCACTATTTTGACAGAATTGTATTGACCGGAAAGGAATAAATTTTGTTTGCGGTGATCAGAAATTCTGTTGATCACAAACGAAACTTAAATGCCAGATTTATAAAAAGGTGAAATTATTTTCGTATGGTTGGTTTCTGATGCGTGGTATTTATAGACCTTCAAAATATTAGTTGACGAGGGCAAAAACGAAATCAACCCAATACCACAATAGAGGTGGGAAATATGAAAATTGCACAAAGTCGATATAAATTGGCACTTGGCGTGGCAGTTCTTCTTGCCACATCGTCAAATATAATTAGTGCTAACGAGATAACCCTGGACGTTGATATCAAGCAGCAAAACGCAGGGGCCGCCTTGCTACAGTTGGCGCGCGTATCCGGCTCTCAAATTATTCTGTCTCCTGGCATTGGAAAAGCGATTACTCTCCCCGCAATTAAAGGTGAATATACTCTCTCGGATGCGCTTGACAAAATGTTATCTGGCAGCGGGCTGGTGTATGACGTGGCAGCCGATGGGTTGGTGGTTGTTACACAGAACTCTGGTAATGACAAGCGGAAAAAAAATTCATCAGATTCTGGTAGCGTAGTTGAGGAAATTATAGTTACAGCTCAAAAGCGAGAGCAAAAGCTGTCTGATGTACCCATGAGTATTGCAGTATTAGGTGGAGAAGAGCTGGAAAAGCGCGGAATAGAAAATTTTTCTGATTTGGCGCTTGCGGTCCCAAGCTTGTCTGTTCAGGATTCAGGAACTTTTCAGCGTCGTATCACAATGCGCGGTGTTGGTAATGTTTTTGGATCTTCATCTCTGGTGGGTGTTTATGTGGATGAGATACCGGTAACTGGTGCACCGTCGTCCCACCTTGATATACGTACTTACGATTTGGAACGAGTGGAAGTACTTAGAGGTCCGCAAGGAACTCTGTATGGCGAAGGTTCATCTGGAGGGACTATCCGGTTTATTACCAAAGCGCCAGAGCTTGGAGAATTCAACAGTAGTGTTGGTTTTTCAACTTCTGCCACGCGAGGCGGTGACCCGAATCATGAAATCAAGGGAGTGGTCAATATTCCTCTGATAGAGGATGAGCTGGCTATTAGAATAGCTGGTTTAGCAGGCAGAAACGGCGGTTGGATAAATCAGCCTGCAAGGAGTCTGAAAAATATTAATGACCAAGACGTTGTTAACCTTCGAACGAAGCTGTTGTGGCGCCCGTCAGACAGTTTGGAAATAGGTGCAACAGCGATAATACATCGCAATGACGCTGGTTCGCCTCCAATTAATGAGGATGAAAACGGCAATTTTGAAATGGTCTATTCGCTGCCGTTAACTATGTCCTCAGAAGATAATTATGAGCTGTACAACTTTTCCATTAACTACGATTTTGACAATGTGCAACTGCTTAGCACCAGTAGTTACATAAAGTCTGACAGAGCTACTTATAATTTTGGAAATAGTCTTCCTTTAGAATTGCCGCCAGCGCCTCGGTTTGGTCAGTTGGGTGATTTTACGAATGAAGGTAAAATTTTTTCCCAGGAGTTGCGTTTGAATTCGGCAGGTGATGGACCCTTAATTTGGACGGTTGGTGCATTTTACCGGGACTCGGACGAGCAATTTTTTATTCCCGAATATTTTTTCGGAACAGTAGATCAGCCCCCGTTAGGACCAGCGTTATTCAGAACAAATAGAAACTCAAAATCCTGGGCGGTATTTGGCCAAGCCAGTTATACCTTTATGGAAAAACTGGAAATAGGTGCTGGACTCAGATATTTTGAAGACACAATAAATTTTGAACAAGAATTTTTTGGTTCGAATTTTGAAGAAGAAAGTTTTGACGCTGTAAACCCTCGCGTTTTTGCACGATATGATGCCAGTGATGACATAAGTATATACGCCAGTGCCGCGAAAGGGTTTCGCAGTGGAGGCTTTAATGTTGGCAACCCGCCTTTTGAGCCGGAAGATGTATGGAGCTATGAGCTGGGCAGCAAGATGTCCCTAATGGACGGTCGAGTCGATGCTGAGATAGCAATTTTTTACAGTGATTATTCCAATATCCAGGTAATTGGGCTGGTTCCCGTTGGTGATACGTTAGTGAATCTGACATCAAATATTGGTGAGGCGGAAATTAAAGGAATAGAAGCTCAGCTATCCTGGTACGTAACAGACCAGTTAACCTTTGGGTTTAACGGTAACGTGGTGGATACGGAGGTTATCAGAATTGATTCATCGTCCGCTAGCCACGCCGTGGGTGATGAGTTGGATCTGGTCCCGGATTATAATGGTGGCCTGTGGATGGATTACGCCTTTGAATGGAGTGGCAACATGCCGGGGTTCGCTCGTTTGGACTACAACCGGCAGGGTCGTGCCAGCTACAGAAACCGAGATATCAGACCTGGCTACCTGTCTCAATCTGATATTATTGATGTGTTGAACGCCAGGGTTGGTATTGTAAAAGATGAATGGACAGTAGAATTTTTTGGCAATAACTTGCTCAATGAAAGAGGCTTTAGTGACCCCTTTCAAATCGAGGGAAATGCAACCAGAGTTCGCCCAAGGACTGTCGGAATTCGGGTAGGTACGGAGTTCTGACAAGTCGGACTGGTTCAAGCCCGACGTACTACAGTCTCGTAAAAACGAAAGCCGGCAGTGCATTGCTGCTGGCTTTTTTGTTTGCGTATGCCTGTTACGCTGTGCTTCTGATACAAATTTGTCCCTTGTTTGCCCCCCTGATTGTCTATAGTTGTATGGCGGACTCAGAGGTGCGCAATCATCCGCAATGAAGTAAGTATCCCCCGGCAAAGCCTGGGGCTTTAATTTTGTGAGCCGCTCGAAGCGGCAATTACGGAACCTTCGGTTCCTTGAGCCTCCTAAAGGAGGCACCTACATCAGCCTCAACTGATCAATGCGGCGATCCTCTGCTTCCTGGTGACGAATATAATTCCTTATCACTTCCTCATCCCGACCCACCGTCGAGGCAAAATAACCTCTTGCCCAAAAACTTTGACCCACAAAATTGCGTTTCCAGCCTCCATATGTCCTCGCTACGTGAATCGCACTTTTGCCCTTGATGAAACCTACCACATCGGCAACTGAATATTTTGGCGGTATCGATATCATCAGTTGAGTCGACCGGGGCAAATAGATGCTGCAACCGCTCCGCTTCACGCAATGTCGGACAGTGCACCAGAGCATCATCCGCGTAGCGTACAAAGTGCAGTCTCGGTTCATGGACAGCCATCCACTTGCTCAATTGGTCTACATTATTTTTCCCAGTCCGACACCATTAATATGCTCAATGCGCGGTTGGGCCTGATGAAAGACAACTGGCGAGTAGAATTTTTTGGCGACAACCTGCTCGATGACCACGGCTTTCTCGATTCCCTTCATATCGAACTTAACGGCGCCAGGGCACGACCACGCACGGTAGGCCTGAAAGTGGGCGTGGACTTTTAATTGATATTTACCAGTTAATTAAAACTAAAATAAAAAACCGGCAACATAGTGTTGCCGGTTTTTTATTTGTCTGACTGCATTTAATTACTATGAATTTACTTTCAGCAGTTTGCCAACAATTTCACCAACTTAATTTGAATGCCACACCTTGCCTGCTTTATTTACCGGGCTGATCGGCAATTCCAATCGCGACGGATACGCCTTGCCACGATGTATTTTGTTTGTCACTACCTGAAAATCATCATCTGTCGCTTCAGATAATTTGATGAACTTCTGGGGATTGCGCGTCAGGTAGGGGAACCAGGTGCTTTGCAGTTGCAGCATGACGCGGTGACCTTTTAAAAACCGGTGGCTGCGACTTTCCAGACCGATTTCGTATTTTTCAACTTTACCCGGGGTAACGGCTTTTGCTGTGCGCATGTCTTCGCGAAGACTGGCGCGCAGCGCACCTCTGGTTACCGGCAAGCGATAGCCAGACATGACTTCATCGAAATCGTCGGGATACACATCAATCAGGTGCGCAATCCAGTCCACATCTGAACCTGTGGTTTCGGCAAACAACTCCAGCATTGCCGAGCCATTTAATATCATATCCTCCGTCAGCGGCTCGGAAACCCAGGTGAGCACATCGGGCCGGTCGTGGGCAAAACGCTGATCGGCAATAATAAACAAACTCCTGGCATGACTGTTTTTCTCGGTACTGCTCAGGCCCTTGCCAGAATAAAAGCCGATGGGTCGATCAGCATAGGGCACCGGGTTCAAGGGGTCGGATATATATTGATCATAGTTGCGGGACGTATTCGTGATGCCAGCGTTTTGTGACAGGCGCTTGTTGTCCGCCAAATAATATATTTTGTTTTGAATACCTTTTTTGGGCGGCCATGATTGATAGGATTTCCATTGATTAGCCCCGGTTTCAAACGCCACAACCTGAGGTAAATCCGATAGCGAACCTTTATCTTTCAGATACCAGGCAAACCATTTTGCCTCGACCTCTTCCCGAAAGGTTTTTATAGTCGGTGAGCCAAAATACAGGTTGCCCAGTTTTTCTCCAGAGTCTGGTCGCAACCACTGGCAGTGTCTCCAGGGACCCACTATCAGGCGGTTGTCGCCCTGTTTGTCCACAGCATCCATGGCTCCGAACAGTCGAATGGGTCCGGCAAAATCCTCAACGTCGTACCAGCCCAATACGTGCAGGGTGGGCACCTTTACGTCTTTGGCGTAATTTGCCAGTACGCGACTCTGCCAAAAGGGCGTTAGGGCGGTATTGTCCAGCATTTCTTTCCAGATACCGCTTTGTTTGTCACCGAAAATACGATTTTCAACATTATTCAATGCGCCTGCCTGCAAGAACCACTCAAATGCGTCCGCTTTGGGAATAACCGGTTCGACAACACCGCGTGTTTCCATGTACATACTGAACAAGGGACCCAACAGGTGCGGTATGCCATTCCAGTAAAAATCGTCACCTCTGAACAGATCTGCCATAGAGGCTTGTGGGGAAATCGCCTTGAGCGCAGGGTGCCCCGACATACCGGCCATAACAGTTGAGTAACCATAATAGGAACAACCTGTTACACCCACCCGTCCATTGGAGTTCTCCACATTTTGCAACAGCCACTCAATGGTATCGTAAGTGTCCGTCGCCTCATCCACCTCGTTACCACTAACCGATTTCGGCGGCGGGTTCATAATAAATTCGCCTTCAGAACCGTGCGTGCCTCGCATCTCCTGGATAACAAAAATATAGCCCTCTTCCGCGAGAGTCCGATAACGCGCAGCCTTTTTGGAAAAGCGTTCACCGGAAGCGCCGTAAGGTGTTCTCACCATCAAAAAGGGTAGCGGCCCTGCCTGCTCTCGTGGGCGATGAATCTCTGTGACCAGCTCAACCCCGTCCCGCATGGGAATCTTGAGCACTTCGGTCTGGTAGTAGCGTTGTGAGTAGGCGAGTGGACTATCGACCCCGGAATTGTCTGTACTTGCAGAAATCCCGAAGCTGGCGCCCGCCCCAAAGCCAAGCAATATGGCGACAGCGAGTAAACGTCGATAAATGTGCATTTTGTTTTACCCCTCCTGACAACTTCGGTTGGTGTAAGGCATTGTTATGATAGCCGCGACAATTTGAGCAATTCTATCTGTTAGCGATTGGTTTTATTTATCCATTCTTTCAGAGGCTTTACCCACTCCGGCAGCGGCTTGAAAAATGCGCCGTGCTGCTTTTCGGTGGTAATGGCAATTTCCCTGAACGAGTGCAATTCGCTGCGATTTGCAAGTTTGTCACAACTGCCCATTACATCTGTGGTCTCATAGATATTCAAAAAGTGTCCACCCAGAACAAGGGGCGCATCTTCCCCGGTGACATCACCATTGATACATGACGCCAGCAGGGCCGTATTAACCCCGTAATCTTTAAGCCGGCCGGATGCGTAAGCAGTGAGATGACTCCCTCTGGAAAATCCGACCAGCGTGATTCGAGATGGCTCAACCCCAGCCTCAACAAGTTGTTTAACCCAGGATTCCAGGAGACCCACATACGATAAAATTTCGGTGTTCTTTGGGCGATGATGGGCTATTAAATTGAATCCACCGCCTTCAAAAAGTGCTTTCTTTATTGCAGGGAAGTCATAAACGCCAAATACAGGGGAAGTCGGAGTCGGGTCGTTTCCTTCAACGATAAGGCCATGTGAATAAATAACATACCTTTCCGTGGGGTCAATAATGTCTGGAAATTCTGAATATATTTCGACTGCGCCACATACAAGTGGCATTAACATATTTAAAAATAGTGCTGATTTAAGTAATAGCTTCATAGACACTTGCACTCAAACCATAACAAACAAAGCAAGAGCCGTTAACAGACCCTAATCTTTTTCCCAAAATTTCCACCATTTTTTGCTTTTTTTCTCGCGTTGCTCCCGGCCTTTTTCAGCCCCCTTATCCAGCTCTTTCATTTCCTGTTCAGATTTTTTCTCTTGCTGTTTTTCCAGGCCAGGTGGCACTTCATGATCTTTACCAACGGCCTTACCGTTTTTTTCATCCTTCATATCGGCCAGTTCATCCTTGTCCCGGATTTTGTCGCGCGCTTTTTGTTTTAATTCATCTTTTTTCTGATCACGAGCCTTGTCATTCAGTTGGTCCTGACGTGTATCTCGTTGTTCGATGCCACGCCCTTTTTCTGCGCCGCTCTTTCTCTTGCCTTTGTCTGCCGTCGCAGTCACCGACAAGATTACCGCAAACAAAGATGCCACTATCACAGCCAGCTTTCTGCTTTTCATTTCACACCTCTCAACTTTTCAGCTTTCTGTAAATAAACAGCAGCAACAAAGCGCCAATGACAGCTGTAATCAATCCGCTTAAACTGAATTGACCTACAGTACCCATACCAAACAACGAGCCGACCCAACCACCAACAAAGGCGCCGGCAATACCGAGTAAAGTGGTGACAATAAAACCGCCACCATCTTTACCCGGCATAATCCATTTGGCCAATATTCCAGCCATCAGGCCCAGGATAATCCAGGATAAAATTCCCATATCATTTCTCCCCGGTTATTCAGACGCACTCACCTGATGCAGGTGTACATCTTGTTGTGGAAACGGAATCGATACGCCTTCGGCGTCGAAGCGTTTTTTCACCGCTTCGGTGATATCGAAATACACTGCCCAGTAATCGGGAGTATTCACCCAGGGTCGCACCACGAAATTGACGCTGCTATCTGCCAATTCTTTAACAGCTATCGTCACTGCAGGGTCTTTCAAAATTCGAGTGTCAGCTTCTGTAATTTCTTGCAGAATGTGTTTGGCTTTATCAATATCGTCACTGTAGCTAATACCAAACACCATATCGACACGACGAGTATCATTAGCTGAATAGTTGGTAATAATCCCACTCATAGCTGCAGAGTTGGGCACAATCACTTGCTTATTATCCGGCGTACTCAGCTCTGTGGTAAATATCTGAATCTTTTTAACAGAGCCCGATGTACCGGCAAGCTCGACAAAATCACCGACCCGGTAGGGCCGAAAAATGAGAATCAATACACCTGCCGCGAAATTGGAAAGAGAGCCTTGCAAGGCCAAACCAACGGCCAGGCCAGCGGCACCAAATATCGCCACCAGGGAGGTAGTCTGGACGCCAAGCTGACTGAGAGCGGCAATAACGACAAATATCAGCAGCAGGTAATAACACAGGCTGGAGGTAAACCCAACTACCGCTGGATCTACTTCTTTTTTTGTCATCACATTGTTCATCAAGGTTTTGATTTTTTTTGCCACCCACCGCCCGATAACAAAAATAATCAGAGCAGTGATTATCTGCACGCCATAATGCATGGCCATATTACCGGCCTCGTTCATAAACTCTTCCACGTCCGCACCTCCTTTTTTGGTTGTTCAAGTTCCTCTCCAGTGTAGCCTGGTTTTGGACATATGAGGTGCTTGCAAAACTCTGATTCGTGCTTCCTGGCAAGGCGAAAATGCGCGCAGAAGCGCAGTTTACACGGAGTAAATGAGCATTCGAGCACATTTTCAACGCCGCCAGGGAGTGCGAAGCGGAATTTTGCAAGCACCTCGTATGCTTTATCTGTCTGAATGTTTGATATCCCCGCTTAATCTCCGACGACTTCTACTCGATCAACTTTCTGGAAGCCCCGCGGCAACTTGTGGCCGCGGCGGCCCCGTTCACCGATGTAATGCTCCAGATCCTTCAGCTTGAGTCCCAGATGTCTTTTGCCAGAGTAGATCATGAGCTGCTGCTCTGCATTAAGCGTAACAACCGCAATCATGTATTCCTCGCGACTCTGGACCCGGGCACCGGGGATCGACAGAATCTTGTTGCCCTTGCCTCGCGCCAGTTCGGGCAATTCTGTCACCGGAAAGGCAAGCATGCGGCCCTCGTTACTGATAGCTACCAGTAAATCAGTTTCAGGGTTCACTACCGGTCGCGGTGACATTACTGCCCCGCCTTTTGGCACATTCAGCAAAGCCTTGCCGGCGCGATTTTTGGTATAGCAATCACCCAGGCGAGCAATAAACCCATAACCGGCGTCGCTTGCCATCAGCACAGGCTGCTTGTCATCACCCATCAGCAAGCCTTTGAATGTGGCTCCAGATGGCGCATGCAGACGGCCAGTTGCCGGTTCACCCTGACCACGGGCAGACGGCAACGTGTGTGCAGCCAATGCATAGCTGCGGCCGGTAGAGTCGAGCAGAATCACTTGCTGGTTACTGCGGCCACGAACAGCCAGCGCAAATGCGTCACCCGACTTGTAGCTGAGTGTTGCCGGATCAACATCGTGCCCCCTGGCAGCTCGAATCCAGCCTTTCTCGGACAATACCACGGTTACCGGATCGCTGCTGAGCAGGTCCGCCTCGGAAAACGCTCGTGCTTCATCGCGTTCAACCAATGGGGACATACGCTCGTCACCATATTCTTCGGCAGCTGCCAGCAACTCTTTTTTCACCAGGGTTTTCAGGCGTCGCTCAGATCCCAGAGTTTGTTCGAGTTGTTTGCGTTCTTTTTCCAGCTCTTCCTGCTCGGTGCGAATTTTCACTTCTTCCAGACGTGCTAACTGCCGCAACCGAGTATCCAGAATGTAATCGGCTTGTTCTTCACTGAGTTTAAAACGCGCCATCAGGACCGATCGAGGCTCGTCTTCGGTGCGGATTATATGAATCACTTCGTCAATATTGAGGAAGGCAATCAGCAAACCGTCCAGCAAGTGGAGGCGTCTGAGCACTTTTTGCAAGCGATATTCGAGGCGTCGACGCGTGGTGTCCGTACGGAACTGCAACCACTCTTTCAAAATACGATTGAGCGGTTTGACCCCGGGCTTGCCATCAATACCAATCATATTGAGATTGATACGATAGTTACGTTCGAGATCCGTGGTTGCAAACAAGTGATTCATCAAGGCTTCAAGATCCACCCGATTGGAGCGCGGCACGATAACCAGCCGGGTGGGATCTTCATGATCAGACTCATCGCGCAAGTCTGCCACCATCGGCAGCTTTTTGGCCTGCATCTGCGCGGCAATCTGCTCCAGAACTCTGGCGCCCGATACTTGATGCGGCAGCGCAGTGACCACAATATCACCGTCTTCCTTGTGCCAGACTGCCCGCATCTTCAAAGAACCACGGCCAGTTTCGTAGACTTTTAATATCTCTGGGCGAGGCGTAATAATCTCGGCCACCGTGGGGAAGTCCGGCGCCAGAATATGCTCGCACAACTGCTCTACTGTCGCTTTTGGCTCCTCCAGCAGGCGCACAGCGGCATTGACAACTTCGCACAGGTTGTGCGGAGGAATATCAGTAGCCATACCCACCGCAATACCCGTGGTGCCATTCAGTAACACATTTGGCACACGCGCGGGCAGCACTTTGGGCTCTTCCAGAGTACCATCAAAATTGGGCTGCCATTCGACTGTGCCCTGTCCCAGTTCAGAGAGCAGTACCTCAGCGTATCGGGTTAACCTGGATTCGGTATAACGCATTGCCGCGAAAGATTTGGGGTCGTCCGGTGAACCCCAATTGCCCTGACCATCCACCAGTGGATATCGGTAACTGAAGGGTTGCGCCATCAGCACCATGGCTTCATACGCCGCACTGTCGCCGTGGGGGTGAAACTTGCCAATCACATCGCCTACAGTGCGGGCGGATTTTTTAAACTTGGCCGAAGCTTTCAGGCCGAGTTCGCTCATGGCATAAACGATGCGCCGCTGCACCGGTTTGAGACCGTCGCCAATATTAGGCAGGGCGCGGTCGAGAATAACGTACATGGAATAGTCCAGATACGCTTTTTCGGCATAGTTGCGCAATGCCGCCTTTTCGATGCCGTCGTCGTCAATTTTTACGATGTCGTTCATTATTTTCCGCTACCAGCTGCGTTCATAATCCGTTTTTCATTACCTTTCATTTCTGTCTTACTCCGGGCTCGCCATTCCACTCGTCATCCCCGCATTTGTACTGGTCATCCCCGCGCAGGCGGGGATCCATGTGTTTCGATGGCATGAAACCCGTATCGAGCCTCATCTTTATAGATCCCCGCCTTCGCGGGAATGACGGAGATATAAAATCATTCCGCGAAAAGGCTTACACCTCTGCGAGGTTGCCCTTGGCTTCGAGCCAGCTTTTTCGGTCTGAAGCACGTTTTTTGGCCAACAACATGTCCAACAACTGGTTGGTGTCGTCACCGGCATCAATTGTAAGTTGCACCAGACGGCGCGTATCCGGGTCCATTGTGGTTTCACGTAGTTGCAACGGATTCATTTCGCCAAGACCTTTAAAGCGCTGCACTTCGACTTTACCTTTTTTACCTTCGGCCTGTATGCGATCCAGCACCCCCTGTTTTTCGGCCTCGTCGAGCGCGTAAAAAACTTCTTTGCCAACATCGACACGATACAGGGGAGGCATGGCGACATACACATTACCGGCAGCCACCAGCGGTCTGAAGTGACGTACAAACAGAGCGCATATCAGAGTAGCGATATGAGCACCATCCGAATCAGCGTCTGCCAGAATGCAAATTTTGTTGTAACGCAAACCATCCAGGTTGTCACTGGCCGGGTCCACACCGATAGCCACAGCGATATCGTGTACTTCCTGGCTGGCAAGAATTTCCTGGGAATCTACTTCCCACGTATTCAGAATTTTGCCACGCAGCGGCAAAATAGCCTGATGTTCACGGTTGCGTGCTTGCTTGGCAGAGCCCCCGGCAGAGTCACCCTCCACCAGAAACAGTTCGGACAGCGCTGGGTCATCTCCCGAGCAGTCGGCCAGCTTTCCCGGTAACGCCGGGCCAGAAGTGATTTTTTTGCGAACCACTTTTTTACTGGCGCGCATGCGACTCTGGGCGTTACTGATGCACAGCTCTGCCAGTTTTTCAGCCTCTTCCGTGTGCTGATTGAGCCACAGACTAAAGGCGTCTTTCACCACACCGGATATAAACGCTACCGCCTCGCGGGAAGAAAGCCGCTCCTTGGTCTGACCGGAGAACTGCGGGTCGGTCAGCTTGGATGAGAGCACATAACAACATTTATCCCAAATATCGTCAGGTGCAAGCTTTACACCGCGAGGCAGCAAGTTGCGAAAGTCGCAAAACTCGCGCATGGCGTCCAGCAACCCGGTGCGCAAACCATTAACGTGGGTGCCCCCCTGAGCGGTGGGAATCAGGTTAACGTAGCTTTCCTGCGTCAGCTCCCCACCTTCGGGCAACCACTGCACAGCCCAGTCCACCGCCTCGGTTTTGGCAGAAAAACTGCCCAGGAAAGGCTCCGAAGGCATTGTTTCCCATCCCTGTGTTGCACTGAGCAGATAGTCTTTCAAGCCGTCTTCGTAAAACCACTCTTCGGTTTCACCACTGGCTTCGTCCTTGAACGTGACGCGCAGCCCGGCGCACAACACGGCTTTGGCACGCAGTACATGGCGAAGTCGTGAAAGTGAAAATTTTACCGAATCAAAGTATTTTGGATCGGGTAAAAAGCGTACAGCTGTGCCTGTATTGCGTTTACCACAAGTATCGACAACCTCCAGATCAGCAATTTTTTCACCACCGGAAAAACCGATCTGATGAACCTTGCCGTCGCGCCGAATGGTGACTTCAAGCTTCTGGGACAGTGCGTTAACCACCGAAACACCGACGCCGTGCAAGCCACCTGAAAACTCGTAGTTTTTGTTAGAGAACTTGCCCCCTGCATGCAAGGTAGACAAAATCACTTCCACGCCGGGCTTGCCCTGCTCCGGATGTATATCAACGGGCATACCGCGACCATTATCCGTCACGGACATGGAACCGTCTTTGTGCAACAGCACATCAACCCGAGTGGCGTGACCGGCCAGAGCTTCGTCAACGCTGTTGTCAATTACTTCCTGGGCAAGGTGATTCGGGCGTGTGGTGTCCGTATACATGCCTGGCCGTTTTCTGACCGGGTCCAACCCGGTGAGTACTTCAATATCTTCGGCTGTGTATTTGCTCATAATTGCCTTGTTTGTTCGAGGTTGGACGTTCGATGTTCGACGAAAATCCGTGGACCACACTATAACTCAGTATGTGAATTAACTGGATAATCCCGGTCAAATTTGTGAGGAGAACAGAAAATATCGAAAGCTCACAGCCACACCATTTGCTTTTTGAGTAGAGAGTCCAACATCAAACATCGACTGCCCAACCAAATGAGGCGCCAGAACCATGGCCCTCAACCCTTTCTCCCTGACTGCGACAAGAACTGATATATGTCGGGCAAGTGGCGCTCATAATTCTGAAAACTGTGGTCCCCACCTTGTTCAATCCTTACTTCACTGTCGCGATACTTTTGTTCGGCATCTCGATAGTCCAGCACTTCGTCTCCAGTCTGCAACAGAACTCGAAAATTTTGCGGTCGCTGGAGCTTCTCTACTTCAAGAACCCGGAATTCGTCTATATGGTGTGGTTCCATCACCCAGGTTTCACCCGTATGGTAATTGGCGTTTTCACCCAACCACGAACCCATGCCCAGGTAAGGGCGTACGGCAGGATTTATCAATACCGCGCGCAATCCATATTTTTCGGCAAGCCAGGTCGCGTAGTAGCCACCCATTGAACTTCCGGCCAACCATACCTCCCCATTATATTCGGTAATCAGGGTTTCCAGCTGGCCGATTGCCTCCAGAGCATGGTTGCTCAACTGCGGGCATTTGAATTCGACATCGGGGTGATGCTCTTGCAACCACTGACAGGTAGCTTGCGACTTGTGAGATTGCGGAGAACTGTTGAAACCATGGATATACAACAACAGGGACATCGGCTGCTCCGAACTTTGCAAAGCTGTCGATTATAGAGGATTTGTGCTGTCTAGTACTCCTTCAAGGTGCTAATGACGGGTTCAGTTGACTTGTCAGCGTTCATGGCGAGGCGCGCCTCGCAGGTAATGGCCGTAGCCTTTGCCAAGAGGCGCAACGACGTCCATGGGCGCTGACAAGTCAACCCACAGGGCGATCCCGTCATTAGCACCTCGAAGGAGTACTAGTACCCCGCATTTTGGTGATCCAGTTGATCCGCAGTGGGTTCCAACTGAATCACACCGGTCTCGAAGGTGCCGTCGTCATAAAAATCTATCCAGCGGCAACCAGGACCATCGCTGCTCAAGGCAAACTCGTTACTGCCCGACTCAAATTGAAAGCAGGTAGAAGGGGTAGTGTAAACATCCATACCATGAGTGTATGCATGAAATGCCTGGTGAACATGCCCGGCAAATACCGCCCGAACGTTGCCACAAGCTGCGAGTTGAGAGAGCATCTCCTCACCGTTCTCGATACTTTGCTTGTCCAGCCATTCACTGCCAACTGAAACTGGCGGATGGTGCACAAAAACTGAAACCGGCCCATCATGCCCTCTGGCAGCGGCGCAAGCCGCGAGTAATTCCGATTCAGCCAGGTGCCCACCAACCTGACCGGGAGAGGCACTGTTCAAAAGCAACAGCAACCAGCGACCTGATTTCACTTCGCGCTGGAAGGGTACAGACATCGTTGCCATCAACCGGGGGTCATCGTGGTTTCCTGGTAACCAGTGATAAGGAATGTGGAGGGAAGAAATTTCCCGCTCAAACAGTTGATAGGCATCCACCAGACCTTTGCCAACAATATCGCCAGTCACCACAAGCTTGTCTGTGTTGAGGTCCATGGAAGCCAGCTGCGTCAATACCCGGCGCAAACTGTCACAGGTACGAGTGCTGGCCAGCCGGTACTCCGGATTCGGGCCGATGTGGGGATCCGTTAACTGGATTATGCGAATTGCACCATCTTTGCGGTGCTCCAGTGACGCCATGATACTTTTCAGCTCTTTGCCACCCGATCATTGTGAAGCTGGTTCATAGTTTAACTTTGCCTCCCGACCATGCGCCAGACAATGAGCCAGAAAATCGGCCAGAAAACGGTTCCATTGTGCTTTTTCGTCCTGCTGGTGCATATTGCGGTTAGGGTAGTCGTAGCGTGGATGAGGACTGCGTTTTCCACCACAGGCCACCACCTCCGCAACCCTGGCGTCGTGGTAGAGTCGAATCGTCAGGGCGGGCAGACCCAACCAGCGCACACCGTATTTGCCAAGTTGTTCCAGTGTCAGCAAGGTGGTATAGCGTGTGCGTTCCGCAACCTTGACCAAAAATACCCGGTCGGTCTTCCCTGGCAACACAAGCGAACGTTGTCGCTCCGACCGCCAGGCAGGGAACAGCTTGACCAGACGAAAGTAGTTAGCGTCGCAGTCTGCCATATACCGCCTCAAGTCTACCTTGTAGCGAAGTTTATCAAGCGCTCCTACACTCATTGCTCACTTTTTATCCATAATGTTAACTGGTTTCCACTAGATGGTGCGCTCAGACAGCCATTCGATCCACCATCATACCTGGAGGCACTCCCAATCACCCGGCGTCCAGGCTTCTCGCATTCAGTTGCAACCATTGCAGGCAGATAGTAGTCGCCGCATCCCTGCAACGGCCATCCCGAAGTGCCGCAAATGCTTCTTTAACGGTCAGTATATGCAAATAGATGTCCTCTTGCTCCTCATCCACTCCATGTATTCCCGGCTCGACACCGTCCAGGTCCACCAACGCCAGGTACAAATGCAATTTTTCATTACTGCCACCCGGGCTCGACAGATAGCTGCATATGGGCTTGAGCTCAATGGCTTCCACCCCGGCCTCTTCCTGTAACTCTCTTGTCGCAACCTGCTCGGGCAACTCGGTCTCACCGACCATGCCAGCCACGACTTCCAGCAACCATGGCCCATTCTCTTCACGCAAGGCACCTATTCGAAACTGCTCGATCAAACCCACCAGTTGACGCCTGGGGTCCAGTGCCAATACCGCCACAGAAGCGCCACGTTCAAACAATTCTCGCTCAACAGGCGGGCTCCAGCGACCACCAAATTGACGATAGCGCAGGCGATATTTAACCATTCGGTAAAACCCCTTGAATACGGTTCTTTCCGCCAGTATTTCGACATCATCTGAACCAAATTCGGGACTGCGCCAAAACATATTGCCGACCTTGCCAGTAACTGGTCTGCCCCACTCTACGCTTCTGCAAAATTGCTGTCTACCCACACCCTTTACAGATAAATCCGATCACATTTTTCAGGGCCTGTTAACAAAACATTACACTAACGCACGGATGAAAACATAGTGAAGTCACCACTCGATTTGCTAGACTTGCAGGCTCGCCTATGAATGCAAATTAAATGATGCAGATAACTCAAGGGAAAGCGATGAAAAAACTCACTGGCATTGCAGCTACCGCCCTGCTTGTAATGGGCACCGCGGCGCAGGCGGAAACCCTGGCACAAATTTACGAACTCGCACTCAAAAACGACCCAACCTTTCAGGCCGCCCAAGCCAGTTATCTGATTGGCAAGGAAGGCCTGATTAGCCCACGGGCTGCACTGTTGCCAAAGCTGGTTGACAGCGCCAGCGCCAGCTATTCCATCGGCGGCCAAAACACCGAAGTCACCACCGAGGGTTTGGGCACAACCAAAACCGAGAGCGAGGGTGGTATCAAGTCATACCGAATCAACGGCCTTAATTACAGTTTTAATGTCCGCAACTGGTTTAATTTCAAATCAGCTGAGTACGACACCAAACAGGCCGAAGTCCGGTTCGCCCTGGATCAGCAAGATCTGATTTTAAGGGTAGTCGGTGCCTATCTGGACATATTGCGTGCCAATGAAGCACTCGAAATTGCCAAAGCCAATGAAAATGAGTCGAAACGTCGTCTGCAAAATGCGAAGGAACGGTTTGCCGTGGGCCTGGTGTCCATTACCGACGTCCACCAGGCGCAAGCCACCTACGACAATGCGGTAGTCGAAACGCTAAACCGGCAGAGCGATTTTGCCATCACTTTTGAAGCGCTGGAGGTATTGACCGGGCGACGTCACTTTGAAGTTTCCGGCCTTAAAGATGATTTTCCGGTAGAGGCTCCGCAGCCCGTAGACCGCGAAAAGTGGGTAGACTTTGCCCTGCAAAACAGCAACGTTCTCAAAGTCGCGCAACTCACCAGGGATTCGGCCATTGAACGAGCCAAGGGCAGCAAACTCAACTATACGCCAACGATCAGTCTGAACATCAATGGCTACACCATCAATGATACCCCCGGCACTACCGATACCTTTTTTAACCCGGTTACCGGCCTTGAGCAACCCATTACCTCACCGTCTCGCCGATCAAAAGTATATGGTGGCGGCAGCGTAGGCATTTCGATACCCCTGTTTACCTGGGGAGAAAACGCCTCGGAAAGGCGTGTGGCGGCACAACGCCAGGTTCAGGCCCATGAAAATTACGTCAATGCACGACGCAGTACCGTGCAGGACACCCGCTCGTCCTACCTGACAGCAAAAACCAACGCAGCACGAGTCAAGGCGCTGGCGTCTGCAATCACGTCGGCGCAAAGTGCATACGAAGCAACCCAGGCAGGCTACGAAGTGGGTACACAAAACATTCTTGACGTTTTGGCCGAACAAACCCGCTTGTTTACCGCTCAGCAAAACTACGCCAATGCCCGTTACGAATACGTGATCAGTTTGCTCAACCTGAAATTGCAGGCAGGCCAACTCAACCCGGAAGACGTGTATACCATTAACAAATGGCTGGAAGAAGAGTCAAGTATCAATAAAGAGCGCTCCTGACCTCGCACCGCTATTCGGGGAGTAATTTCCCCTTTTCAATACGGCGAAGCGCCATGGGGGCTTCATATATCAAAATATATGGTTTTCCACCTTTAAAAATATCGGTACCGGACGATTAAATTAGTATTAACAGGCCCTAAATCAGGCCTGACAAAATCCGAGTAGCGGCAAGAAATAATGTGCGTGTATTTCTTGCCTCACCATTTACATGCCGGGGTTTTGCAACTGTTCATCAACCATCGACAACAATTTTTGCAAAGCCCCCCGATTTTGATCTGCCACCATTTTTGCTGCCTGTGCCATGCCGGTGCGCCGACTCTGGTCATTCAGCAATTGAATAACAGCCATTGCCAGTTCTGAGCTGTTTTTACACACTTGCATGCCACCGGCGTTCAACAATAATTTCGAAGCTTCTGAAAAATTAAATAAATGGGGACCCGACAAAACCGGCACTGCCCAGGCGGCCGGCTCAATCAAATTGTGGCCACCCACCGGCACCATACTGCCGCCAACAAACACCACATCACTGGCCCCGCAAAACGCCAACAGTTCGCCCATGGTGTCACCCAGCAGTATTTGCTGGCCAGCGCCGGGAATCTCTCCTGAACTGCGACGCACAACAGCAAGCCCGTGCTGCCGACACAGCTCGGCGACGTCATCAAACCGCTCCGGGTGTCTGGGCACCAGCACTAGCAGAACGTTCGAATGGCTTTCGAGAATCCGTTGAAAAGCGTTCAGCACCTGCTCATCTTCACCGCGATGGGTACTGGCGGCCAACAACACCGCACGACTCTCATCCTCGCCACACCACTGATGACGCAAAGCCGCCGCCTTTTCGCGCAGTGTCTCATCGAGGTCGAGATCGAATTTGATATTGCCGGTGACCTGGCAATGTTGTGGCGGCAAGCCCAACTTGCAAAAACGGTTACCGTCATCACTGTGCTGTGCGGCGACTGCCGATAAATTGCCAAGCATTGACCGGGTGAATCCCGGCAGTTTCCCATAGGCGCGTGCAGACCTGTCAGACAAGCGCGCATTGGCCAACACCACGGGAACACCGCGCTTCCTGCACCCGGCAATCAGGTTTGGCCACAACTCGGTTTCCATGATGATCAACAAGTCTGGCCTTACCCGCTCAATAAACCGGGCAATGGCATCGGGCAAGTCATAGGGCGCATAAACGTGATACACGGTATCTCCAAAACTCGCCTTTACTCGTTCGGACCCGGTCGGCGTCATGGTGGTTACAACCAGCCGGGCATCCGCATACCGCTGTTGCAAAGCTTTGATCATGGGCACAGCAGCCAGCGTTTCCCCGACCGACACCGAATGCACCCAAATCACTTTATTTGCCTGCAGAGGGGGCACCAGGCCAAAACGCTCTCGCCAACGCCGGGCATAGGCCGGTGCTTTGCGCGCACGCCATAACAACCGCAGCAGTACGATGGGAACGGCCAGATAAAACAGCAGCGTATACAGCAGGCGCGCCAACGAATTTACCCCGTAATCTTTTTGGGGCAGATTATGGACGTAAAAGCTTTATACTAACAGGCCCATGTATGTACGAGGTCAAGCGCCCTCCCGGGGCTGTCTCTATCCATAATTGATACGAGGAGTTGAATTGCAGGCCACTATCAACCTGAAAGCCGATATCGCCATAATCGGCGGGGGTATCGCCGGACTCTGGTTGCTCAATCGCTTGTGCAACAGCGGATACAATGCGCTACTGTTCGAACAGCAAGCCCTCGGCGGCTACCAGACGATTGCCAGCCAGGGCATGATCCACGGTGGTATCAAATACACCTTGAGCGGCACCTTGAACAGCGCTTCCGAAGCCATAGCGGATATGCCTGACCACTGGCGTCGTTGCTTGCGCGGCGAGGGCGATGTAGACCTGCGCAACGCCAAAATCCTCAGCGATCATTTTTACATGTTCTCCAACGCCGATGCGTCATCAAAAATCACTACCTTTTTTGCCAGCAAGGCAACGCGCGGTCGAGTAGAAAAGGTAAAATCGGCTGAATACCCATCGCTTTTCCAGACCGATCAATTCAAGGGTTCTCTTTATCGACTGGTGGACATGGTTCTGGACGTGCCAACGGTAATCACCGCACTTGCCAATAATTACGTAGACAGGATTTTCAGAATTGACTGGTCCAAAGCCCACTTGCAACGAGACGCAAATAATACGATTGCCTTGCACTTTAATAATGGCATTGCCCTGGCCGCCAAACGTTTTGTATTCAGCGCGGGGCAAGGCAACGAGGCACTGTTGAAACAGCTGGACATCAAATCCCCGGACATGCAACGTCGTCCCTTGCAGCAAGTAATGGTGAAGCATCACAATCCACATCAATTCTATGGCCACTGCCTGGGTGCGAAAAAAACACCGCGCCTGACCGTTTCCAGCCACCCTTGCGAGGACGGCGACCAGGTGTGGTACCTGGGCGGGTCACTGGCTGAACGCAACGCCGGGAAGCCTGCTGAAGAGGCCATTGCCGATGCCAAAACGGAGCTGGCAGACCTGCTGCCCTGGGTTGACCTGACCAACTCGCGCTGGGCCAGTGTTGGTATTGACCGGGCAGAGCCTCGACAGCGAAATCTGGCCAGGCCGGACAAGGCGTTTGCAGTCGCTGCCAACGGCTGCACTAATGTACTGGTGGCCTGGCCAACCAAGTTGACACTGTCGCCCAATCTGGCCGATGAAGTCATAGCCTTGCTGGGTAACTCTGATATTGGCGCCTCGGGCGAGGCGGCTCCCGATTTATCATTTCTTGAACGACCGCAGGTTGCGCCGACACCCTGGGAGGTAGCATTTGGCTAATTTGCAACAATACCTGCGCCCGTTTGGTAATACCGGTATCAATGTGAGTGCGGTGGGGCTGGGCACGGTCAAATTGGGCCGCAACCAGGGTGTTAAATATCCTCGTGAGTTCAAAATCCCCGACGACAGGGAAGCCGCCAATCTGATTGCTCTGGCCAAAGACCTGGGCATTAATTTGATAGATACCGCACCAGCCTATGGCAACAGTGAAGAACGACTTGGCAAGCTGTTAAAAGGGCAGCGGGACGACTGGGTGATTTGCAGCAAGGTCGGCGAAGAGTTTTACGCCCGGCCAACCGGAGAAAGTAAATCCGGATTTGACTTCTCTGCCCAACACACTCGCTTTAGCGTGGAACGCAGTCTGCAGCGGCTTAACGCAGAGTGTATTGATATTGTGCTGGTGCATTCCGATGGCAATGACGAACGCATTATACGGGAAGAAGGTGCTCTGGATACTCTGGCAGAGTTAAAACGGGAAGGCAAAATTCGAGCGTTTGGTATGTCCACCAAAACCGTAGCCGGGGGCTTGCTGGCGGCAGAACGGTGCGATGGTGTTATGGTGACATGGAACCCCTCTTATCACAGAGAAGTACCAGTAATCGACTGGTGCCAGCAAAACCACAAAGGTGTGCTAATTAAAAAAGCCTTGGCCAGTGGTCACGCCTGTCTGGCAGAAGGAGAAGATCCGGTGCAAGCGAGCTTTGATATGGTGTTATCTCATCCTGGAGTTAGCAGCGTCATCATTGGGACGATAAATCCGCAACACCTGCAACACAATGTCGATTGTGCGGCAAGAACTTTGGACTGAATTATAATTTTCAAAAAAGCTAAAACATCCACCCTGCTATTGCAGTCGTCATTAAATATTTCGTTGACTTCAACCACAAAGCCCAGCAAAATCCAATGATCCACACTTTGAATATCACCGATTTACTTTAACAAAAAGCTTTTACAAGAAATTTAAAAAATCCGCATGCTTATTGAATGACCAATTGGCACAATAGCTTCTATTTTAAACCTGACAATCAAGGATGACGAGTGCTCGTAATACCAATATCTTTTATAGTCCAATATATAGGTTTGCTATCTGCCTCCAGGCTATTAAGTATAAATCTAAATATTTACACCTCAGCTGTTGTAATATTAATTCCCACATTGGTTACCACCCTAATAAATCCTCTCTTGGGGCTTATAGTATACCTGGTGTTAATAAAATTCTTTGACAGAGGGTGTGACAATCTTAAATTAATCATACTCATATTACTTTCTCTAGCGATACAAAAGGGTTTAATTGAATTACTCGTCGAACCACTTCTCGTGAGTTTGATAATCGTATAGCAAAGTGCAAATGGAAATTTGGTGGCATTTATTATTTTACCCATTTAATTTTTCTATTTAAACTTTATGAGACAGACTTCCAGAGCACCGAAAAGCATTTTCAGTGCAAGCAAATTTTTGTCTGGCACTTTCTCATCTCGGCATTAGTAGCAACATCGTTAGGGCGATAAATCCGAAGTATTTTTGACACAACTCGGATTGTGCAGCGAGAGACTTCGAGAGAACATCTGGCGTCTGATTCCGGGTGTAAGCAACAAGAGGGCAACTATAAATTTGTACTCCATGTTTTGGTAACTTACAGATTAAAAAACTTAACACTATTATCAATACAAAAATTATGAAAATCATTATCATTTTTGTCGAAAAAGATAACTGAGAAGGCCAAGCGACCGCTCCTTCGTCTCTTTAAAAACGCTCTGTTATCTCCACAGCATCAAGTGCTACGCAGGAAGGCCAGACAATTTACAAATAGCAAGTGACGGGAGAACTATCAGTCGCCCGACGTTTTACTTTTAATTTTTTCCACGATCGCCGTAGTCGAACAGTCGTCAAAAAAATTGAGCGACTTCACTTCACCGCCGTAGCTTTCAGCAATTTCCCAACCGACAACTTCTTCCTTTTTGTAATCCCCACCCTTGACCAGAACATCCGGCCGCAACCGTTCCAGTAGGCGCTCTGGCGTGTTGTCGGCGAATGAGACAACCCAGTCCACCGACTCCAGCCCCGCCAAAACCGCCATGCGGCGCTCAACCATATTAACCGGTCGCCCCTCTCCCTTCAGACGAGTAACAGATGCATCGTCGTTTACCGCAACCACCAGACGGTCACCCAGCGTGCGCGCCTGCTCCAGATACCCGACATGACCCGCGTGAATAATATCGAAACAGCCGTTGGTAAAAACCACTTTCTCGCCGTGGGCGCGCGCATCCTGAATCGCCAGTTCAAGCTGGTCTTCGCTCATAACGCCGCGCCCGGCACCGTGCATCTGATTGATTGATCGACGCAGTTCGGGAGCACTGACGGTGGCAGTACCCAGTTTGCCCACAACAATACCGGCAGAAATATTGGCCAGGGTCACCGCCTCAGGCAGTTTCTCTCCCGCCACCAGCGCTGCCGCCAGTGTGGCAATTACTGTATCTCCGGCGCCGGTTACGTCATAAACTTCACGAGCGTGAGCAGGCAAATGCAATTCCGGGCAGCCCGGTTGTAACAGTGTCATACCATGCTCGCCACGGGTAACAAGCAAGGCTTCAATCTCTAAAGACTCAAGCAAACGCAAGCCTTTGGTTACCAGTTCATGTTCGGTAGCGCAGGGGCCAACAACCTCTTCAAATTCATGCAAGTTGGGCGTAACCAGCGTAGCCCCCCGATAGCGCTTGAAATCACTGCCTTTGGGGTCTACCAATATCGGTATACCTGCCTCGCGCGCCCGCTTGATCAGTGGTTGCGGATTACTCAAGCTCCCCTTGGCGTAATCCGACAACACCAGCGCCCCCATATGGGGTAATAAACCTGCCAGTTTGTCACTGAACTCCGTGACATCGCCGGGCTCAAAACGCTTTTCAAAATCGAGCCGCAGCAATTGCTGTTGCCGACTGACAACCCGCAGTTTTGTGATGGTCGGCTTGTCCCGGCTGATCTGAAAATCACAATGAATACCTGCGGCACCGAGACGGCTGCGCAGGGTTTGACCTGCCTCGTCGTTACCCACAGTGCCGATCACGGTTGCGCCAGCACCGAGCGACGCAATATTGAGCGCCACATTGCCGGCGCCGCCCACCCGATCCTCGTTGTGGTCAACTTTTACCACCGGGACGGGTGCTTCGGGAGACACTCTGGATGTAGCACCCTGCCAGTAACGGTCGAGCATCAGGTCACCAACCACCACTATCTGTGCGCTGGAAAAATCAGGTAATCGAAATTGCATAGTCTGTTGGCCAGGCCCCACAAATTGGAATTGGTGCCAATCATAACACCTGTGGAAGAAAGGCTACATGCGGTAGAGTTATCATCTTGTCCGGGGCGATGGAAACAGGGCCGGGAATATGTCTCAACAACTGCCAATGTTTCCGCTCACAGGCTGTTAATCGGGCAAAGTGTGCCATAATAGCCGCTATTTATAATCTAATGTCACCAAATACTTGCAACCAGGGAAGCTCTGAAAGGTTCTTTTTGAAACTCATACAACCATGACATCCATACCCCAATCTACAACCGCTACCAAACGCTTCTACACCATAATGGTTGCTGCCGCTGCCGCATCTCCAGCGCTGCTGCCAACGGCGCCGAGTGTCATACTGATTACCCTGGCTTTTGTCTGCACATTACTGTTACCAACCTTTTGGCACAATGCCAAAAACGTACTGGGATCACCAACCACCTTCTTACCTGTTTGTTTGTTTTTACTGTTACTAACCAGCGCCCTCTGGGCAGATAGTTCCTGGCAGGAATCCCTGCGTTACTTAAAAAAATACAAAGAATTTTTACTATTGCCTGTATTGGTATTCGCGATATCACGCGGCGACACTCGAAAATACGCCGTGTGGTCACTGTATTACTCTTTGGCATTATCGGCCCTGATTACCTTTTTCATTTACCTCGGCTGGTTAGAGTTTTCCTATTTGAACTGGTGGCAATACACTTTATATAGTCGCATCTTCTTTGGTATCAGCACCGCCTTCCTGGCTTATTGGGCATACCAACTGATATTGTGCACAACCGGTCGCGAACGCTGGCTGCATATTGCTGTGATCATACTTGCTCTGGTCGATATCCTGTTGGTTACGCAAGGGCGAACGGGTTACGTGGTGTTGGCTACACTTGCCATTCTGGAAGTAATAAGGCGGCGCAGAGTGCTAACCAAAACGCTGGTTATCGTTGGAACACTGGTTTTATTTACCACAGCCTACGGCACGTCGAATCATTTTCGGACGCGAATTGATCAGTCTCTGGTCGATATAAAGCAGTATTTCACCAATCATAACAATCAATCTTCTATCGGCATTCGTCTGGATTTTTACAAAAACACTCTGAACGTGATTCGCGAAAACACCGTATTTGGCAGCGGCATTGGTGATTTTGCCGATGATTACGCAAGACTGGCACCAGGCAACGGAGCGGAAGAGGTAAAAAACCCTCACAACGAATACCTCATGTTGGCAGCTACTGCTGGCATACCGGCTACACTGTTATTTATTGCATGGCTAGCTGTTTTGATGCGGCACGCGTTGCGATACCAGAAGCACCAATTAGATGGTACATTGTTGCTCGGGGCGGTTACAACCATCATAGTGAGCTGCCTGTTTAATTCGTCATTCCTGGACTCCCGTGACGGAGCGTTCTTTTTGCTGCTCATTGCTGTTTTTTTGAACCTTCCAAAACTGAATTTTCGACCTGTATTTTTTTGCGACAAAGGCATGACCAAAACCGACAATAACTCTGAAAATAAAGTACCGGACACGATATGATTTCCGTCATCATTATCACCAAAAATGAGGAACAAAATATTGGCGACTGTCTGGAGTCTGTGAGCTGGGCAGACGAGATTGTTGTTATGGACTCCGGCAGCACCGATCGCACTATTGAAATTTGCCAAAAATATACCGATAAAATATTCGTCACTGACTGGCCCGGTTTTGGCCCACAAAAAAATCGCGTGCTAAAAAAGGCAACCCAACCCTGGGTCCTGTCTCTGGATGCGGACGAACGTGTGACAGATAGTCTGCGTCAACAAATTTTTGACGCCGTGGCATCCGGCTCAAAACATAGCGGTTATGAAATATCTCGAAAACTGGAATTTTGCGGACGCACGATGGACCGATTCGGGTTACACCCCGATTACGTTTTACGACTTTTTCGTCGAGACTGTGGCCATTTTAGCAACGATGCCGTGCACGAGCGCGTAATACTGGAAGGCAGTTGTGGCAAATTGACAGCACCATTATTACATTTTTCATTTGATAATCTTGAGCAAGTGCTAAACAAGATGGATCACTATTCTTCTCTCGGCGCGCAACAGTTGTTTGAACGCGGCCGACGCGCGACTTACGCCACTGCCATCGGCAAAGGATTCTGGTCATTTGTACGAAGTTATTTTTTTCAGCTTGGCTTTGTTGATGGCAAAGAAGGGCTGATGTTAGCCGTATCTTACTCTGAAGGTACTTATTATAAATACGCTAAATTGGCGTTGTTATGTGGGCGGGAGAAGGAATCAGGATAATTTGGGAGTCAGGGGCGAAACAACACCACCACACAACTAACCACCAATCAACCCTCGCAAAGCCTCCCAAACATACTCTGGCGTCAACGGCGCAAAAATTGCAGGTTCAACCCTGTTCGTCACAGCAGGAAAATCCGACGCCTTCAAAACACACTGGTTTTTCCCATAGCCCCCCACCAATCCCGGATCAGTCGGCCCAAACAGAGTCACATTAGGTCTATCCAGTGCAGCAGCAAGGTGGGAGAGTCCGGTATCCACAGACACAACAGCGTCAGCCCTCGCCAACACCATCGACACCTCACGCAAAGACAACTTCGGCAATACCTCAGCTTCGGCATAGCCATCGGCCAACCGCTCGGCTCTTGCTCGCTCAGCGTCGTTACCCCAGGGCAACTGCACAACAAACCCGGCCTGCGAAACCAGACCAAGCAATTGCCGCCAATAGGTTTCAGGCCAGTGTTTATTCGCCCACGTCGTCGAATGCAAAAAAACCAGCTTGCCGCTGCTGCCTGTGTTCTCAAGCAACAACTGATCACGGATAGAAAACTCTCCCGTTGAAGTTGGGCAGGTATAACCAATAGCTGCGGCAAATAATTGTCGGGTTCGCTCAACCGCATGCTGGCCTTTGGGGACAGCCACCGGGTGATCATAGAAACGTGCCGCCAGCGGCTCACGAGCGGATTGTTTATCAAGTCCGTACCCTGACCCCGAAACATAACGCAGCAACCAGGCGCTTTTCAGCAACCCCTGGGCATCAATCACCAGATCGTATTTTTGTGCAGAAACCGCCTGTTTGAAATTGCGCCATTCACCACTGCGCCACGCCCGCCAGGGATGCTTGCGCCAGCGCCGGAGCGACACCGGAATCACCTTATCCACGGCCAAATGCCAACCGGGAATTTCAGAAAAACTCTCCTCAACCACCCAGTCAAAACGAATATTGGGCATGGCGCGCACGGCATCGGTCAGTGCTGGCAGAGTATGAACAACGTCTCCCAGCGAAGACATTTTGACAATCAAAACCCTCACGCTGTTACACCAACCGTTTTCGGAACCAGGCGCTCCAGCGCAGCAATAACCTGTTGCGGGTGTAGTTCTTTCAGGCACTTGAGATGACCCTCGGGGCACTCCCGCTTGAAACAGGGCCCACAATCCACCGGTATCGACACGGTTTCCACCTCATCTGCCAACGGTGGAGTAAATTCGGGAGAAGTGGAACCATAAACGGCCACCAGAGGCCTGGCCAGCGCAGCGGCAATATGCATAAGGCCGGAATCGTTGCTCACAACTGCGCTCGCGCACGACAACAGATCCACCGCCTCTGCCAACTGCGTGCAGCCCGCCAGTACATAACAGGACTCTCGTTGCGGCAATCGCGCTGCGATATCTTCCGCTACAACGCTGTCCTTGTCGGACCCCATTAACCAGACCTGCCAGCCACGGTCGATCATCGTTTCCGCCACCGCCGCGTAATGATATTCAGGCCAGCGCTTCGCCGGGCCAAATTCGGCTCCCGGACACAGCGCCAGCACGGGCCGATCCAGCGTCAGTGAAAAGCTGTCCAATAACCCGGCAACAGCCTGTGAATTGACTTTCAACCGAGGTATTGGCGATTGCGGCAACGGCGTGTCCGCGGGGAAGGCGAGGGCGGTAAAACGTTGCACCATCAACCGGTATCTCTGCTTGTCCAACACGCGCAAATCGTTGAGCAACCCATAGCGCATCTCACCCCGCCACCCGGTTCGCAAAGGTATTTTTGCAAACTGCGGCACCAGGGCAGACTTGAAGGAGTTGGGCAAGACTATCGCCTGATCGTAAGCGTGCCCAGCCAGCTCGCGTCCGAGCCGTTTGCGTATTCCCCATTGCAAACTGCCGTGTCCCACCGGCATATCGATCGCTCTGGAAACCTCTGGCATACGCTCAAGCAGGGGCCGTGTCCAGGCCGGGGCCAACACATCAATTTCACACTCGGGGTGTTTTTGCCTGAGAGTGATAAACAGCGACTGCGCCATCACCATGTCACCGACCCATGAGGGGCCGATAATTAGAATTTTAAGTCGAACGTCTAAGGTCGAACGCCGCACACTAACCGCAGACGGTTCCGAATGGGCCGGTTTTGTTTCAGATGTCACCTGCCCTCCAGAATCGTGTCCCACAACGCTGTTACCTGTGCTCTCTGCTGCCGGAATTCAGAAGCGGGAACCACTGCCGGTTGCCGCTGGAGTTGCGCCCGATGGCCAGCCGAACGATACGCTTTGTAGGCCTCGATCAGGTGCTCGACATCGGCGGTCGCCATTTTGCCAGTTGCCGACAGCGTTTCCAGTATACGAATATTGTCGCTCCAGCGCGCCAGTTGCGGGTGTTCCGCTGCCCACGCCAAAACCGCGAATTGAACCATAAATTCAATATCGACGATACCGCCGCTGTCCTGCTTGAGATCAAACACCCCGGTGTGTTCGGGGCCAGCAGATGTAAGGTGTTCGCTCATCTTGCGGCGCATATCACGCACCTCTGATTTCAGCACATCCAACTGTCGCGGCCGCCTCAATACCTGTTGACGAACCTTTTCCACTTTTTGCGCAAGTCGCGGATCGCCAGCCACGGGGCGCGCTCGCACCAGCGCCTGATGTTCCCACGTCCAGGCATTTTCGCTCTGATATTTGTCAAATGCTGCCAGCGACGACACCAGCATGCCGGACTTGCCTGACGGCCGCAGCCGCATATCCACATCGTATAACACACCCGCCGCAGTGCGAGTAGTCAGCAAGTGAATTACCCTCTGCCCCAGGCGCAGGAAAAATGTGGCGTTGTCTATAACGCGTTCTCCGCTGGTACTCGCCGAAGGGTCGGCGTCGTAAATAAACACCAGGTCAAGGTCCGAGCTGTGGCCGAGCTCGGCACCTCCCAATTTTCCATATCCCACAATTGAAAACCCGGAGCAGGGCATACCGCCAACCCCGGTTTCGCCAACACGCGGCCCCGGCTCTCCATGGCGCTCCGTGTGCTGCCTCCAGGCCAGCTCCAGAACCTGAGCGAGCAATACCTCTGCTATCCAGGTAAGGCTATCGCTCACTTTCATCAAGGGCAGCGCCTCGGTCACCTCGCACGCCGCCACCCGCAGACTGCTGGAGTGCTTGAAATAACGCAGAACATCCATTTGTTGTTCCAGATCATCTTCGGGAACCCTGAGCAGTTGCTGGCGCAGCTCGTCTGCCAGAGTGGCTTTATCAATCGGACCGTAAAGCGTACGCGGGTCCAGCAATTCGTCTAGCAATGCCGGCCAGGTGGCAATATGCTCTGCAATCCATGAACTCGCTGCACACAGCTTAACCAACTGCTGCAATGCCCCGGGATTTTCCACCAGTAAAAGCATGTAGGCACTTCGCCGCACCACCGACTCCACCAGTTGCAGTGTACGTTTCAGCACTTGTGATGGCTGCTGCTGCGCTGCGCAGCCGGCGAGCAACATCGGCATTAACACATCAAGACGTTCCCTGGCTGTAGCCTGCATAAGTTGTACCGGCTTGCTGGAGAGCAGACTTTGCAGTTGCTGCTTACTGGACTCCGGATCGTCAAATCCCAGTTGCATAAGGTCGTCGGTTATTGGCTTGCCATGTTGCACCAATTGCCACAATTGCTGCCCGGCTTGCAACACGCCACTCTGCTCAGAAGCTGCAGACTCCGGTGCAGCTATTACTGCCGAAAACACCTGCTGCACAACAGCCCTGCGCTGCTGTAACTGTTGACGAAATTCTTGCCAGTCGCTACAGCCAAACAACAAGCCCAGCCTCGCTCTGCCGAGATCACCTCGCGGCAATCGCTGGGTTTGGCTATCGCTGAACCCCTGCACCGCATGCTCAACATTGCGCAAAAAGCGATAGGCATCTATCAATGCCGCCGCCTTACCCGTTGGCAGCAAGCCCTCCTGCTCCAGCAGCGGCAATATGTCCAGCAAGGATCGCCTTTGCAGCCGGGGATCGCGTCCACCACGCACCAATTGAAAGGCCTGGGCGATAAACTCCACCTCGCGAATACCGCCACTGCCACGTTTAACATCATCCGCTGTATCGTCTCGATGCACTTCGTGTTCAATCACCGCCTTGATTTCGCGCAAGGATTCGATGGAACTGAAATCAATGTACTTACGATAGGTGAAGGGGCGCAAAATCCTCAGCAACGCCGCACCCGCGTCCAAATCACCGGCCACCGGCCGCGCCTTGATCATGGCAAACCGTTCCCAGCCACGTCCCTGGGTTTGGTAATAATTCTCCAGCGCATCAAAGCTGGCCACCAACGGAGCACTGCCACCGTGAGGCCGTAACCTCATATCAACCCGAAATACGATGCCGTCGACAGTGCGACTATCAAGCACCTGAATAAGTTTGCGCCCAAGCCGCTCAAAAAATTCCTGATTGGTGCAGGGACGAGCCGTGCCGATGGTCTCCCCGGACTCGGGGTAAGCGAAGATCAGGTCAATGTCGGATGACACGTTAAGTTCACTGGCGCCGAGCTTTCCCATACCCAGCACCACCATCTTTTGGGGACGACCGCTGGCCCCTCCAGTCGGAACACCATAGCGCTCACAGGCACGGGCATGGAGAAATTCAAGAGCGGTATCAAGGCATGCCTGTGCCAGTGATGTCATATCGCGCAGGGTTTCAGAGAGGTCAGACAAACGCGCAAAATCACGCCAGATAATACGCACCAGTTCGCGATTGCGAATACGGCGCAAATAAGCGCCCAGCGCCTCTTCGTTTTCCACCCCGGTATTGTTAGCGCCTGGCCCCGGGCAATAGCCCTGCGAGCAGGTGCGATTCAGGTCGCCGCTGGTGACCAGCTCCTGAAAACCGGGCGGATTATGGCAAGCATACTCAGCGACATAGCTGCTGCAGCTCCACACCAGCCGCAACTGCTCGGCGAAATCGGGCGCCGATCGACAATGCCCGTCCAGCCATGCAACCAATTCATCCCCGGCAGCAGCGTTGAAACGATCCCGTTGCCGCAACCACTCTCTCTGTAGCAAATCAGGTAAATCAGGATTTACAGCCACAGTGACTGCTCACTTACCATGCTCGGGAGCCACTCTCATTACTTCTTCCATTGAAGTAATCCCGGAACCGACTTTCTGGGCACCTGAAAGCCGCAAGGTGCGCATACCTTCTTTCATCGCCTGGAGACGCAGGGCGTCAATATCGCCATTGTCCTGCACCAGCGGTCTCAGGGTGCTGGTCAGCGGTAATATTTCATAAATTCCCTGACGCCCAAGATACCCCGTTCCACGGCATTCAAGGCATCCCGATGGCTGATATACCTCCGCGGGCGGCGTTACTTTCCAGGGGCGGACCAACTGACTCCAGGCGTCTGTTTCTACCGCAACCTTTTCCTTGCAATGGGGGCACAGCGCACGCAACAACCGCTGCGCCATCACGCCATTGACTGTCGCGCGGATCAAGTGAGCAGGCACACCGATATCCAGTAAACGTGTAATCGCTGTTGGTGCGTCATTGGTGTGGAGTGTGGAGAGAACCAGGTGGCCGGTAAGCGCGGCCTGAATGGCCATTTCAGCGGTCTCAAGGTCACGGATCTCGCCCACCATTATGACGTCGGGGTCTTGCCGCATCAGGGTGCGAATTCCGGCAGCAAAATCCAGTTGTATCTTGTGGTGCACCTGTGTCTGATTGAAGTCATCAACCACCATCTCAATCGGGTCTTCAATGGTGCTGACGTTGACGGCTTCTGTGGCCAGTTGCTTCAATGAAGAATACAGAGTGGTTGTTTTACCGGAGCCGGTAGGTCCAGTTACCAATACAATACCATGGGGTCGCTGTACCATTTGCTGCCAGCGCTTGTTGTCTTCCCCCACCAGGCCGAGTTCGCTGAAGCTGCGCAACAACACGTCGGGGTCAAAAATCCGCATCACCAGTTTTTCACCGAAAGCCGTGGGCAAGGTGGAAAGCCGCAATTCCACCTCACGCGCTTCCGGAGACATGGTTTTGATGCGCCCGTCTTGCGGCTTGCGCTTCTCGGCAACATTCATGCGACCCAGCACTTTCAGGCGACTGGTCATGGCCAGCATCACCTGAAGCGGCATCTCGTAAACCAGATGCAAAACACCGTCAATACGAAAACGGATGCGGCCTTTCTCGCGGCGGGGCTCAATATGAATATCACTGGCGCGCTGCTCAAAGGCATATTGCAGTAACCAGTCAACAATGCTGATGATGTGCTGATCCTGGGCATCGGGATCCTTCATACTGCCCAACTGCATCAGTTGTTCAAAATTGGTGACGGCTGAGGAGTTGGTTCCGGCTTGCTTGTCAGCGCCAAAAATGGAACGCGCCAGGCTGTAAAACTCAACCTGATATTTTTCAATATCCGCCGGGTTGGCAACGACCCGCTTCACTTTCTTGCGTGTTACCTGCTCCAGCCCAGCCACCCATTCGGCAACAAAGGGTTCCGCTGTAGCTATCACCAACTCATCACTTTTTACTTCGATACACAGGATTCGGTGACGCTTGGCAAACGCGAAGGACATGACTTCGGTTACAGCCGATACGCTTATCTTCAGAGGGTCGATATTTGCCACCGGCAGCGACGCGCGACCGGCCAACCACTCGGTGAGTTCATCCAGCGTCAGAGTACGTCCTTCCTGCCTGGCGTTTTCCGGTTGTTGGCTGGCGATGTAAATCAGGGGATGCTGCAATGCCTGCTCACGACTGCGAGTGCTGCCGGCAATCATATTTACCGACTCCCTGGTGACCAGACCGTCTGACTCCAGATCGCTCAGCATGGCCCGCAGATCCAGGTGTCGTTCTGCTGCCGCCGTATCTGCCATTGCTACCTTCCTTATTCCTGTTGGAACTCTTGATTGTAGCCTTTCTGCAACGGGAACTACACCGGGTCAAAACTGGGTCCACCCAAGCTTGAATACTATTTTATAGTCTCACGTCGTACGCCAGAAGCACGCGACGCGCGACCACCTTTGAACAAGCGCCATTCCACTTATGCCTCGACATTGCTTATACTCGCTGCAATAAAACGGTTTTACCGAGGCTAAACCAATCGTGTCCAACTACGTTAAGTTTTTTCGGGATACTTCCCCCTACATTAATGCACACCGGGGCAAAACCTTCGTCATTGCACTTGGTGGTGAAGCAATTCAACAAAGTAATCTGGCAGATATCATTCACGATCTCGCGCTGCTGAACACTCTGGGTGTAAAGCTGGTGCTGGTGCATGGCGCGCGTCCCCAGGTTGAGCAAAGGCTGGCTAACTGCAACATAACTCCACGCTTTAGCCAACAGACTCGCATTACCGATCAGGAAACAATGAATTGCGTCAAAGACGCCGTTGGCAATGCCCGTTTTACCATAGAGGCCATGCTTTCCATGGGACTGGCCAACTCACCAATGCATGGTTCACGTATTCGAGTGGTGGGAGGTAACTTCATTACCGCAAAACCTCTCGGCGTGCGCAATGGTGTCGACTTTCACCATACCGGAGAGGTGCGGCGCATTGATCGCAAGGCTATCCAGCAACAGCTTGATCAACATGCCGTTGTCTTGATCTCGCCATTGGGTTATTCACCAACAGGGGAAGCTTTCAACCTGACACTGGAAGAGGTGGCTTCCCAGGTCGCCATTTCCTTACAAGCCGAAAAGCTGGTGATCTACTGTCGCGACGAAGGCGTTCGAAACAACGACGGCGAATTGCAGCACATGATCTCTCTGGCTGATGTCAATCATTGGCTCGGTATCATTGCCGATGACAGTGATCTGATCGGCGCACTGAACGCAAGCTATCAAGCCTGCCGGAACGGTGTGACCCGCTGCCACCTCATTGGCTTTCAAACCGCAGGCGCCCTCGTTCAGGAACTGTTTACTCGAGATGGAGCCGGCACTCTGATTCTGGAGGAGAGCCATGAAACCATCCATCAGGCAACAATTGATGATGTGGGCGGCATCCTGGAGTTGATCGCGCCCCTGGAAGAGAAAGGAGTTTTGGTAAAACGTTCAAGAGAGCTACTGGAAACCGAAATATCGCGATTTTACGTAATGGTTCACCCCGAAGGCATGCTGGTCGCTTGTGTTGCTTTATATCCGGTTAACGAAGATGTGTGTGAATTGGCCTGTGTGGCAATACACCCTGATTACCAGCGCCAGGGACTCGCCCGGCGCATGCTGGACACTGTTGAAAAACAGGCCCGACAACAAGGTATACAACAACTCCTTGCGCTGACCACGCAGGCAGCTCACTGGTTTATCGAGCAGGGTTTTACTGAAATCCCGGTGGATGAACTCCCAAGTGAGAAGAAAGCACTCTACAATCTGCAGAGAAACTCCAAGGTTTTTTGCAAACAGTTAAACTGAAAATAAATATTCAGAACACCTGAGTCTTTACATTTTTAATAATGCAAAAAAAAGGCCGGCAATTGCCGGCCTTTCGCTAACAGTTTCAACCCTCAGGATTTAAATCGTTCCTTATTCTTGCGAATTTCATCATAGCGACGTTTTTCACTCTTGATATATTTTATCCAGTTTTTGGCGGCTTTTTTGCTTTTTTCATATTCAGCCGCCTTAAGAAATACTTTTTCGGCTTCTGTGAAGCGCTTGAGACTGGCCAGAGCCATCCCTTCAAATACATAGTTGCCGCCAGGTCTTTTCAGCCCACCCTTGCGCCGCGCTTCGTTAGCAGCCTCAATAGTTTCTTCAAAGCGGTCGTCACTGAAGTACATGCCCGCCAGCCGTTCCATCAATACACCGTCTTCTGCCATCTTGGCGGCACGCAACATAATCGGTATTGAGCGTTTGACTTCATTTGCCCGGTAGAGAGCTTCGGCCAAAATTTTGAGGTCTTTACTGCTTTCCTCAATAAAGCCTTTTTTCATACCCCATTCCATAATTTGCGCAGCTCGGTAGGGTACTTCGGCACCCAGATACATATGAGCCAAGTTGCGCAAATGAATGTCTTTTTCCAGAAGTTTCTGCAAGTGCAAACTGTCATAGGCCACCAGGCTGTCCATGCTGCGCCCCAATTCGTTATACATGCCACCCAGCTGCCGCCAGTACTTCGCTTTGGGGTAATAGGTAATCAATGTTTCAAGAATTTCGGTTACCTTGGGCATATCCTTTTTGTCATAGTAAATGGCCTGCTGGATACGCCACCAGTTTTCCTTGGGTACCTTGCCCTCAGCCTGATAATCGGCAATCGCCTCTTCTACCCAGCGCAAAGCCTTATCGAATTCCTCAACCTGATAGTGCGCCTGGCATAACAACATTTTGTTAGCTGGCGTAACGGTTTCGGCGATGTCCATCCATTCATACATTGCCTCAATGGCTTTCTTATAGTCTTCCTGTACATAGTGGAGCTGCGCAATTGAATAGAGGGCGCGAGCGATCGCGGGTGTCGTCAAAAACTCATGATAACTGACCACCTTCTGGTAGGCATTGAGCGCGGCTTTCAGGTTTTCTGCTTCATAATAATAATACGCGAGATAGTTCCATGTTGTGGCCAGCTCATACTCGCTGTAGCGATCCGATTTCTCAATAATTTCGTCTAGCCCGGCCTTCATGGTAACCCAATCCTCAGCTTGGGCAGCTTCGTCGATTGGCTGAAACTTCTTGGCAAATGCAGGACTCATTGCCTGTACACGCTTGGTTTTCTTGTTCGCGTATTTGGACGGCGGCCTTTCTTCCTCTGCCGCCTGGGCCAGCGAACCTGAACCCAGGCCGATGTTGGCGACCAGTGCCGGCATCGCCGCCAGCGCCAGAACCAACACGCCATTACTGGCAAATTTTCGCAAAGACTCAATGTGTAGTTTCATTATTACCTTAAACTCCAATCTCAAACGCCAGCCCTGCTCTGGCACCTCGGCAACCCAAATACCTGACCGCACAACACCCGGTCAGCCCAAAGATCAAACTTCATTCATCCCTGATCATTACGCAAACAGTGCAAATTACTGCAAACATGCCACTTTCCCTACATGCCAATGATACTGAGGCTTGCAAAACCCATGTTGCTATCTGGCAAACCACTCCATCCGAATGCTCCCATCGTACGCATCGACAACACATCTCTGTAAAACCGATTCAACAACTGTGATAGCCAATTATACTGAAGCGATACTCAGGAAGCGTAAAGTTCGCGACTTTTGCGAATTTCATTCTCACGCTTTTTTTCAGAAAGAACCCAATCTATCCAGTCCTGAGCAGCCCGCTTGGTTCTCTCGTACTCAAGTGCCTTGCGAAACGCTTTTTCAGCTTCTTTATAACGTTTCAGGCCCGAGAGGGCCATACCCTCATTCATATAGTTACCACCGGGACGCTTTAGCTTGCCTTTGCTGCGCGCCTCTATCGCCGCCTCCGCCGCTTCCTGATACTGATCATCACTCAAGTACATACCGGCCAGACGTTCCATCAATACACCATCTTCTGACATCCTGGCAGCGCGCTCCATCAAGGGAATCGAACGCTTGACTTCCTGCGCAGCATAAAGGGCTTCTGCCAGCATTTTCAGGTCATTGACACTTTCGTCGATATAACCTTCCTTCATTCCCCACTCAACAATCTGAGCTGCCTTGTAGGGCACCTTGGCTCCCATATACATGTAAGCCAAACCACGCAATCTGGTGTCTTTTTTCAAAAAGTTCTGCAAGTAAAGAAGGTCATAGGCTACAAGCCTGTCCAAGTCTCGCCCAAGCTCACCGTACATGCCTCCCAGCTGCTGCCAATACTTTGCCTTGGGATAATGGACAACTAATGTCTCCAAAATCTCCGTCACTTTGCGCAGATTCTTTTTATCGTAGTAGATGACCTTTTGTATGCCCCACCAGTTTTCCTCGGGTATCTTGCCCTCGGTTTCGTAGTCGGCAATAGCCTCTTCTACCCAGCGCAACGCCTTGTCGTATTCCTTTATCTGGTAGTACGCCTGCCCCAGCAGTACCTTGTTGCCTGGCGATACAATATCCGAAATTTCCATCCACTCGTACATGGTAGCGATCGTTTTGCGATAGTCTTCCTGTACATAGTGAAGCTGTGCAATTGAGTAAAGCGTACGGGCGACAAAGGCGTCGGTCAAATAGTCCTGGAGGTCGATTACCTTCTGATAAGCCCTGGTCGCCGCCGGAAAGTCTTCCACTTCATAATAATAGTAACCAACGTAATTCCATGTCATGGCCTGCTCATACCTGCTGTACCGGTCTATTTTTTCCAGTATCAGGTCGAGCCGGGCTTTCATAATATCCCACTTGCCAGCGTCAGCAGCGTCAGCAATCCGCTGAAAAACCCTTGAAAAGGCAGGACTCATAGCCTGCACTCGCTTGGTTTTTTTGCTCGCATACCGGGCCGGCGGATCGTCCTCCAATGCCAACGCGACAGACCCAGAGCCGATGCCACTGCCAAACGGCAATACCGGCACTACCACCAACGCAATTGCAAACACACCTCTATTGGCGACTTTTTGCAATAACCCGGTCATTGGTCTCATCGTTACCTGCCACTCCGATCTGGATATTCAACCCACTCGAGCACCTCAATAACTATAGCACTGCCTGACTTACATCTATATTTATCAGCCCTTAATCGGTCCCTTATTTTTCAAGCTGGAAGGTAAATTTGTGTAGTACCTGAGGCACATCTACACCTACGCCATCAATAACCCGGGGTTTATATTTGAGTTTCGAAGCGGCCTTTAGCGCGGCGCGATCAAATATTCGAGTAGGGCGACCCTTTGCATCCATAGCTTCAACAACCTTGGGGTTGGCAATAGAGCCGTTGCTCGTAATCGTAAATTCAACAACGACATAGCCTTCAACGCCACGTTCCAAAGCTCGTCGCGGATACTCGGGCTGAATTTTTACCAGAGGGATATACTCACCGTCACCCGCAAAGCCACCAATGCTGATATTGGTTTTGGCATTAAGATTCGGCATGTCAATCTGGACCGCATTAGCCACATCCTGGATATCCATCTTGTCACGAGGAATCTCAGGTGGTGGCTCTTCAGGTTCATCAAGCTTTTTCGGTTTGAGTTGCTTTACATTTTCCTCAATTTCTTCGTCTTCTTGCCAAATATCGGCAATTTTACGGTATTCCTTCTCTTCAACCTGAACGTCGCCGGTATCAATAAATGTAAACATCAGGATCAGCAGACCCGTCGTCATCGCAATACCGAGCACACTACTTGCTGCCAAACGTGCAATCTTCATGCTCTGTTACTCCTCCAGGGTAGACACGGCAATTCGGGCAATACCAACGGCTTTTGCCACATCGGCAACAAATGCCACTTTCTCCAGCCTGGATTTGGCATCTGCCTGAATCACCAACCCACCCTTGGGGTTTTCTGCGTGTAAGCGTGTGATATTGAGTTTGACCTCGTTTTCACTCACCTGTTTCTTGTCGATATAAATTTCATTGTTTGCTGTGATCGCCACCAATACCGATGTAGTCAAAAACTCTGCCGTCTCTGCAGAGGGTTTGTCCACCTCCTGCCCGGGGGTTTTGATAAACGACGCCGTGACAATGAAAAAGATCAACATGATAAAAACAACGTCCAGCATCGGCGTCAGGTCAATTGCCTGGCCCTGTTCTGGCGCTTTGCGTACATTATCGCGCATATCTATTTGCTCAACACTCGTTGCCCAGTTAAAAGAACCTGCCTGCCCGCAGAGGTGTCCTCGCGGAAAAGGCGGCTCAATGGTCCATGGTGAGGTGGTCTTCCAGCAATAACTTTTCGCGGTCTGATATGCGCACCAGATAAGTGTGCGCAAAAACACCGGAAATCGCCGCTACCATGCCAGACATGGTAGGAATAGTTGCCTTGAAAACACCGCCCGCCATAGATTTGGCATCGCCACCGCCGGTGATAGCCATGATCTCGAACACCTGAATCATGCCCCAGACAGTGCCCAACAACCCGAATAGAGGCGCCAGTGCTACCATCGTTTTTATCATGGCCATGTTTTCATCGATTTTCATGTTCACCTGCGACAGAATCGCTTCGCGTACCTGACGGGCACGCCGGGAGCGACGCTCAGCGCGGCCCTCCCAGTGATCCAAAGCAGCCTGTGTATCCCCTTTCAGGGACGTCTTGAAATACCAGACACGCTCGAAGACCAACGTCCACATCACCAGCAGCAACCCGGCGATAAGGTAAAGCACCTCACCCCCGAGCGCCATGAAGTCCATGATGCCTTCGAAAGCACTCGTAATTAAGTACATGTTTAACGGCCCTCGGCGTTCTCAGCCACAATACCGGCAGTTTGCTCTTCCAGAATATGCAGGATGCGTTGCGCACGACCATTAACAAAGGTGTGAAGCAGAACCGTGGGAATCGCAACACACAAGCCAAGTACCGTAGTTACCAGAGCCTGTGAAATACCACCGGCCATGTTCTTGGGATCACCGGCACCGAAAATGGTAATTTGCTGGAAGGTAATAATCATACCAATTACCGTACCCAACAGACCCAGCAGAGGCGCGATCATCGCAATAATCTTCAGCAAGTTCAGACCGGATTCAATTTTCGGACGCTCTTTAAGTACCGCTTCATGCAACTTGAGCTCCAGCGATTCCGCGTCCATACCCGGATTTTCTTCGGATACCTTCAAAACACGACCCAGTGGGTTGTTGGTACGAGCCTCACTGCTTTTCAGCTGTGCATTTACGCGAGCAGATACCCCGGACAACACCATGAAGCGCCAAATTGCCAGCAGCACGGCGAACACACCGATACCACTAATGATGTAACCAACCAGCTCACCCTGGTGCCATTTTTCTACGATACCCGGCAAATCAACCAGTGCCGACAACAAGTTACCGCCCAGAGGACCTGTCGGGTCGATACCAGTTGCCGTAAAACCGGAAGTAGAGGACTGCAGGTCAGCAATAGAGCTGGTGTAGCGACTCTGAGGCTGTTTAGCCAGTGCAGAAATAGCCCCATTGCTCTTTTCATATGACAGATATTCACCATCGGAAACGAGGTTATAGGTACCTATACGAACGATCTCTCGCTCCACCTGTTGTCCGTCAGCAAAAATTGTGGCGGGAAATTTGACAACCTTGCCACCTTCAATCATTTCGCGATTGATTTCGAACCACAAGGCCTCAATCTCTTCCATTTTTGGCAGGGTAGTCGTGGTGCCAGATGTCTTCTTGATCAGATCTTGCAAGGGTTTGGTGCGACCGGGGTACTGAGCGCTGACAATGGACTGGTTAAGTGTAACCATCACATCCCCTGCCGCCGAAGACAAATGACCAAACAGTTCTTTCAGCGAACCCATTCGATTGTCAAGCTGCTCCTGCAAGTCGGTCATTTTGAGTTCATTTTCAGAGAATCTCTTGTCCAGGCGTTCACTGCGAGCTTCTTCAGCAGCCAAAGTTGCTTTTGCTTCCTTCAGCAATTTCGCCTGATTGTTTCTTTCTTTGATAAATTTCGTTTCACGTTCTTTCTGCTCTTTGGACTCGCTGATTTTGGCTTCTTTAATCAATTTGAGCAGTTCATCAAGTGAGGCGGCTTTCTGGTCGCCATCTGCGGAAAATGCCGAGACACTGATCAGACCGGCTGCTATAAAGGCCAGGCAACGCTGAAAAATGGTCTTGTTCATTATTGTGCCTCCGGAGCTTTGATTGGCAAGGTGAGAATGTCCTGGCTGGCCTGTTTCTTGGCGATTCGGATCGCATTGCTTATCGCACTGCGATAGGTGCCTGAATTCAGGTCCATCCATTGACGAGCATCCTGATCCCATACGCCAGTCTTGCCCTTGTCCTTGGTTTGATAGGTCAGTGCTATACGGCCAATTCTAAGTACGTTAACCTCCTGGACCTGGCCGTCAATTTCGATCTGATCTCTGTAGGTTTCAATCTTTTGACCGTAGCCAAGCTCAATAGTGTACGCTTCGAGCACCTGGCGAAATTTTTCGGCCGACGTAAGGTCAGAACGGCTCACATTATTGCGCAATTTTTCGACCCGATCCTTGCGCTCATCCATGCTGAATGGCATATCCAGAGCAATAAACTGCTCCAGCGCGTCGATCATACGAATGGTTAGAGGTGGAATTTGGCGCTCGGTGTCCTGCACATTGGCAATAGACTCTTCGAGCTCACCGATACCGCGTTCCTGGTGCGCAATCTGACGATCAAGCTGTTCATTATAAATGCGCAGGTTTTCGATCTGCTTGCTGACAGTCTTGTAATCCGTCAACAAGTCGTAGGTTTCATCAGCGATCTTGTCGATACGCTTTTGTGACGCTTTGGCCGAAGTAACTTTCTCCTTGCCAGCTTTCAACACGTCGTCTACATCTGCATTCGCCTGTGCGCCAGCAGCGCCAAGCAACATGCCTGTGGATAATAGCGTGGTCAACGCCATCAGTTTAAATCGATGCTGTTTCATACGTCCCTCGATTGGGTATCAAGCAGTTTTTTGGAATCCAGTCAGCAATTGGATGCTGTATCGTGCTTCTACGTGAAGCAGGGGGTCGCCATTATTAACAGGGAGACCCTCTTTAATCAATGAAAAGACCATAGACATTTGTATCATCGGCCCGAATGTTACCTTTGGTAACATAATATGCATAACCAGATCAGCTAATTTCATGACGTTCTAACACCACAAAGGCATAAGGCGAACTGCCGCCCGCACCGGTTTGTCGTTTGACCTCACGCCAAGCCTGGAGATCCATATTCGGGAAATATGCATCGCCTTCCACGTCGGCGGCAACCTCTGTGATATAAAGGCGATCTGCCTGTGGCAACGCCTGGCGATATACCTCACTGCCACCGATCACCATAATCTCGTCACACCCGTCAGTGCTTGCCACACGTTCCGCCAGGCGTATCGCGTCTGGCAAGGAATTCGCCACCAAGACACCGCCCGGCTGCCAACCAACTCGCGAGGTGATAACAATATTGGTACGGCCCGGCAAGGGCCGACCGATCGATTCCCAGGTTTTGCGCCCCATAATCAGGGGCTTGCCCATGGTCACCGATTTGAAGTATTTAAGATCTTCCGGCAAATGCCAGGGCAGCTCGTTATTGCGACCAATAACACCGTTACGAGCAACCGCCACTACAATGGATAATTTCATGACACCGTTCCCGGTTTGACACAGATTGTACCCTTACACCGCAATCGCAGCCGCAATCGGGGGATGAGGGTTGTAATCGACAATTTCAAAATCGTCAAACCTGTACTCAAATATGGATTCCGGTTTGCGATGAATCACCAGTTTTGGCAAATTTCGAGGCTCACGGGCCAACTGCTCCCGCGCCTGCCCCAGATGATTGCTGTACAGGTGCAGATCCGCCATGCTGATAACAATCTCCCCGGGGTCATAACCACACTGCTGCGCCAGCATTGAAGTCAAAAATGCCAAACTGGCGCAATTAAAAGGGTGGCCGAGAAAGAGGTCGTTGGAGCGTATGTACAGCATGGCCGAGAGCCGGCCATTGGCCACGTAAAACTGGTACAACAGATGGCAAGGCGGCAAAGCCATGCGACCCCGGGCTGCATTTTCCCAGGGCTTCAGAGTTTCATCTGGTAATTGCGCCACATTCCAGGCGTGGAAAATATGGCGGCGACTGTCTGGATTATTTTTTAGCCCCTCGACTAACGCAGCAATCTGGTCAATATGACCACCCTTACCATCCGGCCAGTTGCGCCATTGATATCCGTAGACTGGCCCCAGCTCGCCTTCCGGAGTTGCCCATTCATCCCAAATGGTGACACCATGCTCCTGCAGGTATCGAATATTGGTATCACCGCGTAAAAACCACAGCAATTCATGAAGAATGGATCGAATATGAAGCTTTTTTGTGGTCAGCAAAGGGAAGCCTTGCGCCAAGTCATAGCGCACCATTCGCCCAAATACTGACAAGGTGCCGGTGCCTGTACGATCACTTTTTTCGACACCGTTATCCAGTACATCTTGCAGCAAGTCCAGATAAGCTCTCATGCCCCCCCCCTATACGTTTGGTGCGGTTTTTATTTTTGTCCGGTTTGCTCGCCAATACCCCAAAACCAGCAATAGCAAACCAATTGCCAACATTGGCAAGCACAACGTCTGTCCCCTCGTCATCCAGCCAAATAACAGGTTATCTGCCAAATGGCTGTCCGGCTCACGTGCAAACTCAACGGTAAAGCGGAACAAACCATACAAGGACAGAAAAAGGCCACTGATTACACCCGCAGGACGCGGCTTGCGCGCAATCCAGAAGAGGACTGCAAACAATACAATACCTTCCAGAAACATTTCATAAAGCTGGGAAGGATGGCGCGTCAGGCCTTCGGGATCATCGGGAAACACCATACCCCACCATCCGTCTGTGGGCCTTCCCCATAACTCCTGGCCGATAAAATTACCCAATCGTCCCAGGCCAAGGCCAATAGGTGCCAAGGGCGCTAAAAAGTCGCAGAGCAGCACAAAACGGCGCTCGATTCGGCGACTGAAAAGCCAGACCGCACCGACCACGCCAAGCAACCCACCGTGGAACGACATGCCTCCTTCCCAAATACGGAATAAAAACAAGGGGTCGTTCAACCAGTTGTCAAGACCGTAGAAAAGCACATAACCCAAACGCCCCCCGACAATGACGCCGAAGGCAGCATACACAATCAGGTCTTCGATCTGGCTTGCTTTCAGCGGTGACCAGGGGCGCTGGCATGCACGGCGCGCCAGCAACCAGGCTGCGATGAAACCCAGCAGGTACATAATGCCATACCAGTGCACGCTGATCGGGCCGAGAGAAAATGCGACCGGGTTTATTTCGGGATATGACCACATGGATTGGCACTCAAGTTACAGAGCCTGATGTCGGCCCATTTAAAGGCGATGATGATAGCGGTTTCCTTGCAGCGCGAAAACCGCCCAACCGCAACAATCGAAGACAGGCCATACCCAAATCGTTTGGGTATATACTGGCCCGTCGATACAAAACCGGCTGCAAACTGATGTGCCTCATCGTTTTCGCCCACCAACTGCATTCCAGGTATCCGTTGATTCTCGCCGCAAACAGGGATGAGTTTTATCAGCGTCCCACTGCTCCCGCCCATTGGTGGGAACAACAGCCGGGCTTGCTTGCGGGCAGGGATATGTTGCTGGGTGGGACATGGCTGGGCATTTCACGCAATGGCCGTTTTGCCGCCGTCACCAATTACCGCGAAGGGCGACAACCAGCCGCATTGCGCTCACGCGGAGAGTTAACTCTGGATTTTCTAGCCGGCCATGACCCGGCACTGGCCCATGCGCTGAGAATTCGCGAACGCAACCACGAATACAATGGGTACAATTTGCTGCTGTACGATGGCAACCAACTGGTGTATTGCAGCAATCGCCACACAAACATCGAGCCTTTGCCACCTGGACTCTATGGCCTGAGCAACCACTTGTTAAACACACCATGGCCAAAAGTTCGCCTCACCAAAGACCTGTTACAAAAATTGATCTCGCAACCAACCCTGCACACTGAACAACTGCTGCATACCGTCAGCAGCCGAAAACCATTTTCAAATGACGAACTGCCAAACACTGGCGTTAGTTCTGCCTGGGAGCGTTCTCTATCGCCACCTTTTGTCGACACCGGGGAATATGGTACGCGCAGCAGCACGGGATTACTGATAGATCAGGAAGGAAACGTCAGTTTTGTCGAACAAAACTACAAATACGGCAAAGTGCTTGGCACATCATTGCATTACTCATTCCGTACAGAAGCATAAACGGGCTTGGTTTCAATTAACCGCTGCCGTGCGCAACAAATCTTCAATACCTGGCCGAGACAGGTTTTGTCGCAAATATTCCCGTACGGTGCCAGCATCCGGTAACACCAGCGTACCTTCTGCCAATTTGCGCGCTTCCTGATAATCGATCTGGCGCAAAATTGATTTTACCCGCAGCAGGTTAGCTGAACTCATCGACAGGACTTCGTAACCCATACCAACCAGCAATACTGCACCCAGTGGGTCACCCGCCATTTCGCCACAAACACTGACCTGACAATTTTCCGCGCGCGCGCCTTCAACGACTGTACGCAACGCACCCAAAACGGCCGGATGAAATGCATGGTACAGGTCAGCCACGCGAGGATTATTGCGATCAACAGCCAACAGATATTGGGTCAGGTCGTTAGTGCCAACGGATAAAAAATCGACCCGCCGGGCTATTTCACGAATCTGATAAACCGCTGCCGGCACCTCTATCATCGCACCCATGGCCGGCATCACCAGATTGTGGCCCTCCTCACCGGTGAGCTCATCAAATGCACGACGTATCAACTGCACTGCACCCTCTACCTCAGGCACATTGGAAATCATAGGAAACATGATGCGCAAATTGTTAAGCCCTTCGCTCGCCTTCATCATTGCCCTGACCTGGCTGAGGAATATTTCGGGATGGTCCAGGGTAACGCGTATGCCACGCCAGCCGAGAAAGGGGTTGGCCTCGTCAATGGGAAAGTAGGGCAACGCCTTGTCACCACCGATGTCCAGGGTGCGCATGGTCACTGGGCGCGGTGCAAACATTTCCAACTGTTCGCGGTACAACTGGCGCTGCTCTTCCTCTGACGGGAAGCGTTCGTGCATCAGAAAAGGCACTTCCGTACGATACAAACCGACACCCTCGGCACCGCGATCCAGTGACAACATGGTATCGATACGCAGACCGGTGTTAACCCACAGAGCAATGCGATATTGATCTGCTGTTACACAAGGTTCATCGCGCAAGGTTTCCAGGTCGGCAGTCAGCAGCGCCTCTTCCTCTTCCTGTTGCCGATACGCTTCGCGCGCTTCATTCGAGGGGTTCGCCACAACACGGCCACGATGACCATCGACAATCAGCTCCCGGCCATCCAAAACCGTCAACGGCAGATCGACCGCACCCATTACCGTTGGCACCCCGAGCGCGCGACCGAGAATAGCCATGTGGGAATTGCGGGACCCACGGACGGATACCATACCCTTGAGCTTGTCATGCGGCACATCTGCCAACATCGGTGCGGCCAGGTCTTCACCAATCAGGATGGTATTGTCCGGATATTCAACCGGCACCTCCTGAGATTGCTGTAAATGGGAGAGCACGCGCTTGCCGAGATCAAGCACATCGGATGCTCGCTCCCGAAGGTACGGATCGCGCATGCCCTGGAATTTGCGAACATGCTCAATGATCACCTGACTCCATGCCGTTTGAGCAGCAATACCATCGCGAATCAATCGGGTCACTTCGTCACTGAGAGAATGGTCATCAAGCATGCTGATGTACACACCAAACAGGGCGCGCTCACCGGAACTCAGCTTGTTTAACAGGCTGCCATCCAGGTTGTGCAAATCCGTCTTGGTGCGACGAATGGCCATTTTGAACAACTTCAACTCGGACTTGGTGTCACTGGCATAGCGTCGCGGCACAGCATAAAGATCAGCTGGCGAGGCCATCAGCACTGCTGTCCCAATGGCTATACCGGGAGCACTCGGAACACCACTGAGGATTGTCTCCCCGGAGTCACGAGCCTGGCCTTTCTGGTGGGTCTCCCGGTCATGCAAAGTGCCCGTCGCTTCTGCGTGGGCAATGGCTCCCGCCAATTGCGCCGAAATTGTCACCAAAAATGCTTCTTCCCCCTCATCAAAGCGACGCTCTTCCTCCTCTTGCACCAGTAACACGCCCAGCATTTTCCGGTTGTGGATAATGGGTACCCCCAGATAAGAGGCAAATCGCTCCTCACCGGTTTCAGGGTAGTAGGAATAGCTGGGGTGCTCGCTGGCTTTTTCCAGATTGAGTGGTTCCTCGCGGCTGGCGACCAGGCTCACCAAGCCTTCCGTGTCAGGCATGCTGACGTTGCCAATGGCATCTGGAAGATAGCCGTCAGAAGCGCGCAGAACGTGTTGATGTTTTTCCGTGTCGTGCAAAAAGATAGAACAGTTGGCTACCTGCATCACCTCCTTGACGCGGGAGACAGCAATATTCAGCACCTCTGCCAAATTTGCGGCAGCGCTCACCTCCTGGACAATGTCACGCAGCGAATCCAGCACTGTGTTCTCCTTGTCGCTAATACCAGTCATTCAACACCGGGCCTCTATCAACTCTTCGCCTTCCTTTGCAACTCTATATGAACGTGACAGAGTTCACGCAAAGCACGCCGATAAACATCACGCTTGAAATCAATCACCTGCCCAACAGGGTACCAATAGCTTACCCATTGCCAACCATCAAACTCTGCTTTGTGACCACAGTCGAAACGTATTTTCGACTCGTCGCCCACCAGCTTGAGCAAAAACCATTTCTGCTTCTGACCTATGCAGAGTGGCTGGGAATGCTTGCGCACGTATCTTTTAGGCAAGCGGTAACGCAGCCAACCACGAGTGCAAGCCAACAACTCGATATCCTCGGGGCGCAGTCCCACCTCTTCGTACAATTCCCGATACAAGGCCTGCTCAGGTGACTCACCACGATCCACTCCACCCTGAGGGAACTGCCAGGCATCCTGCCCAATACGCCTGGCCCACAAGAGCTGCCCCTTATCATTGGCAATCACAATGCCGACGTTGGGACGAAAACCATCTCGATCGACCACGTTCTGTCTCTTTAAAATTCAAGACGACCATTGTTTCATAACTTGCTGATATTCAGCAATTTGTTAAGACAATGTAGAATACATTCGACAAAACAGTCGATAATCACACAGAACCTGCGCCAGCGCTGGCATCGGCACCACCGCCAAACCCCGGCATCACTGAAAAGATGGAAAACAAAACATGCCTCTGGCCCTTTTTGACCTTGATAACACCCTGATCAACGGCGACTCGGATTACAGTTGGGGTCAGTTTCTGGTAGCAAAAGGTGTGGTAGATCACTCGACCTACGAAGAACAAAACGAACAATTCTATCGCGACTATCAGTCCGGGCGGCTCGATGTCATTGCTTACCTGGAGTTCGCTCTCGCGCCTGTTGCCCGTCTCAACGCTGAACAACGCGAGACCCTGCACAATGAATTTATGGATACCGTTATCGCACAGATGTGGCAACCACAGGCAGAGAAGCTGATTCAGCAGCACCGTGAGTCCGGTGACCGGCTGCTGATCATCACCTCCACCAACCGGTTTGTGGTGGAGCCCGTCTGCCATCGTCTCGGTATTACCGAGATCATTGCCTCCGAGCCGGAAGTGATTGCGGGTGAATATACAGGCAAGGTGGCTGGCACCCCCTGCTTTCAGGAAGGCAAAGTGATACGTCTGAACCAATGGCTGCAAGAAACAGGAGAGTCACTGGCAGGCAGTTACTTTTACAGCGACTCGATCAACGACTTGCCGCTATTGCTGGAGGTGGAACACCCCATTGCAGTGGACCCCGATGACAAGCTGCGCGCCGAAGCCAAGAGGAGAGGATGGGAAATTATCTCGCTGCGCGAGTAGTTGCAGGTTAGAAGTTGGAAGAAAAACCACAAGTGCCAACACAACCGGGCGAAGCGATGGTGCAATTCCCTTACTTCCAACTTGTCCTAAAGATTCACCTCCGCATACTCTGCAAGCACCGAACGTGGCACCCCCTGTAATTGAATATTGCCGCCGTATTCAAAGCCCTTGAAGCGTTCCGTCAAATAGGTCAGGCCAGAGCTGGTAGCACTCAAATAAGGCGTATCAATTTGCGCGAGATTGCCCAGGCAAATCACTTTTGAGCCCTTACCCGCGCGAGTCACTATCGTCTTGATCTGGTGCGGTGTGAGATTTTGCGACTCATCAATCAATATCAAACTGTGCTGAAAACTGCGACCGCGAATATAGTTGAGCGACTTGAACAGCAACGGCACTTTGTTCAGCACATAATCAACACTGCCGGAACAATCCTCATCACCACTGTGCAAAGCTTCCAGGTTATCCGTTATGGCTCCCAGCCACGGGTTCATCTTTTCTTCTTCAGTACCGGGTAAAAAGCCAATATCTTCGTCCAGCCCCTGAGTGCTGCGGGTCGCAATAATCCTGCGATACATTTTGGTGCTGACTGTCATTTCTATCGACGCGGCCAGGGCGAGAATGGTTTTTCCCGAGCCCGCCGAACCGGTCAGGTTAACAAGATGCACATCCGGGTCCAGCAACAGATGCAAGGCCATCGCCTGGTATATATCTCGTGGCTGCAAACCCCAGGCCTCCTGCAACAACAAGCTGTGCTCGTCGAGCTGTCTGAGTGTTATCTGGCGATCACTGAGGCCCACCACTCGCCCGATAAAACCCTGTTCATCAATAACAAACTGGTTTGGGAAGACATCCTGCAATGCCTCACAGCGCGGCACAACATGGTAGGCAAAACCGGCACGTGTTTCCGTTTCCACGGTACTGATACGGTCCCAAAAGTTACCTTCAAACTCCAGATACCCCTTGTTCAGAAACTCAATATCCGTTACCAACTGGTCGTTCTGATAGTCCTCTGAATCAATACCGCAACCACGCGCTTTCAGCCTCATGTTAATGTCTTTGGTCACCAGAACCACCTTGTTTTCAGGGTGGTTTTGCTTTAACAGACAGATATCGTTAATGATTTTATTGTCGTTAAGGTTAGTGGGCAGAACGGATACATTGGCTGGCGCCTGGGTCATGAGAATGGAAAGTTGGCCATTTGGCTCGCCTTTGTCACCACGTCGAATTGGCACCCCCCGCTCTACCTCCTCCGGGGAGGCAAACCTGAGAATACTGTCGATTCCCCTGATCGCCTGACGGCAATCAGCGGCCTGGGCCTTGCGGCCACTTTTGAGCTTGTCGAGCTCTTCCAGTACCGTCATGGGAATAATAACGTGATGTTCTTCAAAATTGAGCAGGGCGGAGGGGTCGTGGATTAAAACGTTGGTATCAAGGATATAGAGGGTAGGGCGAACAGTAGCGGTTGTATCGGCAACGCTTAACGCATCTCTCATAAGCACTTCTCCTGTTACAGTGATAAACCGAAGAGCCGGAATCTCTGAACCGATTCCAAAAGAGCTGCCTTGAACTATGCGCCTCAAATTTATAACTGTAAATCAGTTTTTGACAGTCTGCGTTAAAAATTAATAACTTGACATGACAAGCCAGCGACAAAGAAATGACAACCTATGCTGCAGGCCCAATGTAGGTGAAACGGGGGCAAATTCGCCCTTGCCGCTCAACGTGTTCGACAAACATCGCCAACGGCCGCACCCACATTCCGCATTCACCGTACAAGGCGCGATAAACCACGTAGGGTTCGTGGGTTTCCGTATGCGTTGCCACTTCCAGCACTTGATACTCATTGCCTTTGAAATGGCGATAGATCCCCGGCTTTACAGACAAAATCACTCCCCAATTCCAAATAAGACCAGAGTCTGTTGATGTTTGCGAGGCTTACTCAGATGTCTCGAACAAACACCGCTTTCAAGTAGGCTGTTTCCGGAATTGACGGATGTACCGGGTGATCCATTCCCTGTCCACCGCGAGCAATTATCTGCATACGGCGACCTGCCTTTGCCGCCGCGACACGCACCACATCCACCAGCATGTCTTCTGTCAGGTGCAGCGAGCAAGATGCCGAAACGAGTAGCCCCCCGGGGCTGAGAACCTTCAATGCCAACTGGTTTATCTGATGGTAAGCCTTTTCGCCCTGCCGAATATCCTTGCGTCGCTTGATAAAGGCTGGCGGGTCCAGTACCACAATATCAAACTGTTTTTTCTGACTGGCCAGCTCCTTTAACACATCTGCTGCTTTGCCGCGAATACTGGAAAAACGATCACCAAAGCCGTTCATCTGAGCATTGCGTGCGGCAAGGTCAAGCGCCTCGCGAGACGCATCCACACAACACGCTGATTCAGCACCCGATGACAGCGCCTGAATACCCCAGCCACCAATATAGCTAAATACATCCAGTACACTTTGCCCCCGGCAAAGTCGCTGCATTAAAGCCCTGTTTTCACGATGATCGTAAAACCACCCGGTTTTTTGGCCGTTTAACAACGGGGCTTCAAAACGAGTGTCATTTTCTACCAGCTCAATAGTCTGGGGCACTTCACCCCAACCAATTTCCACGGTTTCCGGCAAACCCTCCATCGCCCGGAACGGCCCCAAATTACGGAATAAAATACCCCGTGGTTGCAGCAGATTTAACAAGGTCTCCACCACCAGGTCACGGCGTTTGTCCATAGCAATCGTAGTAAGTTGCACGGCGAGGTAATCACCATAACGGTCAACCACTAACCCCGGAATGCCGTCGGCATCGCCATAGCACAGTCGATAGAAACGATTGCTATAGATTGCCTCACGCCGCTGCATGGCGCTTCGCAACAGGTCAGCGAGCAGTGGCTGATCCAGAGGCTGCCCGGAAGTTCGACTATACAAACGCGCACAAATCAGGCTGTTGGGGCTAACCGTGGCCGCACCCAGAGCAACACCCCGATGGTCTTCGATAACCACCGCACTACCTGGCTCTAACGTGGTTAATGGCGTAGCGGCTACGTCGACTTCATTGCTATACACCCACAAATGACCACCGCGCAAGCGACGATCGCTGCCGGGTTTTAATCTGAGTCGCGCATCAGTCATATACTGGATTTCACCCTGATTTGATAAAGCCGCCTGCATGGGCGGCTTCAGCTTTTACTGCAAAGTGGGTCGGACGACGGACGACGGACGTCTGACGCCAAACGCAAAGGCAAAACCTGTTTCAGTAACACCTTTCCGCAACACCTGGCCCACAACAAGACCGGGCAACCCAATGACCCGATCTCTTTCGCGTTCGACGTCAAGCGTCCGGCTTATTTACTCACTCTCACAAATTTCCTGATAGGCATCAGCATCCAGCAAACCATCCATTTCCGATGAATCACTTAATTTCACCTTGAAAAACCAGCCATCACCAAAAGGAGAACCGTTTACCGTTTCTGGCGATTCCTCAAGCTCCGAATTTACCTCCACAATTTCGCCAGACACAGGGCTATATATATCAGAGGCCGCCTTTACCGACTCCACTACTCCTGCGTCATCACCAGCAGACATTTCTGCCCCCACATCCGGCAGCTCTACAAACACCACATCACCAAGAGCCTCCTGAGCGTGATCAGTAATGCCCACGGTTACAACGCCGTCGCCATCATCGCGAATCCACTCATGACTCGCGATATATTTCAGGCCTTTAATAACTTCGCTCATAATTACTGTCCTCTACAGATCCGTTTCTTATTGAAATGTCTTTTTGCCGTTACGAACAAAGCACGGCTTGACCACTCGAGCGGGCGCCAGCTTGCCACGCACCTCAACTTCCACTTTCTCTCCAACCTCGACAGGCACACGCGCAAACGCAATAGCGGCACCAAGTGTGGGAGAGAATGCGCCGCTGGTAATAATACCTTCACGGTCAGCGCCTTCAACTACTACGCGCATACCCGCACGCAACACGCCTCGCCCCTCAAACACCAAACCCACCAGTTTGTTTTTTACGCCGTCAGCCTTTTGTGCCGCCAGTGCAGCGCGGCCCACAAAATTACGATCGTCCGGCTCCCAGGTTACGGTCCAACCCATATTGGCCTCAAGCGGTGACACATCATCTGTCATGTCGTTGCCATACAGATTCATGCCCGCTTCCAGGCGCAAGGTGTCGCGCGCGGCCAGACCGCAGGGTGCAACCCCGGCCTCTTGCAAACGCACCCAGAAATCAGGCGCCTGGTCACCCGGCACCATAATTTCCAGGCCATCTTCACCAGTGTAGCCAGTCCGGGCAATATACCAACCATCGACATCTCGCGCGAAAAATGGCTGCAGTTGATCGATAGCGGCTTTGGCATCATCGCTGACAACAGATTTGGTCAGCGCAATTGCCTCTGGCCCCTGAACAGCAATCATCGCGAAATCCGGGCGTTCAGTCAGAGTAACGTCCAACTCCTGAGCCTGCTTGCCCATCCATTCGAGATCCTTTTCGCGAGTCGCACAATTAACAACTACACGGTAGTCAGTGGCACCGTTGTAGTAGATAATCAGGTCGTCGACCACCCCCCCCTGCTCATTCAGCATACCGCTGTAGAGGGCTTTGCCCGGTTTGTCATCCAGCTTGGCAACATCATGCGTCACCAGTTTGCGCAAGTATGCACGCGCATCTGCGCCAGCGATATCAATCACCGTCATATGACTGACGTCAAACATCCCTGCGCGCTCGCGCACGGCATTGTGTTCTTCGATTTGAGAGCCGTAATTGAGCGGCATATCCCAACCGCCAAAATCGACAATTTTTCCACCTGCTTGCTGGTGGGTTTCAAACAGTGCAGTGCGATGCCCCATAATTTTGACTACCTCTGAATAAAATGCACAGGGATTCTAATGGGAATAGAGGGCGTTGAATAGGGAGTTGGGAACAAGAGAACAGAGAATTAACCCCTTTGACCCCGAATTCAGGCTTTTATCTTCCATTTCCCAGCATCAACCTCCCCTTAACTGACTGGAACAACCAATGATCCTTATATGGTAGAGAAGCTCGCTGTACCCGAAGGTATTTGTCACTGCCCCCCCCCGGCGCGGCCAGGAACCCGGTTCATATTCTCGCCAGGCAATATTATCGGTCCCGGGTCCAAAGAACTTCTTTTAATTTTGCAACTGGCCTGTGCCAAGACAATCTAGTCATGACTTTATTTTGACTAGCAGCTTACCTCTCTGTCTAAAAATTCCGGAATGACCTCTGATGACATAAAAAAACAGGAAACAAGTATGCCAAAGCCCCTTATACTTTTAATGTCGCGGGTCTGGCATCCCCTGAAAGCGCATCGTATGATACCGGTCCTGTGTCTCTTGACAATTTACCTGACAGCCCCGAAAACAGAAGCCAGACCATTCAGGATATCTCGCAGTAAGGCAACTTACATACCAACAGACTTGGCTCACGATTTAGCTCGCACCAAACCAGAGTAGGTACCAATAGTGACTTTTGATAACTTCAAATCCTTGCCAGGAGGCCCATTTTATCTTTTTGCCTGTGCAATGGCAGGAACACCGGCACTTTGCGACACCATTACTGCAAACGAAAACCAGAAGCCCGCAAAACCAACAATTGAAGAAGTGACCACAACCGCCACCCGCGTTCCCAAGACGGTGAATCAACAAGGAAGTAATATTGCCGTTTTGTCACGCGATTTCCTGGAACAGCAAGCTCACACTCACATCAGTGAGTCTTTTTATCAGGTTCCCGGTGGCTGGATCAGCCGGGGTAACGGCCAAGAACATTTAACCGCCGTGCGATCTCCTGTCTTTACCGGAGCAGGTGCTTGCGGTGAATTTTTGATGGCTGAGGACGGTATTCCACTGCGCGCCGCCGGATTTTGCAATGTCAATCAATTGTTTGACGCCAACTCGGAACAGGCCGGGCGCATTGAAGTCATTCGCGGCCCAGGGTCAGCACTGTACGGGTCCAACTCTTTGCATGGCATCATCAACATTATAAGCCGCGCGCCATCCGAAGAGCCGGAGACTGATTTTTCCCTGGAGGGTGGGCCTCACAACTATAGTCGGCTGAAATTCAGCAGCAGCCAGCTCGGTGGCAATCACCGCTTTCGTGTCAGCGCCAATGCTACCCACGACGGTGGTTATAAGGATGATTCCGGATTTGACCAGCACAAAGTTACTCTGCGCCATGACTACTCGACATCATCATTGTCGGTTAAAAACGGCTTGACCCTGACCAACCTGAACCAGGAAACCGCGGGCTTTGTTGTCGGGCATCAGGCTTACAACAACAGTGCCCTGAAAAAACACAACCCAAATCCGGAAGCCTATCGTGACTCCCGTTCTGCACGCATGTACTCAAGCTGGCAATGGTCCAGTGAGAACGGCATACGCTATCTGGTGACACCCTATGTCCGCTGGACGGACATGGCGTTTTTACAACACTATCTGCCCTGGAAGTCGCTGGAAGAAAACGGCCACGCCAGCGTCGGGGTGCAAACAGGTATTTATCTGAATCCCTGGCTGGACAACCTGGAATTGATTACCGGCATTGACCTTGAATATACGCAAGGTTGGCTTAAAGAAACCCAAAGCCAGCCTTTTTCCGCGACTTTGCCGCAAGGGGTGCATTACGATTACAGTGTGAATGCCGCCGTGCTGGCGCCATATTCACAATTGACCTGGCAAGCAAGGCCGGATACCAGCGTGACGTTTGGCTTGCGCTATGAATACACCGGGTATGACTACAACAATCACACCAGTGACGGCGACGCCTGCAATATTGGCGTGACAAACTGTCGTTTTTCACGCCCCGGAGACCGTTCCGACAATTTTTCCGCATGGTCCCCCAAACTCAGTGTTCTGCACCAATTGAATGACAAGCAAAGCTTTTACCTGAACTTGTCCCAGAGCTATCGCGCTCCGCAAGCCACGGAACTTTACCGTTTGCAAAATGGCCAGCGGGTCACCGACCTGGACGTTGAACAGCTCGACAGCGTGGAATTGGGATTTCGAGGGCAGCTTGACAATACTCGGCTTGCCCTGGCTCTGTTTGCCATGGACAAGGATCACTTTATTTTTCAAGATACAGAGCGGCAAATTATCAGTAATGGCGAATCGGACCATCGCGGCATTGAGTGGGAACTTGCGCAAATTGTCACTCCCCGTTTAACGGCCAGAGTTAGTGGCAGCTACGCCCGCCATCGCTATGCAAATGACACCGCCATCAGTAACACGGCCATTGGCGGCAACGATATTGACACTGCCCCCAGACACATAAGCCAGGCCGCCCTGGAATGGCGCTACGCTGATAACGCGCTGGCCACACTGGAAGGCATTTATATGGGGCGCTATTATCTGAACCCGGAGAACACAGCAAGTTACAACGGTCATACATTGGTAAACCTGCGCGTAACCCAACCGCTGAGCGTTCGCTGGCAGTTGGGTGTTCGAATCACCAATTTACTGAACGTCGACTATGCGGAGCGGGCTGACTTCGCTTTTGGTTCAGAACGATATTTTGTGGGTGAACCACGGTCGGTCTATTTCAGCATAAAAGGCCATTTTTAAAGATAAAGATCAACAAACTATTTTACCGAGCAATCAAGCAATCGCTGCTGGTGACAATTGGGATAACAGTATGAACGTTTTTAACAGGACCAAAATGTTATTGATCACCTCTGGACTTCTCCTGTCTTCACTGTCGATTGCTGACGTAACAGAAGGTAAAAAAATCTATGACAACAATTGCGCAGCGTGCCACGGCAAAAATCTGGAAGGGGGCATAGGCAGCAACTTCATTGACGGCATTTGGAATTACGGCAATATGCCTCAACTGATTGCACTTAATGTAAAATTTGGTATCGTCAACCTGGAAATGCCTGCTTGGGAAAATAAACTCACCGATGCTGAAATCCAATCCGTTGTTGATTATGTATTGGACAAGGAAAAACATTCAAAAGTTAAACCACCACCAATCCCGAACATCATTAAAACCGAGCTTTACGACCTAAATGTTGATGTACTGAACAGCAGCCTGGATACACCGTGGGCAATCGACTTTATTGATGCAAACAACGCCCTGGTTACCGATCGCGCAGGAAAGCTCTACCGAATGGCCAACGGTGTTATTCAAAAAGATCCGGTTAAATCTATACCTTCAGATGTTGCACAAGCGGGCCAGGCTGGTTTATTTGACGTTGTTGTTGATCCGAATTTTGAAAAAAATGGCTGGATTTATCTGTCGTACGCCCAATCTCATGACCCTTCGGTAAATCCGCAAAAGGCAAAAACCATGACGCGTATTGTTCGCGGGCAAATAAAAGACAATCGCTGGACCAATGAGCAGGTGCTGTATCAAGCCGATGGTAAATTTTATACAACTTCTCGCGCTCATTTCGGCGCCCGCATTGCTGTCGACCAAAATTATTTGTATTTTTCCGTTGGCGATCGCGGCGCAAAAGAGCAGGCTCAGGACTTAACACGGCCAAACGGGAAGATACACCGCATAAATAAAGACGGTTCTATTCCCACAGACAATCCGTTCCTGAATGTTAGTGGCGCGAATCCCACAATCTACAGCTATGGGCACCGCAATCCTCAGGGCCTGACAATGAATCGAATAACCGGACAGGTGTGGTCGACAGAACATGGTCCCATGGGCGGAGATGAGTTGAATCTTGTAAATATGGGTAAAAACTATGGCTGGCCAGAAATCACCTATGGACGCAATTACGACGGTACTGCAATAACTGATTTTACTGAAAAACCGGGAATGGAACAGCCGGTTATTCACTGGACTCCATCCATTGCTGTATTTAGCCTGGATTTTTATCGTGGCGATCTGTTTTCAAAATGGCGCAACAATATCCTGGTATCTTCACTTAAATATCGCGAGCTCAAACGCTTGACCCTGGACGGAGACAAGGTTACCAGCCAGGAGACGCTGGTAAAGGGCATTGGCAGAATGCGTAGCGTCAAGACCAGCCCTGATGGGGCAATATATGTGCTCTTTAATGACCCTGCGCTAATCTTGCGCTTTACTCCTGCTAATCAAGCGAGTGCCCGGGACCAGTAGTAAGATCCGCCTGCGCTTTGCAGCCAAAGTCATAGTGGGGGTATTCAGCCACCCCCATGCTTTTTCGGCGATAACTGTCGCCGAAAGAGCACCTCATCGAGATGAATTGCAGATGTAAAACTTGAGGCAGTACCTTTGCAAGGGGTATGATCGGCCTCTATTTTTAACAATTAACCAAATTGGTTTCGATTGATTCTAGCCAGTTTACGAGATGATTTCACTCCCTCCCACGCCTTATCTGGTGGGGAAAACAAGTGATCCAGGCTTTTCCCGTCCCATAAATACGTTAACAAACCGTATCACAAAACCCAGAAAGGTGGTCCAAATGATCAAGAGAAGACATTTTATAAAAGCTGCCGGAGCAGCAAGTGTCGTTTCTGCATTGCCGCTGGTGAATGCAGGACAGACCTCTCATCGTGGCAAGATGAATGTACTCTTTATGGGGGGAACCGGTTTTATCGGCCCTCATATGGTGCGGGCCATGGTCGCCCAGGGGCACAATGTCACTCTGTTCAACAGGGGGAAATCCAACCCTCACTTGTTTCAAGAGCTGGAAAAAATAAAGGGTGATCGTCTGTCTGCTGACGATCTGGCCCAGTTGTCCAATCGCAAATGGGACCTTATTGTAGACAGTTCCTGCTACATCCCCAGAGCCGTTAACATGCTGATGGAAGCTGTGTCCAGAGATACGATCAAGCAATATATATTTATATCTACCATATCTGTATACAAGAACTTTAGCGGAAAGGGTCTTCATGAAGGTTCTGCCCTGGCGACCATGGATGACCCTGCATCGGAAGATGTGGGCAAATGGTATGGTGCTCTCAAAGTACTGTGTGAAAGAGCCGCCGAGAAGGCGCTACCCGAAAGAGTTACAAATTTGCGGTGTGGGCTGATTATCGGCCCCGGTGATAGCACCGACCGATTTACCTACTGGCCCGAGCGTATAGCCCATGGCGGCGAGGTTTTGGCTCCTGGTACAGGGGACGATCATCTGCAAACCATTGATGTACGCGACCTTGCAGACTGGGTTGCCCTTTGCGCCAGTCGCAATATTACCGGAACCTATAACTCAACCAATCCCGCAGGTCTGTATCAATTTCGGGATGTATTAAATCTGTGCAAGCAACACCTGAACAGTAATGCAAAACTGACATGGGTACCCGCCGATTTTCTGAAAGAACAACATGTTCAGGAAATGAGAGACTTGCCATTGTGGGTTGCGCCAAACGGCCCGATGTCGGGCATCTGGCACGCAAACTCGGATTTGGCCACATCGAAAGGCATGAAACACCGCCCTCTTGCCGAAAGTATTGTAGACACACATAAATGGTTTCAGTCCTTGCCAAAAGAGAGGCAGGAAAAACGGAAAGCGGGAATGTCTCTGCAAAGAGAGCAGGAAATATTGGCGGCCTGGCACAGGCACATTGATTCCTGATACCCATTCAACAATCTGGATATTTCTTGAAATCCAAATACAGTAAATCGAGCTATGGACACTAAAATAGTCTGAGGCCAATATGAGTAACGGAGTTCCCGGGATTTTTGCCCGCGCATTAAAAGGTGCTTCAAAAATTGAGCAAAATGAATTAAAAGCAACTTTTATCTCTTTTGCTTTTGTATTTATTTTAATGGCAGCTTATTACATTCTGCGTCCAGTGCGGGATGGCATGGCGAGTGACTGGAGCGATGCAGAGGTCAGTTTTCTCTGGACTTTAAATTTTTTTATAAGTACCGGTGTAGTGGCACTGTATGGATTCGCCGTTTCTCGCGTTAAATTCCAATATTTGGTGCCCGGTGTATATTCCTGCTTTGCGCTAAGTTTTATTTTATTTTTTATAGCAATCTTTTTGAACACGGATCGCACTTTTGTTGACAAGGCATTTTATGTTTGGGTGAGCGTTTTTAGTCTTTTCCACTTGTCCGTATTCTGGAGTTTTATGTCTGATCTGTTTAACAAGGAACAGGCCAAACGACTATTTGCTGTTATCGCCTCGGGAGCTAGTGCTGGTGCTCTAATAGGGCCTTCTATTACAGTCCTTTTGGCCGGAACCATTGGCAACGACATGCTAATGCTCACAGCTTCGATACTGCTAATTCTGACCGTACCAATTATTTTTTATCTCGGCAAACTCAAAAGCACAGATCTGCACAACGAAGACGTGAGAGCCGACCTCAGCGCTGCAAAAATCGGTGGCAATCCATTCGCAGGTTTCAAGCTGTTTTTTACAAACCCTTATCTCCTAGGCATTGGTGCATTCATTTTGCTTTATACGATGATTGGTTCATTTGTCTACTTTGAGCAAAAAAATCTGCTTGCCGAATACGACCGAGAAACGCGAACCACGATCCTCAGCGGAATAGACTGGATAACGAATACCTTGACCTTCGGCCTGGCGTTTTTTGCCACCGGGCGCCTAATACAAAAATTCCACATTGGATTCACCTTGGCATTGCTTCCAATTTTTGTTGCGGTGGCTCTGCTGATTTTAGCCTTTGCTCCAATTATTACTGTATTGCTGGCACTACAAGTGGCCAGGCGCGCTGGCAATTATGCGATTACTCGCCCGGCTCGAGAAATGTTATTCACTGAGGTGGACCGGGAAACCCGCTTCAAAGCCAAACCAGTTGTTGATATTGCAATTTATCGTGGCGGCGATATGGTTACTAGCTGGATTTTCACCGGTTTGACACAAGGACTCGGTCTAGGACTAGGGGTTGTGGCGGTCATTGGAGCTGGCATATCTGCTGTATGGGCGGCTATGGGTTTCTACCTGGGGAGAATCTACGACCGCGAGAAACAGGTAATTAGTAAACAAGCATCAGAATTACAATACGACAGCGGTTCCGCGCCAAAACCTGAACAACCTGGATAATTAATACCCAGCTACTGCATATCATCCACACTTACCTTTATAATGATTCGCTTTAAAGCGAAAGTCCGACTCCTGGTCCTGTTTATCCTGGATCCGCGCGGATTATCCACCCTTGGCCAAAGAAAGGAGGCGCAGTGGAACCCGTCATATCTGTAAATGATGTCAGCAAAACCTATGCATCAGGTTTTACTGCGCTCAAAAAAGTAAATCTTGATATAAAAAAAGGCGAAATTTTTGCGTTATTGGGGCCAAATGGCGCAGGCAAAACAACATTGATAAGCCTTGTCTGCGGCATTGTTCATCCAAGTGAAGGCAAAATTACTGCAGGCGGTTACGATATTCAAAGAGATTACCGCGAAGCACGCACCAGAATCGGCCTGGTGCCTCAGGAGTTAACCACGGACGCTTTTGAAAGTGTGTGGGCCACCGTAAAATTCAGCCGCGGCCTGTTTGGCAAACCGCCGAATAATGAGTACCTGGAACAAATACTGCGCCAATTGTCTCTGTGGGACAAGAAAGATTCGCGCATCATGGCGCTGTCCGGGGGAATGAAGCGTCGAGTCATGATCGCCAAAGCACTCTCCCACGAACCGGAAATACTGTTTCTCGATGAACCCACTGCCGGCGTTGATGTGGAGCTGCGCCAGGATATGTGGGAAATGGTGCGCGGCCTGCGAGAAAGAGGCGTTACGATTATTCTGACCACACATTACATAGAAGAAGCCGAGGAAATGGCAGACAGAATCGGTGTTATTAACAAGGGAGAACTCATTCTGGTAGAAGAGAAATCATCCCTGATGGAAAAACTGGGTAAAAAGCAACTCACCCTGCATTTGCAAACGCCCCTGAACCATTTGCCTGACCCTCTGGAAAAATATCGGTTGGAACTTAACGCCGAAGGTACTGAACTGGTGTACACATTCGATGCACAACACGAACATACCGGCATCGCGGAATTGCTGCGCAGCCTCAGCGAAGAGGGCGTGGACTTCAAGGACCTGCACTCTCGTGAAAGTTCACTGGAAGAAATTTTCGTTAGCCTGGTGAAGGAGCAGCGCGTATGAATATTCACGGCATCAAGGCAATTTACCGGTTTGAGATGGCGCGTACTCGACGTACTCTTATGCAAAGCATCGCGTCACCCGTGCTCTCAACTTCACTCTATTTTGTTGTTTTCGGTGCAGCTATTGGCTCGCGAATGGGAGATATCGACGGTATTAGCTACGGCGCGTTTATTATTCCCGGCCTGATTATGTTGTCACTGCTCAGCGAGAGTATTTCCAATGCCTCTTTCGGCATTTTTTTCCCAAAGTTCTCCGGCACCATATACGAAATACTTTCAGCTCCCGTGTCACCCTTTGAAATAGTCGCCGGTTATGTGGGAGCTGCGGCTACCAAGTCGGTGATTCTGGGTGTATTGATCCTGGTTACCGCGCGATTATTTGTTAACTATGAGATAGAACACCCGGTCTGGATGCTAGCGTTCTTGCTGCTAACCGCCGTGACCTTCAGCATGTTTGGTTTTGTTATTGGTATCTGGGCCGACGATTTTCAAAAACTGCAGGTTATTCCGCTGATGGTAATCACTCCGCTTACCTTTCTGGGTGGTGCTTTTTACTCCATCAACATGCTGCCTGAAATCTGGCAAAAAATTACTCTGTTCAACCCGGTGGTCTATCTGATCAGTGGATTTCGCTGGGCTTTTTACGGAGTAGCCGATGTCAATGTCGGTATTAGCCTGAGCATGATTTTTCTGTTTCTGCTGCTTTGCATGAGCGCCATCTGGTGGGTTTTTCGCACTGGCTATCGAATCAAGGCATAGTGACTTGCCCCCATCATGAGGACTCAATCTCATTTGTTTATCCTGCTGGTATCACACATACCAGCAGGTCATAATGCACCTCTCTCTCAAAGATCGCGTTAAAACGTGCCCGAAAACCATGTCTAAAGCCAATATTGAGATCACCGGTCACCCCTATGATGCATTGACTCCAGACACTGTGATCGATGCGGTAGAGCAACAGGGTTTTGTCTCCGATGCGCGTATTTTTCCATTAAACAGCTACGAAAATCGCGTTTATCAAGTGGGCATTGAGGAAGAACAGCCACTGATTGCCAAGTTCTATCGCCCGGCACGCTGGAGCGACGCGCAAATCCTGGAGGAACATGCGTTTACTCGCGAACTCGCTGCTCTGGAGGTACCTGTGGTGCCACCTATTGCCGACGAGCACGACCATACCTTGTACCGTAGCAGCGGATTTCGTTTCGCTTTATTTCCAAGACGCGGCGGCAGGGCGCCCGAGTTGGACAATCCGGATAATCTGGAGATTCTTGGCCGCTATCTCGGCCGTATTCACGCCGCAGGCCAAACCCGAACTTTTGCAAAACGGCCCACTATAACAGTAGAAAGCTACGCTATTGAGAGTTTTCGATATCTGCAGGACGCGGGATTTATTCCTCCCTCACTGGCAGAAGCTTATCGCACGCTTGGTGAAGATCTGATTGACAAATTGCTTACTCTGTTTGATCGGGTGGACTACCAATCGTTTCGACTGCATGGCGACTGCCACCCGGGGAATATATTGTGGAGAGATGATCTGCCTCATTTTGTGGATTTCGACGACTGTCGCAATGGCCCGGCCATTCAGGATTTGTGGATGCTGCTCTCTGGCGACCGATTACAACAAACCGGGCAAATGAGCGATATTCTCGAAGGCTATGAACAATTTTGCGAATTCAATCCGGCTGAATTGGCTCTGATAGAAGGCTTAAGATCACTGCGCATTATGCATTACGCAGCCTGGCTTGCCCGTCGCTGGGACGACCCCGCGTTTCCACGTGTATTCACCTGGTTTAACACCGAGCGTTACTGGGGAGAACACATTCTCGAACTGCGTGAACAGTTGGCTGCGCTTGATGAACCACCTTTGGTGATTAAACCCTGATGGGACCTTTTTGTGAAGATCAGATCATCGACTCCTGGCGAAAAAATGCACTTGCATGGACAACAGTCATTCGCAACAGAGAAATAGACAGCCGCCGCCTGGTGACGGATCAAGCGGTCGTCGATGCCATCGCAAGTTGCGAGCCCCTCTCCGTTCTCGATATCGGCTGTGGCGAGGGTTGGCTGGCACGTGAACTCGCCGCTCGCGGCATGCGCGTCACAGGCGTGGATGCCATTCCCGAACTGGTCGACATTGCCAAACGGGAGGGCGGCGGTGACTTTCTGACCCTGTCTTATGCGGAACTCGCTGAGAATAAACTGGGGAAGACCTTCGATCTGGCGGTTGCCAACTTTTCACTGCTGGGCAAGGAGTCAGTGGACAAACTGTTTGCCAAATTGCCATCGCTGTTAAACCGTGGTGGGCACATTGTAGTACAAACCCTTCACCCTGTTATTGCCAGCAATGGCTCCCTTTATCAAGATGGTTGGCGCGACGGATCATGGGCGGGATTCGGCAACGGCTTTACAGATCCCGCCCCGTGGTATTTCCGAACCATCGAAAGCTGGGTGCGACTGTTCCGGGATTGTGACTTGCGCTTGCTCGAAATTCGCGAGCCTCTGCACCCGCAGACACACAAACCGGCATCGGTAATATTTATTACCGAGACCGATTGAAAAATCACCGATTCTTTTTGCGCTTTTTACTGGCTTTTGCTTTTGGGTTGTAGTCAAGACACAACTGCAACCAATATTGCAGGTCCTCGTCCTCATCAATACCCTCGGGCTCGACAAACACAAACCCGCGCAGAGGACGACCGGTAAAATCCATTGGTCGACAACCTTTGCGGGCAAGCACTTGTTGGTAAATTTCCGGGTCGAGGCGAGCCATCAATTTTTCTTTTTCGACCCCCGCACACATTTTGCCATTTACCATAAAACAGAGGCCGCCCATCATCTTTTTTTCTTCGGCAATGACGAACAGATCCTGAAAAATCTGCCGTATTCTATCTGCAAGGTGCTCGTCGTAAGCCATAGACAAATCGCCCGTTTCAGATTTTTTCGGTTGCGGGCAAGCGACCCATCTGTTCCGGAGAGACCGCAGTTGATGCCCAGTGCGGAATGGCTCGCATGCGCTCGTACCAAGCTAGAATATTTGCATACGGGTTCCAGTCAAATCCGACAGCATCGGCAAACATTTCGGTATGAGCGACGGAATAATCCGCCAGTGTCAGTGTATTGCCCACCAGCCACTCTCGCCCCTGCAAGGCCGAATCGAGTACAGGAGCAAATCTTTGCAACTCGGATCTGCCCCAGTCAACAAGGGCCTGATTGGCGTCCTGGTTGAAGAAGTTCGGCTTTATAACCAGCTCAAATGAAGCGACACCGAGAGCTTTGTTGTAATGTGCCAGCTCCCAGCATTGCCAGCGCACGACATCGGCACGAAGTTTCGGGTCTTTCGGAAACAGCGTGTTGTCTGCATCGTCAGCCAGGTACTGCATAATGGCATTTGACTCGGTTAATCGCAGATCGCCGTCCACAAGTACCGGTACCATTGCATTTGGGTTGAGCGCCAGAAACTCAGGTTTTTTCAGATCACCGGCCAAGAAGTCCAGGTATTCGAAATCCACATCAATACCAAGGTGATTAATCACGGCGTGAACCTTGCGGCAGTTGGGCGAGCCGGGAACATAATATAGCTTCATACAATTTCACCAAGTTCCTATTGCTTGTAGTTTGCAAGCATAATGACACAACTTTCAAAATGCAAGTAATAACCTTATAATGGCGGCCATGAGCAAAACACCCACCCGTCGCCGCTCCGCTTGCCCGATCAGTTTTTCCCTCGATATTCTGGGAGACAAATGGACATTGCTGGTACTACGTGACCTGGTTTTTCGCCGCAAAAGATATTTTCGGGATTTCCTGGGCTCGGCGGAAAAAATTGCCACCAATATTCTCACCGATCGTTTGCGAACTCTGGAGCACAACGGCATTGTTACAAGGCGTACCGACCCTGAAAACGCCCGACAAGTTATTTACAACCTGACTGAAAAAGGAGTTGACCTGATTCCGGTGCTGGTGGATTTTATTGCCTGGGGTGCCAAGTATGATCATTTGACCGCGATTCCTGATGCGCTCATTCACCGTATCTCGTCAGATCGCGAAGGGTTGATTGCCGAGTTGAGGTCAACACTTTTGGGTGATATTGACAAGCCTGATTGATCCGTCTTTTTCCGTTCCTGCCATTTGCCATTAACTACCGAAAAATCAGGACCGGGAAATCAAATTTCCCACTACCGTGAAGCTGCCCGGTTTTTCTATATTTTCAGTATCTGGAGGTTTTGGATTTACTGGCGCACCTCTAACCACCCAACCACTGTATATATGTATGATCCGAATCAGAAGCACGGAAAAGGATGCAAGAAGAGAAACGGGACAGGCAAGAAAATAATTGGCTCTCTCCGTATGGCCCCAATTCAAAGAAGCGTTCGCTGCCTGTCCTTGATTTCTTGACGGGTGTTTTTTTAATGCGCGATTAACAGATTCAGCACCGACGCCCTTGGCGTCGGTGTTGAACCTTCCCATGCAGGATTTAAAGGATTAAAAACTGTAGTGAAGATTAAGCCCGATGGT
>JBNKFQ010000282.1:0-6091 GCA_050289385.1 Porticoccaceae bacterium | reverse complement strand
TTCGAGTATTTGGTTGAGGCGCTACAACCGCAGCGGAGCCTGAGTTACTCACCGATTTTTCAAGTCCTGTTTGCTTTACAGAATCTCCCCGAACAGCAATACCAAGACAATGGTGACTTGTCTGTTGTGCCGATTGATTTTAACGTTGACGTCGCAAAATATGATTTAACTTTGAGCCTGGAAGAAAGTGCGAACGGAACTTTAAGCGGGTTCTTTGAATATAATACAGACTTATTGAGCGAAGACACAATTCGGCGTATTTTTGATCACTATGAGATATTGCTGTTACAAGTGATCGCTCAACCACAAGCGAAAATTTCACAAATTGCGTTATGCGACGATTGTGAAAAGTCTCGCCTACTCACCGATTGGAATAACACTTTCCGAGCTTTCCCAGAGGAAAGGTGTCTGCATGAGTTATTTGAACAGCAGGTTATAGACACACCCGATAACCTTGCGGTGGAGTTTGGGCAGCAGACGTTGACCTATTGGCAACTCAATCAACGCGCTAATCAGCTGGCACATCTGCTAATAAAAAGAGGGGTTAAACCCGATTGTCTGGTGGGCATTTTTATTCATCGCTCAGTGGAGATGATCATCGGTGTATTAGCTGTCATTAAAGCCGGTGGGGCTTATGTACCCATAGATCCCCAGCAGCCGGCACAGCGAGTTCAGCTCATATTAGACGATGCCGTAGCGACTGTTGTGCTGAGTCAGAGTGAGTTGGCTGGGCAATTGGCAGCGGATAATTATCAGGTGATTTTCCTGGATACAGATTCAGATTTGTTGGGCAATCAATCGATCATTAGTGGTCAGTCGGTGGAAAATATTGCCAAGGAACGCATAGGATTGCGGGCAGATAACTTAGCTTATCTTATTTATACTTCTGGATCTACGGGGCGACCAAAGGGGGTAATGATTGAACACCGAAGTTGGGTGAACCTCGCATTAGCGCAACGCAGACAACTGTCAGTGGATAGGTTTAGCCGAGGGTTACAATTTGCCTCTTTGAGTTTTGATGCCGCTGCATCAGAAATAGCGATGATGTTGATTTCCGGGGCCGGGTTGGTTCTGATAACAGAATCGCAAAAATATTCTCCCACAGCGCTGAGCCAATTGATTGAAGATAAGCAGATCTCTCATGCGACCTTCCCGCCGGCTTTATTAAGCAATTTGTCCAGGGAGAAATGTCAATCGATCAAAAACATGATCGTCGCCGGTGAACCCATTGCGCCCGTTGATGCTCTGCTATGGTCAAAACGAAGAAAATTGTTTAACGGTTATGGCCCGACAGAAACTACCGTGTGTGCAACAATGGGGCTGCTGGAAAACCCCGATTCGGCGCAACAGGCTGTACGTCATTATAAACCGGTGATTGGTAAGCCGTTGGATAACGTAAAAGTCTACGTTCTCGATAAATACCGCCATTTGGTTCCGGTTGGTGTGCCAGGGCAACTGTACATTGCAGGTCAAGGACTGGCCCGCGGTTATCTCAACAGACCTGACTTGAATAAGCAAAAGTTTGTTGCCAACCCTTTCAGTGAATCAACCACTGAGAAAATGTATGCCACGGGGGACTGGGTGCGTTGGTTACCAGATGGCAACCTTGAATTTATCGGTCGCGAAGACAATCAAGTGAAAATCCGTGGCTTTCGAATCGAACTTGGTGAAATCGAATCTTTATTACGGGAATTGCCCAGTATAAAACAGTGTGCTGCCATAGTTCATCATCGTCAGCCGGATGAGAAATGCATTGTGGCTTACGTGGTTTTTACTCAAGGAAAAATTTCTAGCAAGGAAAATGGAGACCGGATTGAAGACGGTGATTATTCCTCGGTTGAAGGACTTTCTGACTATCTACGTAAAAAGCTGCCTGGTTACATGCAACCGGCTGCCTTTATTGAGTTGAATGCATTACCTATCTCCGCCAATGGAAAACTCGATCAGAAAACTTTACCAGAGCCATCCAGAGAAGCATTTACGGCCAATGAATATATTTCTCCGCAGACCGAAACAGAAAAAGCGCTTGCCGTTATCTGGTCCGAGCTGTTGATGCTTAAAGAGCGACGTATCAGCGTTAATGACAATTTTTTTGCGCTGGGTGGACATTCTTTGTTGGTTATCAGGATCATTGACGAACTTGATCGACGGGATGTGCACTGCGATGTGCGCATGGTATTTAGCAATCCCACGCTGGCGGATTTAGCTGTTGCCATTGATACGAAGCAGGCCGATGACTGTGAAGCGTCTGTTGTGCCCGCTAATCTTATTGCGCAGACTTGCGAACACATTGAGCCTGATATGTTGAGTTTGGTGCAGTTAACTGACGAGGACATAAAACGTATCGCAGCGGTAATTCCAGGTGGCATGGAAAATATTGAGGACATTTATCCTCTGGCACCCTTGCAGGAAGGGATGTTGTTCCACCACCAACTGGGTACGATACATGACCCCTATGTTTCGCAAATGTGGTTTTCGGTAACAGTCCGTGAGCAGATAGAGACTTTTATTAAAGCGCTACAGCGCGTGATTGATCGACACACGGTGTTGCGCACGGGATTTGTCAGCGATGGTATCAGTACGCCTGTGCAAGTTGTTCAAAGGCAGGCGCAATTGCACGTGAGAGAAGTGAGCCGGCACTTCGGCGTTGATGCACAGGTGCAAATACAACAACGACTTAACGAACCGCAGTTGATGAATCTACAACAGGCGCCACTGATGCATTTGGATGTTATTAACGATGATGCGAACGGCTGTTGCTATGCATTGTTGACGTTGCACCATTTAATTATTGATCACATGGGTATGGAAATCGTGCTGGAGGAAATGGCGGCCTTTGCCAGGGGCCAGTCAGAACAATTACCACAGCCTTGTCCATTTCGTGAATTTGTTTTTCAAGCCTTGAATCAGAATAAAACCTCTGATGCTAGAAACTATTTCAATAATCAACTCCAGGATATTTGCCAACCCACGGCGCCGTTTAATTTACTGAATGTTTATGGCGATGGCCGCAGCATTCAAGAGTTTCGTAAAACACTTGCCAATGAGTTGTCCGGGGAACTTCGTTTAATTGCAAGAGAGCTCAAAGTCAGTGCTGCGATACTGTTCCACAGTGCGTGGGCATTAGTGATCTCTACCTGCAGTAATCGTGATGATGTTGTTTTTGGTACCGTCATGTCCGGCCGAATGCGGGGAAAACACCGTGGTAAACGCATGCTCGGTTTGTTTATCAACACACTTCCCGTGAGAGTCCGATTACAGGGAAAAAGTGTACGCCAACTGTTGAGGGATATGGAAACAACGCTTGCTGATCTTTTGGCGTTTGAACAAACCCCTTTATCTTTGGCGCAGAGCTGTAGCAGCGTGAGTGTGGGTACTCCCTTGTTCAGCGCACTATTAAATTATCGGCATTCACCACCAATAGATGCAGTTAGAGGGTCAGAGGCGTTTGGTATTTTATCCGTAGGTGGGCAGGAAAGAAGCAATTACCCCTTTAATATCTCTATCAATGATTTTGGCGAAAGCTTTTCCGTCGATGCGCTTATCGATGTATCGATTGGTGCCGAACGGGTAATTGGTTATCTGGAGCTTGCACTCACGGGTATGGTCGCGGCGCTAAAATCGGCTATTGATGTTCCTGCGTTGAGTGTAAACATTCTGCCCAAGGACGAAGAGCATGAGCTGCTGTACGAATGGGGTAATCGGGCACATTGGCGCTTTTCGGGGAATGATCGAACGAGACCCAGTGCCGCAAAGAATAGTTACCTGCTCGACGCGCAACAGCGTCTTGTGCCTATAGGTGTTTTAGGTGAATTGTATACGAGTGATCCTGTGATAAACCCGGTGCTAGCACCCCTGAAAACTTCTACCCTGAAAGCTTCTATGAGAGCTACTGTCATCGATAGATATGCTGCTGATGCCGATGGTGTGGAAAACTGGGTAGTAAAAACCTTCCGCAGCCATGAACCGATCAAACTTTATCGCACAGGAGTACTCGCCCGCTGGTTACCTGGTTCGGAGCTTGAATTGGTTGGTTGCAGTCACTTTTTTCGAGAGCGGGAATGTAAAAAAATCACTGCCTTGCTGGCGGACTCCGAGCTGGTGAACGATGTCGCCGTCATTTTAGGGAATGATTCACTGCAACAACCTATCGCCTATATTGTGCCTACGACTGAATACACAAGCGTACCTGATCAGCTCGGCAAACAACTGCGTTATCACTTACGGCAGCAATCCTACCGTTATCATCTACCTTGCCGCATTACATTACTTGAACGTTTACCCTTGACAAAGGCGGGTACCCTGGATCTTGACGCCTTGCCTGCTGCCGATAACACACCAGAGGAAGATTACACCGAACCGCAAACGACAACAGAAAAATGCCTGGCTGATTGGTGGGCCGAATTATTATCTGTTGAACGCTGTGAAGTAGGTCGCGATGCGAACTTCTTTGCCTTGGGTGGACACTCCCTGTTGGCGACCCGCCTGGTGAATCGAATCAAACAACACCTGGGGCGGGATCTGCCATTGCGCCACCTGTTTGAACAGCCTGTGTTGCAACATCTAGCGGCGACGCTGGATCAGTGGCAACCCAGCACCGAGAGCCTGCCCTTGGTGCCGGTGGCGCACACCACAGCTCCACCTTTGTCGTTTGCCCAGCAGCGGTTATGGTTTCTGTGGCGGCTGGAAGGTGACAATGCACACTACAACATTCCCCTGGCGCTGCATCTGCGGGGGCGGTTGGATCGCGCTGCGTTGCTGGCAAGCCTGCGGGCTATCATTGCCCGCCACGAAGTCCTGCGGACCCACTTTGAGCCGCAGGAGGGGCAGGTCTGTCAGGTGATTACCCCAGCGGATGAGTTTCGAGTCATTGAACGAACACTGGAGGGGCAGGAAACATTGCGCACGGTGTGCGAAGCAGAGGCTGGGCAGGGGTTTGATCTCGGCACCGGCCCCTTGTGCCGAATGCAGTTGCTGCGGCTGGGGGATGAGGAGCACGCGCTGTTGATCACCCTGCACCACAGCGTTGCAGATGGCTGGTCGATCAGTGTGTTGCAGAGTGAATTATTCCGTCTGTATGGCGCCTTTGTCGAGCAGCGCCCGTCGCCGCTGAGTCCGTTGCCGATTCAGTACGCCGATTTTGCCCATTGGCAGCGTCAGTGGTTGAGTGAACAGGTATTGACGCAGCAGCGGGAGTACTGGCAGCGGCAATTGTCGGGGTTGGCGCCGTTGCTGTCGTTGCCGACAGACTACCCGCGCCCGCAGGAGAATCGTTACCGTGGTGCCCATGTGAAGATCGCGTTTTCCTGTGATTTGTTGCAAGGGTTGCAGCGGTTGAGTCGGGAGCAGGATGTCACGCTGTATATGACATTGCTGTCGGCGTTTAGTCTGCTGTTGAGCCGTTACAGTCACAGTGAGGATATTGCGGTGGGCTCGCCGGTGGCGAACCGAACCCACGTCGGGACCGAGGCGTTGATTGGATTTTTTGTCAACACGCTGGTGATGCGCACGGATGTCGGGGGCGATCCGTCGTTTGTGGAATTGCTGGCGCGGGTGAAAGAAACCGCATTGGGTGCGTATGCACACCAGGACATTCCGTTCGAGTATTTGGTTGAGGCGCTACAACCGCAGCGGAGCCTGAGTTACTCACCGATTTTTCAAGTCCTGTTTGCTTTACAGAATCTCCCCGAACAGCAATACCCGCCGGAGGGCTTAATTCTGACACCGGTTGAACTTGAGCTAGCGGTAGCTAAGTACGATCTGAGCCTGAACCTGGAGGAAGGCGAGCAGGGATTAATGGGCAGTATGGAATACAATACGGATCTGTTTAGTCGTGCCAGCGTCGAGCGGTTGATAGAACATTACCGGCGCTTATTGATGGCACTGGTGGCCGCACCACAAGCACGACTATCGCAACTGGACTTTCTATTGCCCGAAGAGCGTCATCGGCTATTGGTCGATTGCAATGCTAACGCCATAGCCTATCCCAAAGATCAGTGTATCCATCACTTATTTCAAGCGCAGGTGGTGCGCACCCCGCACCGCCAGGCACTGGAGTTCGAGGGCCAGTGCCTGAGTTACCAGACGCTGA
>JBNKFQ010000281.1:0-105880 GCA_050289385.1 Porticoccaceae bacterium | reverse complement strand
GATCCTTAGGGATCAATTCGGAGCGGTAGTTCAGTTGGTTAGAATACCGGCCTGTCACGCCGGGGGTCGCGGGTTCGAGTCCCGTCCGCTCCGCCAACTTGTCTCAAATCGGTACCAGTTCTATGGACTGGGTGGTTAGCTCAGCTGGGAGAGCATCGCCCTTACAAGGCGAGGGTCGCAGGTTCGATCCCTGCACCACCCACCACTTTCTTATAGCATCCTGACATCTTGGCGTCAGTCATGGCGGATGTGAGATTGTGGCTAGTTCCGATCCTTAGGGATCAATTCGGAGCGGTAGTTCAGTTGGTTAGAATACCGGCCTGTCACGCCGGGGGTCGCGGGTTCGAGTCCCGTCCGCTCCGCCAACTATTTAAGAATTTCTCAAATTAAGCATTCCTCAATAATCTTCAAAACCTCTCGATTTTATCTGTTTAAACTTACCATAAGTGCATTTGCTATAGTGTGGTCTGGCTCCAAAGGGCTGTGAGCAAGCTTTTTAAAGTGTGATGTTTCTGGTGAATAATCGATCATCTATTGTCATTAAAGTGTCATAAGCGTTGGCTAATCTTGTTTGGCATAACCCAAATGAGGTAAGTGTTATGCAGGATTATATTGAGGATCTCATAGAGCTTGGCTATGAGGATTTTGAAGACGACGATGTCTTGGATGATGCAGAGGAACTTTAGTGTCTTTATTTGTACCGATTTCTTCGCAATCCTATGCAAAAGTCAGTCGTTCGCTCTGAGCTGGTGCGCCAGCCGATATGGTTTTGGATTGACTCCGAACCAACGTTTAAAAGCCCGATGAAAAGCTGCAGCGGAGGAAAACCCCAGCATGAAGCTGATTTCTCCAATAGACAGGTCTGTGGCGCTGAGATAACGAGCAGCAATGCTTTTTCGGGTGTTATCCACTACTTCCTTGAAACTTCTATTTTCCTTTTCCAATCTCCTTTGTAGCGACCAAGGTGTCAGGCCAAGTTGTCCGGCGACCTCTTCGAGTTTGACTTCTTTTTGCTGAAGTAGGGGGGTTACTATCTGCTTTACTCGCTCACCAAATGACTGGGATCCCAATAGTGCGGACAGTTCACGGTTGCATAGTTCAACAGCGTCCTGATGTGTTGCCCGGTGGGCATAAAGAGATTTGTAAGCAAGTGCTTCTGTTTTGATCACCAGGGCGTTACGTGGCTGATTGAACCTGACTGGGCATTGGAAAAGTGCAGCATACTCCTTGGCATAGGCTGGGGCAGGAAATTCAATTTGCACTTCCTGCAATACATTTGCTTCTTCGGTTAACCAACAAGCCAGGCGATACCAGCCGGCCAAAATGCAGTCCACGACAAAATAGTTGTAGTTATTATAGGGGCTGATGGAGTAAAACTGCGCCACGCCAAGCGCGTTCTCAAGGTAGAAACGACTGGTACCTCTTTTATTCTCGCTACTTAGTCTTTCGTAATGAATCCAAAGGTTGATGGCTGTCGCTAGATTGGTTGATGTCATGCCTGCGAAGCCGGACAAGCCAAGGTGGGAAATGGTAATTTGTTGCCCCATCAGCAAACCCAGGCTCGGGACGCTAAATCGCTCTATCAGTGCATGACCAAGCCTCATAAATCTGGGAATGCTGATCCGGGTTTTGGGGGTGGCCAGGGCCTCAGAAGTTATACCAAACTCCTGCATGATGGTGTTGGGGTTGCTTCCTTGCAGGGTAAGCGCACGGGCCATTAGTGCTACGTAGCTAACTGAAATGTCGCCCAATTGCATGATAATTGCCCCGTTAAAAATGCGGTCCGCGTGTGTTTTAAGGGTAAAAATATGTTGCTAAGGGATATTGTTTGACGCCTGCCATCATACTAACTTAAACCCACCATAAAAAGTCGAATGACTAGCTTCCGGCAAATCGGGCTGTGTATTCCAAATCAGATCAGTTTTATAACTGATGTTTGGGCATGGTTCCTGAGTAAGCGAATTTAGGTTGCCGCAGGTTGCCAGAATGATTAATCGAACTACTGTGAATTAATAACTCGTGTGAATTAATAACTCGTAATCGTATTGAGAGGAGAGCGGCATGTCACAATCAGCACCTGGGTTTAAGAAATACCCCAATCTTTTATCCCCCTTGGACCTGGGTTTTACGACACTGCGTAACAGGACTTTGATGGGGTCTATGCATACTGGGCTTGAGGAGTCGCCAAATGGCTTTAACCGCCTGGCTGCTTTTTATGCTGAACGGGCGAAAGGTGGTGTGGGGCTGATTGTTACTGGCGGTATTGCGCCAAATCCTGAAGGCGGCGTGGCCAAAGGTGCTGCCAAAATGGATACTCCTGAAGATGCGGAACATCACAAAGTTATTACCCAGGCGGTACACGAGGCCGGTGGCAAGATATGTATGCAAATTCTGCATGCCGGTCGCTATGCCTATAATCCAAAGCTGGTCGCACCTTCAGCGATTCAGGCTCCCATCAACATGTTTACTCCACATGAATTAACGACAGAAGAAGTTGATGAGCAGATTGAGGCCTATGCAAACTGTTCGAAGCTGGCTCGGGAAGCAGGCTATGACGGCGTGGAGATCATGGGTTCTGAAGGTTACTTCATTAATCAGTTCATTGTGAGTCATACCAACAAGCGTACAGACCAGTGGGGGGGGGATTATGAAAACCGTATCCGGCTTCCTATCGAGGTGGTGCGTCGGGTTCGTGAGCGCGTAGGTCCTGATTTTATTATTATTTACCGCCTTTCCATGCTTGACCTGATTGAAGATGGCAGCACTTGGGAAGAAGTGGTTGTTTTGGCCAAGGAAATTGAAAAAGCCGGTGCAACTATTATCAATACCGGTATTGGTTGGCATGAAGCGCGCGTGCCCACCATCGCAACTATGGTGCCCCGTGCAGCCTTTACCAAGGTGACTGCGAAGCTTAAAAAAGAAGTCTCCATTCCGTTGATCACCACCAACCGCATCAATATGCCTTCAATAGCCGAAAAGGTGTTGGCTGAAGGTGATGCTGATATGGTTTCCATGGCCCGTCCTTTCCTCGCCGATGCCGAGTTTGTTTTAAAGGCAGAGCAGGATCTTGAGGACGAAGTGAATACTTGTATCGGCTGTAACCAGGCTTGTCTGGACCATACTTTCCAGATGAAGTTAACCTCTTGCCTGGTTAATCCGCGGGCCTGTCATGAAACCGAGTTGGCCTACATAAAAACAGCTGCGCCTAAAAGGGTCGCTGTTGTAGGTGCGGGTCCGGCAGGGTTGGCGGCCTCTACCGTCGCTGCTGAGCGTGGTCATGATGTCACTTTGTTTGATGCGTCCGATAAGATCGGTGGTCAATTCAATGTGGCTAAACGAATACCGGGCAAGGAAGAGTTTTACGAAACACTGCGCTATTTCGATCGAATGTTAAAAAAGCATCAAGTGAAAGTGCATTTGAATACCCGGGTGACGGCAGAAGACCTAAAGGAGTTTGATGAAGTGCTGCTGGCAACAGGCGTGGTACCCAGGACGCCGGAAATCGAAGGCGTTAATCACCCCAAAGTGATTGGCTATCTGGATGCCCTTCTTGAGCGTAAACCTGTCGGTCAAAAGGTCGCAGTAGTGGGTGCAGGTGGTATAGGGTTTGATGTTTCGGAGTTTGTTACTCATGAAGGCAAGTCCCCAAGTCTCGATATTGGTGCCTTTATGCGTGAATGGGGCGTTGATCTGGAGGTGGGTCACCGTGGCGGAGTTAATGGCGTAGAAGCTGAGACCGTCGACAGCCCAAGAGAGGTTTATCTGCTGCAGCGTAAGACTTCCAAAGTAGGTAAGAACCTGGGTAAAACCACTGGTTGGATTCATCGCACATCGTTGAAACACCGTAACGTTAAAATGGTGTCTGGTTGTGAATATACCAAAGTAGACGATGAAGGCTTCCATTTGACCATCAATGGTGAAGCCAAATGTTTGCCTGTGGATACTGTCATTATTTGTGCAGGTCAGGAGCCTTTGCGGGAGTTGTATCAGCCTCTGGTTGATGCTGGTAAGTCAGTGCATTTGATTGGTGGAGCTGATGTGGCGGCTGAACTGGATGCCAAACGTGCTATAAATCAGGGCAGTAGACTGGCAGCCGAAATCTGATTATCTGGATTATTTGAGATTTGATTCTACCTATAGAAAGGCAGGTGTGGCATTCAGCCGCATCTGCCTTTCTATTCTGCTTTTCCCTACTTTTTCCTTCCTCATAGCGTCCCATCGAATAGTCTTTGTCGAATGATGGAGGTTGTCTCCGTTGATTTAATATCGCACCATTGGGTGCCGTTGCAGGCAGCGCTGGGTTGCGTCGATATATTTTAATCGGATATATCGGCAATATGGCCTAGTTATAACCGTCATATATTAACAATTAAGGCCAGTTACTAAAGCAGGTGGGGATATATCTAATTGTTGAATATAATCGGCAGCCTTAATCTGTAGATTTTTTTAAGATCAGCACAGATTGTTATCAACAATATGGTTATTCTTTGATCAACTTGTATCAGGTGTCTGGGATTGCTTCCCCTTAGTCCCACGATTTTTAATCCGGATGTCCACTAAAGCTTGACTGACAAGGTCTGGCGAACGTGCTAGCTTTTATAGACTTCCGCCCATGTGTTAGTTGTGTATCCCGGACAGGATGAATTACGCCGGTTGCTGTAGACGAGTCAGGATTTCAAAATGCCAAGGCCCACCAAAGAAGATTCATACGAAGCGGTTCTTTTTCTTGAGGATCAGTACGTATCCAGACAAATGCGTTACAGCGAGTTCGAAGCTATTTTGGACAATGTTGTTCCTTTGTCTGATCTTGGAGATACCGAAATAAGTGCGGTATATGTCCAGGTAAATCAGCAGCTGGCACCAAGGGCGTTAGTGTTTTTCACCCTTTATTTTGATGAAGAAGGCTTAGCTGATCCTGAGTGGAATGTGCCGTTGAAACGTCTGGCTTCTATTTCGGGTTCTGGGCCGGATCTTGGTGGTGGTCCTATACGTCTGGCCTGTCGCAGCCAGTGTGCCATCTCCTGGCATCAGCGTGATTTGTGGGACCCTGATATGCGGCCGGGTGGTAATGATTTCCAGGTTATCAAAAAGGCATTGCAGGAGAATCGTCTGGGGTTCGAATTTGTTCCACTACAAAAAGACGAGCAGGAAGATGACGTGCCTGTGCTGGAGCCTACAAAACCCGGCAGATCGGCTAAAAAGTCTATTAAAAATGACGATGATGAAGATATTCCAGTTTTAATGCCTGAAGCATCCGGACCATCCCAAGCGGAAGCGGATGCCCAGTTAAAGGATCTGGAGCAGCGTCATCGGGTTAAGCTCGCCCGTCTGCTAAAAGAGCAACGCCTACGTATTAAAACGTTGTCCAGTCAGCAACAGGCAGAAATTGAAGAAATCACCCGCAAATATAGAATTGAAGTCCAGGCCCACAAAAACAAGCTTCAAGAGGCGGAGCAAAGCCTTCAGCAAAGTCGCGTACTTTATGAGCAAACCAAGGCAAAGCTGCAAAAACGCAGTGATCAGTTCCTGAACCTTCAGGACGACCTCGCTCAACATAAGAAAAAACTGGCGATGCTGGAAAAAGAGTTATCCGCTGCTTTGCCCGGTGACGAAGCGGATCGCCTCAAGCAGAGGATGGAGGGTGAGTTAACCATTCTGAAGGAGCAGCTGGATCGCCGAGAAGCGGAAATTTACTATCGAAATGAGCGCGAAGATCAGTTCAAGGCTGAAATAATGAAGCTCAAAGAACAGCTGGAAGAGAGTGCGGAGGGCGATGTTCTTGGTCAGTTGGCTGAACTGGATGTGGTCTTCGTCGTCTACCATCCCGGAGCAGGGCACCTTACCTTACCGGCCCAGGATATTCGCCGCTATATGGACGGTCCAACGGCCTATGTGGCTGAACGCTGCTCAGTCACTGAGGAGCAATATCTCGAATGGCTCAACCACTATGAACACCCCGCCTGTGATTTCAAGCAACCCGGCCGTGGCACTTGTGGCAAGTCCTTAACCCGGGTAGCAGCGCCGTCTGACTACATATCAGGTGAAAGCAATCGATGCGAAGAGCATCAGGTGAATTAGCTTGATTCATCTTTATGTGCGTGTTGACGAGTTAGATAGTCATCTGTAATGGATCTGGCTCTAAGTCCGACTCCCATCATTCAACCGTTAGCGATGGCCAAGCTACTGAATAGCGAATATCAGTTTCGAGTTGTTCGTGGTGATCTTATCCATCCGCAAATATCCGGGAATAAATGGTACAAACTTAAGCTGAACCTTCAAGCAGCCAAGCAGTTGGCTAAGCCTGTTGTAGTCAGTTTTGGCGGGGCTTACTCCAACCATATTCACGCCTTAGCATATGCCGGACAGCGGATGGGCATTCCGACTATTGGGATAATTCGGGGGCAGTGGAGGAAGCAACTGACGCCGACACTTGCAGACGCACAACGGTGGGGAATGACTCTGATCACAGTGTCCACGGAGGAATACCGTCAACGAGACGATGAAAAATGGGTGGCCGGGGAATTACCTCAGTGGCTGGCAGTATCTCCTTGGCAGGATCATCAGCCTTTTGTCGTTCCTGAAGGTGGAAGTAATTCGCTGGGTATTGCCGGCGTTAGAGAATGGGCAAGTGCGATATACGCACAATTGCCGGAGCCGGCAACCCTGGTGATGCCGGTTGGCAGTGGCGGCACACTGGCAGGCTTTGCGGCAGAAGTATCTCCTCATAAACTACTGGGAATAACTGTCGTCAAATCAGCTGATGCTCTGCGTCAAGGTATCGGAGATAGGCTTTCCCGGCTGCAACAATATTCTGAATCCAATGCTGGCAGCAGGTCGCCTGTGCGAGTCATTGACGATAAATCCGGGACATCATGGGAGCTGTTAGCTGGCTTTGAAGGGCGGGGATATGGGCATTGGGATGATGCCATGCTCGCAGACCTAACCCGTGTTACTTCGGTGTTAAACTTGCCGTTAGAGCCTGTATATAGTGGTAAGGCTTTTCTGGCGCTACTCCAATTGACGCAGAGCCAAGCCTTTACCACAAGGCAGGTGGTATTTGTTCATACTGGAGGTTTACAGGGGCTTCGAGGTGATGGTTCGAGGTAAAGTGAGTAGTCAGCGTCAGTGATGCGCAAACTCAGGCTTGGTTAGTGTACGGCCAGAAACACCGGTTTCCAGGCAGACACTAGAGTGGCACAAGGATGGAGACTGGTTATGAGTCAGGCGTACGAGCTTAGTAGATTAGTTTCAAGTGAAGCCAGTGCATGTGAGCGCCAGTGTTCGCTGACCACGAAATACCGGTGCGATTCTTTATAGCTCAGTTCGCCGCTATTTTTTGCGCTGAGTTCTGTCACTTGATTTCCTGAATCACCTGCTACAGGCTTCATTGCTGCAATCAGTTGTGGCCTGCCTTGATGTTGTTGTAACTCGGTGGCCATTTCCCGAAATGACAAGACCTTAGACTCAGGGCACTGGGCTGGGCTCAGCCAATGTAATTTAGGCAGTATTTGCCACTGATTGCACAACTTGCCAAGCTCTTCCAGTTGATCAAAGCTAAGCCATTCTCCTGGTGTGGCATCCGGATTGCCGTACGGCGGCAGCAGTAGGCTTTCACCCATGGGTTGAAAAAGGTATCCCTTCAGCAGCATTTGTTTTACAGGCTGGCCGAGGTTCAAATCGGTCAGATGGGCTTGCGACTCCGGGTGATCAGACAGATGTACCTGCTGATCGAGAAGTTTCGCAAGTTTGAGATCCAGCCGATCAATAGAGTTTGGACCAAACCAGGCAGATTGATCCGGGTATTGAGTTGAGGGCAGAGGCACGCCGAGGTAATACTTCACCGCTATTTCCTGGTGCACCAGTCTATTGTTCCGTTTGTTGCGCAGGATGAAGTCAAATTCTCCCAAGGTCCGGTTGTTGCGCCTCACTTGCAGGCCGTGATAGATGAGTTCAAGGTTGCGGGATTGCTCAATGGCATACTTCCAGAGTGATTCGAAATAAGGCCCCAGAAAGTGACTCTTTTGGCTGGCGAGTGCTGCCAATAGATTTCCCGGAGTAACTGAAGTTAAGTCAACCTGAGGGATATCCGGTGAATAGTCAGAGTGTATTGCCAGCAAAGGGCTGGTCAATACCCAATGAAGGTCATTCAGAGCCTGTTGGGCGTTATTGATGGCTGTATTATTCATGGCTGCAGTGTAGCAGCCGGATGAGTGCCTGAAGAGCCTTGTTTTATTGCCTTTGATTGGTGTAAACCGATGCCTGTAAATGGCAATTGACTATTTTGGGCAGACCCTTGCGGCGCAATCCTCTACAATCCCGGCCAAGTTGGTTACCATTACGGGAAATCTGGTTTAAGGGTATCTATGGAACAATTCAGAAATATCGGACTGATCGGCCGCATGGGAAGCTCCCAGGTAGTGGATACACTCAAGCGACTTAAGGTTTTCCTGTTCTCTGAGGGCTATTCAGTCATTATTGAAGAATCCACCGCAGCCGCTATGCCTGGCCATAGTGCCCAGGTATCCAGCAAGAAGATGCTGGGCGAAATATGTGACTTGGTTATTGTCGTGGGTGGGGATGGCAGTTTGCTAGGGGCTGCCCGTGCTCTTGCCGGTTCTAATGTGCCTGTACTTGGGGTTAATCGGGGACGGTTAGGCTTCCTGACCGACATTTTGCCTGCAGAAATTGAAACCCAGGTAGGTGAGGTCCTAGGTGGAAAATATATTGAAGAATCCCGCTTTCTTCTTGACGCCACGGTTAAGCGCGATGGTGAGCCAATAGGTTATGGGTGCGGACTCAACGATATCGTTCTGCACCCTGGCAAATCCACGCGGATGATTGGTTTTGATCTGTATATAGAAGGTCAATTCGTCAACAGTCAGCGTTCAGACGGCTTGATTGTCACCACGCCCACAGGCTCAACGGCATACGCACTCTCTGCTGGCGGACCCATTATGCATCCGCGAATCGACGCCGTAGCACTGGTGCCCATGTTTCCGCATACCCTGAGCAGCAGGCCCATAGTTGTCGATGGTAACAGCGAAATTAAAGTGGTTATTGGCGACTATAACCAAACCTATCCTCATGTCAGCTGTGATGGGCAGACTCATATAACATGCGCACCCGGAGATACCGTCACTATCGGCAAGAAGCCGCAGAAACTCCGGCTGATACATCCGGTAAACCACAATTTTTACCAGATTTGCCGGGATAAGCTGGGTTGGTCAAGTGATAGGCAGGATGGGGTGTACTGAAGTATGGCAGTAATGAACGAAGGCTCGGAGTTTGAGCGCTTTGAAGGTTTTGACTTTATCGGTGACGTGCATGGGTGTGCGAAAACCCTAGGCATTTTGCTGGAGAAGATGGACTACCAAAAGGTCAATGGGGTCTATCGACATCGTAACCGGCAGGCAATATTTGTCGGTGATATTGTGGATCGCGGTCCCCGTATCCGGGAGGCCCTGCATATTGTGCGCGACATGGTAGAGCAGGGCACTGCCCGCATTGTTATGGGTAACCATGAATATAATGCTCTGGGGTATTGCACCCATGCCCGACCTGGAAGTAATAAGACCTATTTGCGCGAACATACAGACCGCCATGAACGGGTGATTCGAGAAACCCTGGAACAATTTGCCAACTACGGACATGAATGGAACTATTTTCTTGAATGGTTCCTGACCCTGCCGTTACTGATCGACACTCCACAATTCCGTGTAGTGCACGCCTGCTGGGATCGCAGCCTGATTGAGCCATTTTTGGAAATGCACCCCGATGCCATTATCGATGATGATTTTCTACACGCTTCCACTGTCCGTGAAAGTTTTGCCGGGCATGTGATGGATCGTTTGCTGCGGGGAACTGACATGCCGTTACCTAAGGGACTGTCGATGAAGAGTGGCGACGGCTATGTGCGCACCTTTTTCCGTACCAAGTTCTGGGCTCTGGATCCAGAAACCTACGATGACGTGGTGTTTCAACCTGATGGCTTACCGGAGGACGTGATGCATCGCCCGCTCTCCGAGGAAGAGCGGTCCCGCTTGGTTTTCTATGGCCCAGAAGAGCAACCGCTGTTCGTCGGGCATTACTGGCTTGACGGTGAGCCTCGCCCCGTGCGCGAGAACATAGCCTGCCTGGATTACAGTGCTGTCAAGTACGGCAAATTGGTTGCCTATCGAATGTCTGGCGAACAACATCTCAAGAAGGAAAACTTTGTCTGGGTCGATGTTACCCGTGATATTCCCTCTGGAGTCGGACTGGATAATTAATGGAAAAAGTTCTCGAGTTGGACCTGGACGTCGATATCGAACCGCTTTATCGGTATCTGCAATCACAGCGCGTAGGTGTTCAGATTTCAGAAGAACGCGGCAAACAAATCGTATGGGTTAACGATGCGGCTCATCGTCCTATCGTGATGGATGCCGCGCAAAGGTACCTGATGGATACCCGCTTGCAAGACCAGGTACGGTCCTGGTTTCGTGGACGCGAAATTATTAGCGAACCGGTCTTTTCACGGTTTGTCGGATATCCTGTCATTTGTCTGCTCTTGTTGAGCCTGCTGGTAACGGCGTTGTGGACCGGGTTCGGTCAGTTCGATACCTATCAGTATTTTCTCATATTGGATCGTTATGCTGTGCCATTCCCACAAATGGCCAATCCAATGGAAGGCTTGAAGTGGATTATCAGGGAGCATCAGTTTTGGCGGTTAATTGCCCCGGCCTGGCTTCATTGGGGCGTGCTGCATTGGCTATTTAATTCGCTGGCGTTATGGATATTCGGACGTAGCCTTGAAAAGTATCTCGGCCCTGCGGGTTTTATCCTGCTGGTATTCTGTAGTGCACTGATCGGTAATCTGGGGCAGTTCATTATGAGCGGCCCCGGCTTTGCCGGCTTTTCTGGTGTGGTTTATGCCCTGATAGGAGCCCATGCCGCAGGGTTCGTACTGGCACCCAAAAAAGATATCTGGGTCAGCCAAAGCCTGGTAGTCATGAGTATCCTGTGGATGTTTATGGGGATTTTTGGCTTAAGTGACCTGTTCAGTATTCACCTGGCCAATACTGCTCATGTCCTGGGTTTTATGACTGGATTGGTGGGAGTGGGGCTATTGCTGAAACTGCGCGATTAGGAAGATGTTGGAGAAGCAAGTGTTCTAATCAAGATAAAAATTCAAAATAACATGCATAAAAAAATGAGAGCAGGGAGAGCGTTGAAGAAACTTTAGGGTTTCTCTGTTAAAACTCGCTCCCGCCTGACCCTCTAATATGCTGTGAATACTCTGATGAGAGTTTGTGTGGGATCAAACACACAATGCAAATGATAATGATTATCATGCGCAAGTCAACTGTTTTTCTTCAATGATCTGTAATTGATTGAAGAATGGGCCTGTGTGATATAGTTCGGGCCCTGAACCGGAGAATGATATGTCCTTTATCGAAGTCGCAAAAAACCTGACTCCTGAGGTTTACGAATCCCTGAAAAAATCCCTTGAACTTGGACGCTGGCCTGATGGTCGACAGCTTACAGGAGAACAAAAAGCTATTTGTTTGGATGCGATAATTGCCTATGAAGACGCCAATGGCCTACCCGAAGAGCAAAGAGTAGGTTATATCGCCAAAGACAGGCCAACTCCCTGCGATGCCAAATCAGGGGTTGGTACTGAGCCTAGTGAGGGAGTCTGGGCTCCCGGTCAAACTGAAGGAAATGCCACCAGGCATTAAAATTGGCCGGTAAACAGTCTATGCCTATATCGTTAGTGACGGGCTTTTGAGCTTTCGGGTAGCTGCATAGAGGTGGTTGTTATGCCTTGCCGGAAAGCTTGTATCCAGGCTGGCTGATATTTGTAGAAATATAATGTTTATACTCGAGAAAAGTAGAGAGAAGTCCATTGTCTGAATCTGTTGTGGGGTGCCTGGACAAAATGTCCAGCGATCTGAATCAGGGGGCTGACGATAGGGTCCTCTATAAGCTACGGGTGGGAGACCATTCCGTTGAGCTAAACTCCTTATTAGGGAAAACCATCGAGCTGAAATTCAGCGGTAATATTTTCTGTAGCTATTGCCGGCGTAGAACCAAGAAAAGCTTCAGCCAGGGCTTTTGCTTTCCCTGTTTTAAAAAACTTGCCCGTTGCGATGCCTGCATTATGAGTCCCGAAAAATGCCATTATTTTGAAGGCACCTGCCGTGAACCGACGTGGGGCGAAACCCACTGCATGGTGCCTCATGTGGTATACCTGGCCAACTCTTCAGGTCTTAAAGTGGGAATAACGCGCCAGACCCAGATACCTACGCGCTGGATTGATCAGGGGGCCGCCCAGGCACTACCTATTCTGCGGGTGCATAATCGGAGAATGTCCGGCTTGGTGGAAGACCTGATTCGTACTGAAGTGAGTGACCGTACCCATTGGCAAACCATGTTGAAAGGTGATCCTGAACCAATGGATCTTATTGCTCAGAAGGACCGTTTGTTGTCCGGGTTTAATCAGGGAATCGACCAGCTCATTCAGACTGAAAGTAATGCGGAAGTTACCCGGTTGAGTGATGTGAATCCGATTTCCATACGTTACCCGGTGTTAGAATATCCGGTAAAAGTTAAAAGTCTTAACCCAGAAAAAGACCCCGTCGTTACCGGCACGTTGCAGGGAATTAAGGGGCAGTATCTGATTCTGGATACCGGATGCATTAATATCCGGAAATTCACCTCCTATGAAGTCGAGTTCCACCCTACCCATTGAGTCCGGGAAAATCCCGCTAAATAACGACAAGAACTTAAACGAACCAGAAGAGTCCGTTATGAAAGAACGCCAGCCCAGTACCATTTACCTCAAAGATTATAGACCCCCCGATTTTCTCATCGACGAAACTGATCTGCGCTTTCAATTATTTGAAGATGGCGCCCGAGTTACCTCGCAGCTGCATATGCGGCGAAATCCTGCTGCCGTGAACTTCCATAATCTTTTGCGGTTGGATGGTGTGGATGTCGAATTATTGCACCTGGTATTGGATGGTCGGGAGCTACAGCCTAGCGAATACCAGTTGGATGACGAAGGATTAACCCTTGAGCGGCTTCCTAAATCATTCATCCTGAATGTGGTGACCTGGATCAAACCACAGGAAAACACCTGCCTTGAAGGTTTGTATAGATCCAGCACCATGTTTTGCACCCAGTGTGAAGCGGAAGGTTTCAGGCGCATCACTTATTATCTCGATCGTCCGGATGTGATGTCCAAGTTCAAAACCACCATTGAAGCGGAGGTTGCAAAATATCCGGTATTGCTTTCCAACGGTAATCCGATCGAGGAAGGGCGCGAAGGGGAAAGGCATTGGGTCACCTGGGAAGATCCTTTCAAGAAACCCTGCTATCTGTTTGCTCTTGTGGCAGGTGACCTGCAATTCGTTGAGTCTCACTACCAGACTATGTCGGGCCGGAACGTTCAATTGCGTATCTATGTCGAGCCCCATGACCTGAGCAAATGCGACCATGCAATGGACTCCCTGAAGCGGTCTATGCAATGGGATGAAGAGGTATATGGGCGTGAATACGATCTGGATATCTTCAATATTGTGGCGGTCAGCGATTTCAATATGGGGGCGATGGAGAATAAAGGACTCAACATTTTTAATTCTTCCTGTGTTCTGGCGAATCCTCAAACGGCTACTGATACAACTTTCCAGCGTGTCGAAGCTATCGTTGCCCATGAATATTTTCATAACTGGTCAGGTAATAGGGTTACATGCCGTGACTGGTTTCAGCTGAGTCTCAAGGAAGGTTTTACCGTCTTTCGTGATTCCGAATTTTCAGCGGATATGCATTCACGGGCAGTTAAACGTATCGAGGATGTAAACCTGCTCAGGACTGCGCAGTTTGCGGAGGATGCGGGCCCAATGTCGCATTCGGTTCGGCCGGATTCCTATATGGAAATATCGAACTTCTACACTTTGACAGTCTATGAAAAAGGGGCAGAAGTTGTTCGTATGCTGCATACGCTGTTAGGTGCGGCAAAATTCCGCGAGGGGGCTGATCTATATTTTTCCAGGCACGATGGCCAGGCGGTCACAACGGACGATTTTGTGGCCTGTATGGAAGAGGTGAGTGGTCGTGATCTGACTCAATTCAGGCGCTGGTACACCCAGTCAGGGACGCCCAGGGTAAAGGTATCGGATGAGTACGATAGCCAACGCCAAGTATACAAACTAACGTTGAAGCAATCTTGTCCCCCTACACCTGGACAGGATAAGAAAGATCCTTTCCATATTCCGATGGCTATTGGCCTGGTTGGCGGCGATGGTGCTGATATACCCGTTGTTATCGCCTCCCAACCGGAACCTGATCAGATTTCTCGGGTAACCGTATTGGAAATTACAGAAGCCGAGCAGTCTTTTGAATTTACCCAGGTGCCCACGCGACCTGTACCTTCTTTATTCCGGCACTTCTCTGCGCCGGTAAAAATTGACTATGACTATAGTCACGAGCAGCTGAAGTTTCTTATGTCTCATGATGGTGATGGTTTTAATCGCTGGGATGCTGGTCAAAGACTGGCAACAGACGCGTTAAATGCCATGATGGGGGCGCATCAAGCTGGTCGAAGTCTGGAGGTGAATTCCGCGTACCTCGAGGCCTTCGGTGCCGTGTTGGACGACGAAGGTGAAGACTACGCGATGCTGGCAAAAATGATCAATGTGCCTTCCTTGTCCTCTCTGGCAGAGCAAAGCGAATTAATCCATGTGGACGCAATGTTGGCAGCAAGGACTAAAATGTTGTCCGTTTTGGTTGCAGACTTTGGCGCTAAAATGATGGATCGTTATCGTGCGATGACGACCCTGGCCCAGGGGGCAGGCACCGGCAGTCAGGCCATTGGTATGCGTGCGTTTAAAAATGCTCTGTTGCAGTTGTTGGCCTCTGGTCAACATGGCGCGGTGGGAGACGTTGCTCTTGACCAGCTTAATGCCGCAGACAATATGACCGACGAACTGGCTGCGCTGACTGCAATACTGTCTGCGAATGATGCCAAAGCAGATAAGGCATTAGAAAAATTCTACGAACGTTGGCAGCATGATGCCCTCGTTATGGAAAGCTGGTTCAGTGTGCAGGCCATGAACGAAAATTATGGTCAAGTTGACCAGATCAGAGCGCTGACTGAGCATCCGCTTTTTTCGGAAAAAAACCCTAACAAGATCAGGTCAGTCATAGGTGTATTTGGCGGGCAAAACTGGAAACACTTTCATAGAGTTGATGGGGCAGGTTATGAATTACTGGCGGATTGGGTACTGAAGCTGGATCGTCTGAACCCTCAAATAGCGGCAAGGCTGGTGACTCCGTTGACCCGCTGGCGGCGTTATGAAGTTGAGAGAAGCGAGTTGATGCTGAGTTCGTTGAAGCGGATCGGTAAAGAGCCTGCTCTTTCACGGGATGTCTTTGAAGTGGTGAGTAAAAGCCTGAAGTAAGTGGCCAATGGCTGTGATTGTGTTAATAATGGTCAATATTTTGTTACCAAAAGAATAGGGATTTCCGTAGACAAATATAGGCACTAAACTAAGCTATTTAATATCAAAATGTTGCAAGCGAAATTCAAGAATAAAAATTAAGTACTTTGCGTTGAGAGGGGGATTCTGTTCCGGACTTCTATTGCATGCCGGTACAGCTCTCACGGCCAACCACCCAATACTGACTCTAATCAGGAATAACATGTCTATGAACCATAAGAAGCTATTGCTCGGTGGCCTGTTGTCGTTTGCCCTGGCTTCCACAAATTTGAATGCAGCCGTATCGGCGGGAGAGGCTGCCAGATTAAATAAAGACCTGACACCATTTGGTGCCATCAGAGATGGCAATGGGAAGGATATTCCTAAATGGACGGGAGGTATTACCAAACCTCCCGCTGAATATCAACGTGCAGGGCAGCACCATCCAGACCCATTCAAGTCTGACAAGCCGATAGAAACCATTACTGCTCAGAATTTTGACAAGTACGAAGCTTATTTGACTGAAGGTTTAAAAGCCCTGTTTCGAACCTACCCTACCACTTTCAAACTTCCCATCTATGAAACCCGGCGTTCACATTCAGCTCCGGAACATGTTTATAAAGGCACTTTCGAAAATGCCACCCAGGCCAAACTGGGTAAAGACGGCAATGGTATTTCAGGAGCCTATGGCGGTATTCCATTTCCAATTCTGCATGGATCTAACGACCGTCAGGCATTACAGGCGATCTGGAACCACCTGACTCGCTGGCGCGGTGTATTTGTGACCCGCCGTTCAGCGGAAGCCGCCATTCAGCGCAATGGTGAGTATTCTCTGGTTAAATCCCAGCAGGAAGTTTTCTGGAACATGTTCAACCCCGAGATCGATGAAAAAGGTTTGAAGAATATATTGTTCTATTATCTTTCTTTTACCATTTCACCGGCACGGCTTGCAGGTGGTGCGATACTTGTACACGAAACCCTCGACCAGGTTGAAGAACCACGTCAGGCCTGGGGTTACAACGCCGGGCAGCGTCGGGTGCGCCGGGCGCCTAATCTGGCCTATGACTCACCTATCGCAGGTGCGGATAACCTCAGGACAGCAGACGATACTGATATGTTTAACGGCGCTCCCGACCGTTATAACTGGAAATATGTCGGCCTGAAGGAAATGTACATTCCTTATAACAGCTATGAGGCCTCTCAGGCTGGTTTGAAATATTCTGACTTGCTTGGCGTCTCCCACATTAACCCTGCATACACCCGTTTTGAAAAACACCGGGTGCATGTCGTCGAAGCTACTTTAAAAGAAGGTGCACGGCATATTTACTCCAAGCGTGTTTTCTACATTGATGAAGACAGCTGGAATATTGCGCTTATTGACCAGTACGATGGCAGGGGAGATTTGTGGCGTATCAGCATGGCTCTGCTCAAGAATTACTACGAGTTGCCCTGCACCTGGACGGCTTTGGATATTTTCTATGATCTGCAGGCTCGCCGTTACCATGTTCAGGGGCTGGATACAGAAGAGCGGTCTACTTTGGTATTCACTAATGAAGTTCCTGATCGTCGTTATTTCAGTCCTCAGTCGTTACGTCGGAGGGGCACGCGCTAAACCACTAGAGAGTTTAAACTATTCAAGCTTATCCACTTGGATAAGCTTGTCTTTGCTTGGGCATTTACTATCTTTTAATTTGATACGTTTCGCTTGGGGTGAAGATTGCCGGTTGTGTTCCTGCCGCAGTTTTTCCTGGTTTGAATGATATTTAAATAATCTACGCTAACTCAAAGGCTAAATGGAATGGGATATAACTCTCCACTTAATCTGAAACGATTGCTGGCTGCATTGACACTGGGGCTGTCTGTCAGTGTTGTTGCCTACGCGGCAGGCAAAGACGTCCTGGATACAAACGCTATGGAAACAGAGCTGGCGCCCAATACGCTATTGCTGGATGTTGCCACGGCTGGTAAACGCTTGGTAGCTGTTGGTCAGCGAGGGCATATCATCTATTCCGATGACGATGGCAATAGTTGGAGTCAAGCGCAGGTTCCTGTTGCTACCCTAATTACCTCAGTGACCTTTGCCGATGAAAAAAATGGTTGGGCCGTCGGGCACGGAGCCATAATTTTAAATAGTCAGGATGGCGGTGAAACCTGGCACAAGCAGTTTGACGGTATTGTCGCCAATGAAATGGTGATTGCCCAGGCACAAAAACGTGTTGCCAAGATTGAAGACTTAGTGGCGAATGCTCCCGAAGATCAAGTTGCAGATTTGGAATATCAGCTAGAAGAGGCTCAGTTTGCGCAGGAGGATGCTGAATTTGATGCTGATGTCGGACCTAGTAAACCTTTACTTGATTTATGGTTTCTCGATAACCAGACCGGCTTTGTAGTAGGAGCCTACGGCTTTTTCTTTAAAACAGAAGACGGCGGGAAAACATGGAATAACTGGGGGCCGCGGCTTGATAATCCAGAAAGATTTCACCTGAATGCCATCAATCAAATTACCGGTGGTGCGATGTTTATTGTCGGTGAGGCAGGCATTATTTATCGTTCGACGGACTTGGGTGAAACCTGGGAGATGCAGGAGAGCCCTTATGACGGTTCGTTGTTCGGTGTGAGTGGTAACGGCAATGTTAATGAGGTGCTGGTATACGGATTGCGTGGGCATCTGTTTTATTCCCAAGACGTTGGGGAGACCTGGGATCAGGTCAATTCAGATGCTGAAGAAACTTTGATGTCAGTTGCGGTCGGCGACAAAGGCAACCTTGCTGTGGTGGGAAATTCCGGGGTGATGATGCTCAGCAACAATTATGGTGAAACCTTCCGTACACATACGCGGGAAGACCGACTCTCACTGCTTGGTGCAAAGTTTCTATCGCCTGACAGCCTTTTGCTGGTAGGTGAGGGGGGGGTCAGTATTATTCGTGGCCTCAGCGACTTGAACTAGGTGAATAGTTCGATAACAACCCATCAAAGAATATCAAAGAAAGGGGAAACTTGAATGTCGAACAAGTTACATGACCAGGGCGATCACTTTATTCTGACTCCCAAGGCAGAACCACTTCTGGAGAGGTTGGTTTTCAATAACCGCTTTCTGATTTTAATTGCATTTCTATGCCTCACGGCTTTTCTTGCCTACAATGCTTCCAAAATCAAGCCGGATGCCAGTTTCGAACGGTTGATTCCGCTGGAGCACCCTTATATCCAGAACATGCTCGCTAATAGAGATGATCTTGAAAACCTCGGTAACTCTATACGCATAGCCGTTGCTGCCAAAGAAGGGACGGTCTTCGAAGAGCAGTATATGGAAACGCTCAAGCAGATCACGGATGAAGTTTTTTACCTGCGTGGTGTTGACCGGTCAGGTGTTCGCTCTATATGGACGCCAAATGTTCGTTGGGTAGAGGTTACTGAGGAAGGCTTTCAGGGTGGGACTGTTATCCCGGATGGATACAGCGGCGATAAGTCTAGCCTTGATAAACTCAGACAAAATGTGCTCAGGTCCGGTGAGGTCGGACGCCTGGTAGCAGATAACTTTAAGTCCACCATTATCTATGCCCCCTTGCTGGAAGTGGATCCTGAAACAGGGGCGGCGTTGGATTACAAGGCTTTTTCTCAGGAGCTGGAAGCCAAAATTCGGGATAAATTCCAAGCTCAGAATCCTGATATCAGTATTCACGTAATCGGCTTTGCCAAGAAAATTGGTGACTTGATAGAGGGGATTCAGGCGATAGCAGTCTTCGCACTGATCACCGTCGGGCTGACTCTGGTCCTTCTTTACGGATACTCTCGTTGCTGGTCAGGAACCCTGACGCCTATTATTGCTTCCATTGTTGCCGTTATATGGCAGCTGGGTATTCTGCGACTGCTGGGTTACGGCCTGGATCCATACTCCGTTCTGGTACCTTTCCTGGTGTTTGCTATCGGTATCAGTCACGGTGTGCAAATAGTGAACGCTATGGCAGTTGAGTCCGCTAAAGGTTTTGATGCTATGACGTCAGCCAGGCTGGCTTTCAGGGGGTTGTATATTCCAGGCATGCTGGCATTGATCAGTGACGCAATGGGATTTCTGACACTGCTGTTTATCAAGATCGATGTCATTAAAGATCTTGCGGTTGCTGCCAGTATTGGTGTTGCCGTCATAATTATCACTAATCTGGTCCTACACCCGGTGATACTGTCATACGTTGGTCTCACCAAAAGTGGTATTCGACATGCCCAACAACATAGCGAAAAGACAGACAGAAAATGGCACTGGATGTCCTATTTCGCGCACCCATCCGTAGCGCCGATTTCCATCCTGATTGCTCTGGTTGGTACCGGTCTGGGTATCTATTACAAGCAGGATATTAAGATTGGGGATCTCGATAAAGGTGCTCCGGAATTACGGCCTGATAGTCGTTACAACTTGGACAACGACTTCGTTATCAGTAACTACAGCACCAGTTCGGACATACTGGTGGTCATGGTCAAGACGGATGTTGAAAAATGTTCCAGCTATCCGGTAATGCGTGCAATGGACAGGCTGCAGTGGACCCTCGAAAATACCGCGGGCGTTGAGTCGACAGCCTCGCTGGTGACAGTTTCAAAAATCGTAACCAAGGCGCTGAACGAAGGTAACTTCAAGTGGTATGAGTTATCGAGAAATCAACAGATCATCAACTCCTCCATTCAGCGGGCTCCTTCAGGGCTGGTTAACTCGGATTGCAGCCTGACACCTTTGCTGGCCTTCCTGGAGGACCACAAAGCAGAAACCCTTCAGCGTGTCGTGGATGTCGTTGAAAAATTTGCTGTGGACAATGCCAGTGATGATTATCAGTTCCTTTTAGGGGCAGGTAATGCGGGTGTGGATGCGGCAACTAACCAGGTTATTTCCAAAGCCAAGGATTTGATGCTGATCTTCGTTTATGCTGTGGTCAGCATTCTGTGCTTTATCACATTCAGGTCAATTCGTGCCGTTGCCTGTATCGTTATACCACTGGGGTTAACTTCAGTGCTATGCGAGGCGCTTATGGCTAAAATGGGCATCGGTATAAAGGTCGAGACCTTGCCTGTTATTGCTCTAGGTGTCGGAATCGGCGTCGATTACGGTATCTACATCTACACCAAATTCGAGCACTTCCTGCTGGAAGGTAAAACATTGCAGGCCGCATACTTTGAAACCTTAAGATCTACTGGTAAGGCGGTTATGTTTACGGGGATTACGCTGGCAATTGGTGTCTGTACCTGGATATTCTCTCCTATCAAATTCCAGGCAAATATGGGGCTCTTGCTGTTTTTCATGTTCCTTTGGAATATGGTGGGAGCGCTGTGGCTGCTGCCGGCATTGGCGAGATTCCTGTTGAGGCCGGAAAAGATGGTGGCTGAAGCTAGGGCGGCAGAGGCCATATAAGCAATAATTATTGACCGTAAGTAGGAATCGCAAAAGTCGGATGAAAGTTGAGACAGGTAGCCGAATGAAAGGGTTGGTTGTAGGGTGGTTGTTCTTAATCCTTGCTTCGCCTGTAATGGTGGAGGCTGCTGACGTCTCTCATATCAGTATTGCTACCGGCAATGAAACGGGCGTCTACTTTCCTGCCGGTGGAGCGATTTGCAGGCTGGTCAATAAAAGCAGTAAAGAAAACGGCTTTCGATGCTATGTGGAAAGCACTGAAGGTTCTCCCTACAACCTTCGGGCATTGAGGGCTGGAGAGGTGGGTTTTGGCGTGGTTCAGTCAGACTGGCAGTTCCACGCTTACCATGGCTCCAGTATTTTTGAGCAGGAAGGGCCACATAAAGAACTTCGTTCAGTGTTCGCCATTCATCCTGAAGCCTTCACTGTTGTAGCCAGAGCCGATGCCAATATTCGCTCGTTTGAAGATCTGAAAGGAAAAAGGGTGAGTGTCGGAAGTGCTGGTTCGGGGCAAAGAAGTACCCTTGAAGTGCTGATGTCTACCTATGGCTGGACGATGAACGATTTCAAAGAAGCCGTTGAAATTAAAGCCATCGAACAGCCTCGGGCGTTATGTGCCAATGACATTGATGTAATGCTTTATGTTGTGGGGCATCCCAGTGGAGCCGTCAAAGAAGTTACCACATTATGTGACAGTGTTTTGGTACCGGTTACAGGTGAGCAGGTGAATAACCTGATTAAAGCCAATAGTTACTACCGAAAAGCGACTATTCCAATGGAGATGTATCGTGGTACCGATGAGCCGGTGGAAACCTTTGGTGTGGGTGCGACTTTTGTTACTACGACGAATGTTCCAGATAAAGTGGTATATGCCGTCGTAAAAGCTGTATTTGAAAATTTCGATCTCTTTCGCCGCCTGCATCCAGCACTTGCCAACCTGAAAAAGGAGCAAATGATTATGGACAGCCTAACTGCACCACTTCACTCAGGCGCTGAAAAATACTACCGTGAAGCTGGTCTGCTGAACCAGTGACAATAAGGGCATTCCAGGCTAGATGGCCTGTTTGAGCTTCTTATTAAGGTTGTCCCATAAGAGTTGATATGCCAGATTCCCCACGCTTCTGTAGGCAAACTCCCCGACAGGTGCCCGGAATTCCCCCATTTTTTCAACGTCACTGCAATAGGGGATAAATCCAAGCGGCCTTTTGCCGATGAGCTTCTGGCATTTTTCCGAAAAATCCCGATGCAAGTTTTTTCGACGGTCGATCATTGTCAGCACTGGAAAGAGCTTTTTGCTTGATATGCCTTTCTCTTCCATCACAGCTGCCATGTTACGGTAGGTTTCAAAGGATAGGTGGGTTGGAACTGCGGGGGCGAGGACGATCTTTGCAGCATTTAATACTGACACTGCCAGCTCTGACATGGTTGGGGGGCAGTCCAGTATAATAATCTGATAAATTTCACTGAGGGCGGAGAGCCATTGGCGCATCGGCTGTCCTGTCGCTTTGGATAACAGGACATCAATGTTGCGATAGGAAATATCAGAAGGAATGATATCAAGGTTTTCAAAATTGGTTTCCTGTATCAGATGAGACAGGGTGACCTTGTCTTTCACTAGCTTGTTGACCTTGAACTTTTTGTCCTGTGTGCTGTTGAAATACCAGCTGGAAGCGGCCTGGGCGTCCAGATCCCACAGGAGTGTCCGAAAGCCCTGTCCGGCACTGTAATAAGCCAGGTTCACTGCGGTGGCGGTTTTACCCACGCCTCCTTTAAGGTTGTAAATGGCAATGACATTCATGATGTTTCCCGCTCCATCAAAATTCTGCCTGGGTTTAGGCCCAGGTCGTTGCTTTTATTTGAGCCCTTGAGCTTTCAGCTCGATGGTCTTGTCGCAATACAGTTGATTAAGAGTACAGTTGGTTAAGGGGACAGTTGATTAAGAATAATGCAGCAGATAGGTTGGATTGCAAGCGGTTAGGTCAATTAAGGCTAAAAAATCAGTAAGGTACATTTTCTGACGAAGTCTATCGTTGCTGTTTTTTAGTTGGTAGTGCAGTGAATGTTCAAGCGTAGAGTAAAAGCCGTGAGCCTATGATGATTGGTGAATATCATTAATTGAAATAAGATTAAGTCAGTTCAGTAATAGTAACTCCTGTAGTTAGTTGTTAGAATCAGCGCCCATTTTTTTGAAGAACATGTGATCTTTGGTAGGGATCACCACTGTATAGGATGTGACTATGCCCGTAATTACCCTTCCTGATGGCAGCCAGAGAGAGTTTGCCAATTCCGTAACTGTTTATGATGTCGCTAACGATATCGGACCTGGTCTTGCTAAAGCAGCATTGGCCGGTAAAGTGGATGGTGTCCTGGTGGATACATCCCACCTGATTGAACAAGACAGTAACTTGGCTATCGTGACGGAAAGAGATCCGGAAGGTGTCGATATTATTCGTCACTCCTGTGCACACCTGTTGGCTATGGCTGTAAAAGAGCTGTTTCCGAGCGCTCAGGTGACTATAGGGCCAGTCATCGAAGATGGTTTTTATTACGACTTTGCCTTCGAACGTCCATTCACCCCAGAAGATCTGGAAAAAATTGAAAGCCGTATGCAGGAGCTGTCTGCTGCGGATTACCCTGTCAGTCGTCAGCTGATGTCCCGTGATGAAGCCGTAGAGCTATTCCGGAAAATGGGTGAAGACTATAAAGTCGAGATCATCAGGGATATACCCAGCGAGCAAAACCTTTCCTTCTATACACAGGCAGACTTTATTGACCTTTGCCGTGGACCGCATGTTCCCAGCACCGGCAAAATTAAGGCGTTCAAGCTGACTAAAGTTGCAGGAGCCTATTGGCGCGGTGATTCCAATAACGCCATGCTACAGCGTATATATGGTACTGCCTGGGGCAATAAGAAAGACCTAAAGGCTTATCTGCATCGTATAGAAGAAGCTGAGAAGCGTGATCATCGAAAAATCGGCAAGAAGCTGGACCTGTTCCATATGCAGGAAGAGGCGCCAGGTATGGTGTTCTGGCATGCTGATGGCTGGACCCTGTATCAGGCGGTCGAGCAGTACATGCGCAAACAGCAGATTAAGCATGGCTATAAGGAAATCAAAACCCCTCAGGTAGTGGAAAGAACCTTGTGGGAAAAATCAGGTCACTGGGAGAAGTTCCGTGAGGATATGTTTACCACCCAGTCTGAAGACCGCGATTTTGCTATCAAGCCAATGAACTGTCCCTGCCATGTGCAGGTGTTTAATCAGGGTTTAAAAAGCCACAAAGAGCTGCCGCTGCGATTGGCAGAATTCGGCTCCTGCCACCGCAATGAAGCTTCAGGCGCATTGCACGGATTAATGCGGGTTCGAGGCTTTACCCAGGATGACGCGCATATATTCTGTACGGAGGAGCAAATTCAGTCGGAAGTCAGTCGGTTTATCGACTTTCTTCATGAGGTGTATGAAGACTTTGGCTTCAACGAGATTATTTACAAATTGTCTACCCGTCCTGAAAAGCGGGTAGGTTCAGATGAAAGTTGGGATAAATCTGAAAAAGCGCTGGCTGACGCCTTGGATGCGAAAGGCCTGCCTTGGGATGAATTGCCGGGTGAAGGGGCATTTTATGGACCCAAGGTTGAATTTTCCTTGAAAGATTGCCTCGGACGTCTTTGGCAGTGCGGTACTATCCAAGTGGATTTTTCTATGCCAGGACGCTTGAGCGCCAAATATGTCGCCGATGACCAGAGCCGTAAAGTACCGGTCATGTTACATCGGGCGATATTGGGATCTTTCGAGCGGTTTATCGGTATGTTGATCGAAAACTACGAAGGTGCATTTCCAACTTGGCTGGCACCAAATCAGGTGGCGGTCCTGAATATTACCGATAATCAGGCAGAATATTGTAAAAAAGTAACAGAAATGCTCAATGAACAGGGCTTTAGAGCACATCTTGACTTGAGAAATGAGAAGATCGGCTTTAAAATCCGCGAGCACACTTTGAACAAAGTGCCATACTTAGTTGTCATTGGTGACAAAGAGGTGGAAGCACAAACGCTGGCTATTAGGACTCGTCAAGGTAAAGACCTTGGTGTGATGTCCTTTTCTGCGTTTTCAGAAATGCTCAACGACGATGTTGCCAAGCGCAGTCGGAGCCTGTAAACGATAGCTGGAACTGTTCTCACTAATACGGAGAGATTGATATTAAGCGCAACACGCCACAAGGCAAAGATCGTCCAAAAATAAATGAAAATATCACTGCTACTGAGGTCCGGCTAATACTGTCGGATGGTACCCAAGGCGGTATAGTCCCTCTTAGTGAAGCCTTGCAGAAAGCTGAGCAGGAATCTCTTGATCTTGTACAGATAGCGGATGCAGATCCCATCGTGTGCAAGGTTATGGACTACGGCAAGAAAATCTTCGAAGAGAAGAAGCAGAAAGCCGCAGCCAAGAAAAAGCAGAAACAGACTCAAGTAAAAGAGATGAAGTTTCGCCCAGGGACGGAAGAAGGGGATTATCAGGTAAAACTGCGCAACCTGATACGTTTCCTTGAACACGGGGATAAGGCCAAAGTATCGATTCGCTATCGCGGTCGTGAAATGGCTCACCAAGAGCTAGGTATACAACTGCTGCAACGGGTTGAAAAAGACCTTGAGGAGTATGGTGTTGTCGAGCAAAAGCCCAAAATGGAAGGGCGTCAGGCAATGATGGTGTTGGCCCCGAAAAAGAAAAAGTAGTGTTTTTGTAGCTCATCACTGCAATTAATCGCACTGCAATTTAATTAATATTTGAATGCGGAGTTTTTCAAATGCCTAAGATGAAAACCAAGAGCTCGGCTGCCAAGCGGTTCAAAAAAACTGCTAACGGCTTCAAGCATCGTCAGTCCTTCACAAGTCACATTTTGACTAAGAAGAGCACCAAGCGTAAGCGTCACCTGCGTCCAAAAACACAGGTACATGCGTCTGATGTTCCATTGGTCAAGCGGATGCTGTGTCAGTAATTTCATATTTATCATTATTGATTCGGAAGGATTGAAAATATGCCTCGAGTAAAACGTGGAGTTACGGCACGCGCCCGCCACAAGAAAGTTTTAAACCAAGCCAAAGGATACTACGGCGCACGTAGTCGTGTATTTCGTGTAGCCAAACAGGCTGTTCTCAAAGCCGGCCAGTATGCATACCGTGACCGTCGTCAGCGTAAACGTCAGTTCCGCGCTCTGTGGATCGCTCGTATCAATGCTGGTGCACGCATTAACGGATTGTCGTACAGCCGCTTTATTGCTGGCCTGAAAAAAGCGAACGTAGAGATTGACCGTAAGGTTCTTGCTGATCTGGCGATGAATGAAAAGGCAGCTTTTGCGGTCGTCGTTGAGAAAGCAAAAGAGGCCCTGGCTTAATCTACATAATCAGCAATATTTGTTGATGAATACTCAATAGGGGAAAGGGGCGACTCTTCCCCTATTTTTGTTTGTTGGAGTAAATAATGGAGAATCTCGAAGGCATTGTTGGGCAAGCCAAGGATGCTATTACACAGGCAGGCAGCGAGCAGGCTCTTGAACAGGTTCGGGTTGATTATCTTGGTAAAAAAGGCCTGATTACTCAGTTGCTGAAAGAGTTGGGTAAATTGGACCCAGCGGAACGTCCTGCTGCCGGGGCTAAAATCAACGAAGCCAAGTTGTTGGTCCAGAACCTGATCAATGAGTTCAAATCCTCAATGTCAGAGCAGGCCGAAGCTCAGAAGCTGGCTTCAGAGTCTGTCGATGTCACTTTGCCTGGTCGTTCCCAGTCTTTCGGCACCATTCACCCTGTAACCAGAACCATGCAACGTATCGAAGATTTCTTCGCCCGTTGTGGTTATTCGGTTGAGGAAGGTCCGGAAATTGAAGATGACTATCATAACTTTGAAGCTCTCAACATTCCGTCGCATCACCCTGCACGTGCAATGCACGATACTTTCTATTTTGACCCAAATACATTACTTCGGACGCATACGTCGCCAGTACAAATTCGAGTTATGGAAGAGAGCAAACCTCCCTTCAGAATGATTTGTCCCGGGCGGGTCTATCGTTGCGACTCAGATGTGACACATACTCCAATGTTTCATCAGGTTGAGGGGTTGTTGGTAGACAAAAAGGTTAGCTTTGCCGATCTGAAAAGTACGATTGTTGAATTCTTGAGAGAATTTTTTGAAAAAGACCTTGAGGTCCGTTTCCGTCCTTCTTATTTTCCATTTACTGAGCCGTCTGCGGAAGTAGATATAGAGTGGGGACGAGATAAGGATGGCAACATCAAATGGTTGGAAGTGATGGGGTGCGGTATGGTTCACCCTAAGGTATTCCAGGCAGCAGGTGTCGATCCTGAGACCTATTCCGGTTTTGCCTTTGGCATGGGGGTTGAGAGACTGGCCATGCTGAGATATGGCGTGAATGATTTGAGAATGTTCTTTGAGAATGATATTCGATTCCTTGAGCAGTTTTAGTAACGACATTGTTTTGATTACAAAAATTGCTCTGATCACAATATAGTTTTAATAACAATTGAGCTTTAATAACGAATTAGATTTGAGGCTCCTCAGGCAGGATGTCTCCCCGAATACCTAGGCGAGCAAAATGAAATTTAGCGAAAGTTGGCTGCGTGAATGGATCGATCCGAACCTTGGTTCTGAAGCCTTGGTCCAGCAAATTACCATGGCAGGTCTGGAAGTGGACGGAACCGAAAAGGTTGCCGGAGCTTTTACCGGGATAGTTGTTGCTGAAGTGACTTCCATAGAACCACATCCTGACGCGGATAAACTCAGAGTTTGTTCGGTCAATGATGGCAATCAAGTATTTCAGGTCGTTTGCGGAGCGCCAAATGTAACGGCAGGCATGCGGGTGCCATTTGCAAGGATTGGAGCAGTATTGCCTGGTGACTTCAAAATCAAGAAAGCAAAGCTGCGCGGCGTTGAGTCCCAGGGGATGCTTTGCTCAGAAGCGGAGTTAGGCCTGGCCGAGAATTCAGATGGGCTGATGTCACTTCCAATAGATGCACCGCTTGGCGTGGATGTTAGGGTCTACCTCAAGCTGGACGACACTATTATTGACGTCGACCTGACACCCAACCGAAGTGATTGTCTATGTTTGCTTGGCTTGGCCAGGGAAGTCGGCGCGCTTAATAAAAAGACGCTCAGGGACCCTGAAATTCAGCCTGTGGAAGCAGTAATTGATGATGTGTTTTCCGTTGACGTGCAAGCTGGAGATGCATGCCCCAGGTATGCAGGGCGGGTGATGCGTAATGTCGATCTGTCTCGTGCAACGCCACTTTGGATGGTGGAAAAGCTGCGTCGCAGCGGTCTCCGTAGCATTGATCCTGTGGTCGACGTGACCAATTTCGTGATGTTGGAACTCGGCCAGCCAATGCACGCTTTTGATTTAAATGAGTTGTGTGACGGGATTGTGGTGCGATGGGCGAAACCGGAAGAAAAACTGGTATTGCTTGATGGCCAGGAGATCGCGTTGAAAGCGGACTCTCTGATTATTGCAGATCATGAGAAGCCGCTGGCACTGGCGGGGATCATGGGTGGTGAGCACAGTGGCGTGAGCGATAAAACCAGGGACATATTCCTCGAAAGTGCTTTCTTTGCGCCACTGCACATTGCCGGTAAGGCGCGAGGCTATGGTTTGCACACTGACTCTTCCCACAGGTTTGAGCGCGGTGTAGACCCTGTACACCAGGCAAGAGCCATTGAGCGCGCTACTCAGTTGTTGCTGGATATCGTAGGTGGAGAACCAGGACCGATAGTTGTCGCCGATAGTAAAGAGCATCTTCCGCAGACAAATTATGTCACTTTGCGCCACCATCGAATCGATGAGCTGCTGGGTATTCATCTGGATCGCACCAAGGTTGAAGAGTTGCTCGCTCGCTTGGGATTGTTGGTTGAAAAAGTCACCAAGGAAGGATGGACCTTTAAGGCTCCCTCTCATCGCTTCGATATTTCCATAGAAGTCGATCTGATTGAAGAAATTGCCAGGGTATACGGGTACAACAAGCTGCCGACGACAGAGCCCATGGGGTCGATGAGCATAAAACCGTTGCCTGAAAATAAAGTTTCTACGCGTCGATTGAAAAATCACCTTGTTTCCTGTGGTTATCAGGAGGTAATTACCTACTCTTTTGTGGATCCCAAAATTCAGGCGTTGGTAACCCCTGATGAGGAAAATATTGAGCTGGCCAATCCGATTGCCAGCGATATGTCGGTGATGCGGACCAGCCTATGGTCAGGATTGTTAAAGACAGCCCAATACAATCAAAACAGACAGCAAGCCCGTCTGAGGTTTTTTGAATCAGGACTGACCTTTGTCAAGCGCAATGGAAATATCGTTCAGGAGCCTGTGTTGGCAGGCCTGGTGGCTGGTTCCAAGGGGCCGGAAAACTGGTCGCAATCCAAGCAATCAGTTGATTTCTTTGACGCCAAGGGCGATGTGGAAAGTCTTCTGGGTATTATTGGTGCTGATGTCCAATGGCAGGCCGGCAAGCATTCAGCATTGCACCCAGGCCAGACCGCGCAACTGACCTTAAATGGTGAGGTTGTAGGTACCTTGGGGGCTGTTCATCCAAAAATTTGTAAAACTTTGAATTTAAATGGCCCACTTTTTATATTTGAGCTATTCTTAAACCGAGTAGCAGAAGGAAAAGTGCCATTTTTCAATGAAGTGTCGCGCTTTCCTGAAGTCCGTAGAGATCTTGCTATCATTATTGATGAAGCTACGCCTTATGCCGAAGTTGCTAAATCAATTATACAAAGTGCAGGGGAATGGCGTGTCAGACACCATATTTTCGATGTTTACCATGGCGAATCCGTAGGTGAAGGTAAAAAGAGCCTCGCTATCGGGGTGGTTTGGCGTCATCCAGAGCGTACTTTGAGGGACGAAGAAGTCACGGGAGCTTTTAATAACGTGATCAATGAATTAAGCAATCGTTTAAGTGCATCTTTGAGGAGTTAGTCGTGGGAGCTTTGACAAAAGCAGATATGGCTGAGCGTCTCTACCAGGAGGTTGGGCTCAATAAAAGAGAGGCCAAAGAAATGGTAGAAGCCTTTTTCGATGAGGTTCGGGATGCACTGAGCCACAACGAGCAAGTAAAGCTATCAGGCTTTGGTAATTTCGATTTGCGGGATAAAAAACAACGTCCAGGTCGGAACCCGAAAACGGGGGAAGAAATCCCTATTACTGCTCGTCGAGTAGTAACATTTCGCCCTGGCCAAAAATTAAAAGCAAAAGTAGAAGCCTATGCTGGAACCCAGTCACAATGATGAGCTCCCCCCGATTCCGGGGAAGAGGTATTTCACCATTGGAGAAGTTAGCGATCTCTGCAGTGTAAAAGCACATGTTCTGCGTTACTGGGAGCAAGAGTTTCCTCAGCTTGCACCGGTGAAACGCCGTGGTAATAGACGTTATTACCAACGCCAGGACGTGCTGATGATCAGGCAGATTCGGAGCTTGCTCTATGATCAGGGCTATACTATTGGTGGCGCAAAGCAGAAGCTCTCTGGATCCGAAACAAAGGATGACGCTACTCAGGCTAAACAGCTGATTCGTCAGATGATTACTGAGCTGGAAGAAGTTTTACTGGTTCTGGAAAGGTAGTCGTCTTCTCGTCTTGTAAGGGCCCGATTAATTCAGAAAATCCTGAATTTTATAAATCAGAGCCCTTTAAAATTTCTAATCGTTAAGGTAATATTCGCACCCGTTCTGCAGTTCTGGCAGGACATCTTAGTCGGGGCGTAGCGCAGTCTGGTAGCGCACTTGCATGGGGTGCAAGGGGTCGCAGGTTCAAATCCTGCCGTCCCGACCAATCAATTCCAAAATTAGCAAACAACCAAGCGGGTAGAGTCGCATACCGACGGCGGCCCCGTTCAAATCCTGCCGTCCCGACCAATATTCCAAAGTTAGTCATCATGTAAAGCCACTTCAAAGTTCGGAAAAATGGTGAAATAGCTCCACCACCCACTTCTATAACTAATTGATAGTTATGAAAAGACCTCCATAGGTTGCGAAAAAGCTAAATTTTTCGAATGACAGCCGTCATAGTGTTATGACATTAAATACTGAAAGTGGGGAGTGTCACCTCTCCCAGGGGGAGAGATGGCGTAAGGGCTATTATCTTCCCGCTCTAAACGGGGGGCGAATGCAAATAATTCCTTTGGCGAGAGAGTCATGCAAGCATGGTTAGCCCTGTAGGCAAGGCTATTTCGTCCAGGAATATTCACTATTCTTGGCGTAATTAGCCCCTGAATATAGATGCTCTTGGGGATACTTAAAAATCCCATGCGCATAAATGTTGTCCCAACTTGTCCATATACAACCTCTCAATATGGCTGTTTGATCGCGCTTTGCATGCCAAAGATCGATAACGAAACAATTTTTACCCCAGGTGTGGCAATCATTTACATCCGAGTTCTGTTTCCTATCAACAACCACAAAATGGTGATCAGTGGGACGAGGATTCATAAATAGTTCAAACGTGCCGCGAAAATTGATGATCTGGTTAATCACATACAGGGCATATCCGGCAAGGGTATCGCAAACGGCATTGAGCGAATTATCCCGAGCCCTGGGAACCTTTTGGTGAAGCGTTTGGCCCATGGTTAGCCAATCCTGTCTTCCATGTACGCCATAGTGCTGTTGCACTGGCATTCCATCTTGGTCAACAGCCCTGTTTTGCTTCATCCTATTAGCCTTGCTGATAGCCGCCATAGCGATAGCGGCAGTCGGTGAGGCATTGTCAGCCTGGGGGCCGCCATATTGGGCGTCATTCGCGATCACCAGCTTTGGCATAATACGTCTAAAGTGAGGTTTGAGAGCACTAATTTTGGAGTTCTTGGACATGGTGATTCCTTCGGTTGTCGGTGAATTGTGCAATAGGCGGCTATTAATTCCCGTCTATGTCTTCAATGACGACACGAAGACCATATTTGGATGCAAAGAATTAAAAATGTATAGAAGGTGTTCTGCTATCCCAAGTAGCCGGGGTGATGAGTCTCGATCTCACCACAGGCTTCATCATCCTGCTTCTTGCGTTCCAGAGCCTGAATCTGAGATTCAGTGAGAATGATGCCTTCGCTTGCTACTTTGTCCTATAGCGCTTTCAGGCGGTCTTTAAAGTTCGCCAGATTGGGTTTTCGTCGAGTCTTTTCCAGTAGCGCATCAAAACCGGTAACCCTCTCTTTTTCAAGAAGAAGTGCCAGATCAAGTTGAAACTATTCCAGCTAAGCGCCCATTAGGGTGATATACCACAGGCTTGGCGCTGCCGAGTAAAGGTCCTTTGAATCGCCACCAGTTCTATAGATACTCTGACCCACATCCCGCTTTCTCAAACTGCTATCGTAAGAAATGATACGTTGATCGTATTTACCAAAAATACCATGGAAGTTTCGGAATCAGTCCGAACTTTGCGGTCGATTTACACATCAACCAAGCAGGTAGAGTCGCATACCGATGGCGGCCCCGTTCAAACCCTGCCGTCCCCGACCATTTTGCATACGTGGTCAAAATGACGTGCAGGCTGTGGCCAAGCTGGGCGGCGGCGAAGGCGGGCTTAGTCTCTTAAATTCGTTAACCGGAGATGGAACCGGGGATGGATGGGGGAAGGAGTTTTCCGTCGAATGGAGGGTTGTTGGGCAAACCCTTATGCGTTTAAATATCTGAGATAAGGAACTATCAAAGATCCCTTAAGACAGGCAAGTCATGAAGCTTATTGATCCTCCCTCCTATTCAGACCTACCAGATTGGCTTTGCTCTGCCCAGGCAGACGAAGTGGACCGTTCTCGACCATCGCAGGCTCCTTTCCAAATGCTCTGTTGGACACTGTTGGCAGCAATTATTGTTCACGGGCTTTTGTTTTTGTTACCGGCGCCTGAATCCAGGGATAACGCTGTATCAATGACGACTGTTGTAATCGAGTTAACGTCCCTCTCTGGACCTGAAAAGACTCTGGCAAACGCTTCAAAAAAGGAAAGTCCGCCGGTCAATGACGTGTCGAAACCTGATGGTTTTTCCAAACCTCAAACAATTTCTGATATACCCCCCAAGTCAGATACCGTTGTTTCAGACCCTGCGGTAATTGCAGAAGTCACACCTGTTACAAAGCCAAAAGACAAAACAGTAGCGGAAGATGCACAGCAAGTACCCTCTGGTATTTCGCTGTTGGATAACGCTCTTGCAATAGCCAGGGAATCTGCCAGCCAAAGAGAGCAGGGTGATACCGAAATCTTTGACCGGCGTTTTGCCGAGGCACTGGAAGAAGCTGGGGAATTCAATCAGCCCGGTACCTATTCAAAAGAACGGATAGTCAGCTATCAGGATCACCTTGGCAGGCAATTTGTCAGCTTGGGGAAAAATGCCTGTTTTGAACTAGTAGAAAGTGAGATGGGGTTGCAGGAGGGCAAGATATGGCATTTCTCCAGCGGATGTTCGGGCATGGAAGATAAGCCCTTCCTTTCGAGCGACTTCAGTACAAATTGACTATCATATAAAGGTAATCCCCCCCAAAGAACGCGTTCTCTCTTGTTAGCAGTTTGATCTGACTATCTTCGGAAGGAGCTCGAAAATGCCATTCAATCACACTACTGCGTCACAACAAGTTGATGGTACCTCTTGTGGCTGCTGTACCGCCGCCTGGGGCCTGAAAGTCTTGCATGAGAAAGGCTTAACTGTCGGAAACTTAACTCTACCTGCCGGGGGCAATTTACCCTCTCAGGCTCAACCTACCTACTGGAATTACAATGACAGCCAACTGGAACGGGATCTGTTTCCCATGCGCGTCGGCGGGGGCGCTCCGGGGCTAACCATGCCCAGTAACATGGCCGAAGCCATACTTCGCAACAGCAACGGCATTACGCTGGTTCTTGAAACTTCCCCGGGAATTGAAACGATTTTTAATAAATTCGGTTTTGCCAATGAAGTAACCGCACTAAAAGCAGTCGTGGCGAATCATGCCAACGCTTCTCATGTCTTTATGGATTCATACTTAAGACGGCCGCTTTCAACTCACTTATTTTCGCTGGGTTTGATGAGGCGCTCGGATGGCACAATGCATTGGCTCTTCCAGGAAACGTCCAATGGCTCATGGTGTGATCCGGGGTTGATCGGAAATCGACACTGGTTTAAAGCCCACACTGCCTACACGTCGGCGGCTCCGGGTGTTGTCGGTGCTCCAGTTGGTGTGAATATCTATGTTTATAGTTAATGCTTCCGATAACAAAAAATCAGTTGCAAGGTAGAATGCCTCGCCCTTTTCATTTCAAGCAATTCACCATTAGGCACGAGCGCTGTGCCATGAAGGTCAGTACCGACGGCATTTTGCTTGGGGCCTGGGTACCGGTTCCGGTAACAGGTCCTATTCTCGATATCGGCACCGGCACGGGTCTGATCGCTCTTATGCTGGCCCAACGCACGCTGGGGCAGGTGCCTGTAACAGCTCTGGAGCTGGACCCGGAAGCCGCTGCCCAGGCGGCAGAAAATGTGGCTGCCAGCCCCTGGCCTGACGCCGTGAAGGTCATCCAGGGGGATATCCGTACCTGGCGGCAGGAGATGGGCTTCCAGCAAATATTGAGCAACCCGCCTTATTTTTCCAATTCTCTCAAAGCTTCAGGGGAAGCGCGCAACCTGGCGCGTCACAACGATACTCTGGGGTTTGCCGAACTAATGAGCGCCGTCGATGCCCTGGCAGCACCGGGAGCAGGGTTTCACTGCATATTGCCGGTGGATAGCGCCGAACAGCTGTTGGTTCAAGCAAGGGAGCTCGGATGGTGGCCCGACAGGCGCTGCGAAGTACGCACCCGTCCTGAAAAAGACGTCAGCAGAGTGTTGCTAAGTATGGGAAGAGGGGAACGGGGCTGTGATTTCAGCAGGTTGTGTATTCATTCCGCCTCCGGGGACTATTCCACAGACTTTGTTTCCCTGACCAAGGCTTTTTATTTGAAGATGCTGGATTAGACAGGAATTAAATTGGGTAGTGACAACGGATTGCCTCTAAGTCGATGCGCGAATAGGATGGATGCGATCAATCGGCTTCCTCCATCGATTCATGACTCGCTCTGGGGTTCAGGGCTGCCGCTGCCATCTTCCGCACCGCCACAAAGGGGGGATCCTGTTCCGGCGAGGGCGACTGAAACCGGATCGATATGAGCGTATAAAGACATAGCAACAGGTGAATTGATGCAGTGATGATAAACAACCCGGAAATTCCGAATTCATCAATTACCGCCGCAATAGCCGGCGGGCCTGCCACGGCACCGATACCGAATATGAGCAGCAGCGTACTGCTCACTCCAACAAAGGCATCACCTGGGGCGGAATCATTGGCATGGGCAATCAGTAATCCATAGAGAGGTAACGCAGTGCAGCCGAAGAGGCATGCCGCAACAAGTAGTGTCGTTCCGCTTCCTGTCGCCAGATTCGTCGTCATGAAAAGACCTGCCAGGGCAGCAGCCAGGCTGGTGGCAGCGATAACTTTGCGACGGTCCATATGATCCGACAGCATGCCCAATGGCCACTGGGTTAAAGCACTTCCAATAATCACCACCGCCACGAACACACCGATTTCTGCAGTGCTGAGATCAAACGCTTTAGGATAAAGTGGTCCCAGGGTCCAGAAGGCACCATTAGCAACACCGATACAGAGGCAACCGAAAGCACCGATGGGACAGTTCCTGATGACCTGCCTGAAAGCCACACTGGTATGGGGAACTCGCTGGGGTTCATCCATGGTGGTGAAAGCCACCGGCACGATAGCCAGACAGGCCAGCATTGCGGCGACGATGAAGGGAACATTGCTGCTGGAATCCCACAGCCCGAACATTAATTTACCGGCCACCAGGGCTAACCAGGTAACGAGCATATAGGTTCCGAAAATACGTCCCCGGTTTAGATTGGTGACCTGACTATTCAGCCAACTTTCAACAATGATATAGAGTGCGACAAAACCGAACCCTATCAAGACTCTCATCAATGCCCAGGACAGGTCCCCCACCCTGAGGGGGAGCCACAACAATGCGGCGGTAATGACGGTAGCAAATACGGAAAAAGCACGGATGTGTCCAATTCGCTTGATAATTCCGGGGACCAGCAGGCATCCGCTGATAAACCCGAAATAATACGCCGAACCGAATAATCCAATGGTTAAGGTTTGAAAACCTTCCAATTGGGCCCTGATTGGCACTAGCACTCCCTGCAAACCAGAACATGCTTCTAGCAAGACTACCGAAAGCAATAGCTGAATAATCGAAACCAGAACTTTAGCCATGAGTATGCTCCTACTGTTGGAGGTTAGCCCATGAATAAGGAGAGGGACAGCTACAGCTCAAAGGTGTCAGCGGGCAATAAACGCAAAAAATATGTCGTGTTGACATACATAAGCTCCTTTTCTGTATCCCTACACAACACAACGCAAAGCACTTTAATTTTTAATTATGTGAATGCCGGTATGAGAAGCCGGTAGGCGACAATTTATCTTATTTCTGGCGTTTCGTTTATGGCCTAAACGTATGGGGAATAGATAGTGTGTTTGATCCGTGAAAGTATTGTTGCCACGGGTGCTGACTAACCAAAACGAAGTTCATTGTTGCGTATTTTTTTAAAATAGTCTAAAAAATAACCAATCAAGGCTGATAAAAACCAGTTAGCAGTACAGCCCAAGGAATGACTCTGAGAGAGGGCTGTTACTAATGCTAACTTCGATATGCCTATGTCTGCCTAAAGATTTCGGTCTCTGCATTCCTATTGCGAAATATTCCTCACTATTTACACCCTTTCCAGAAACGCATTTTCTCAGTCTAAAAAGTTCCAGGTCACCACCGCCTTAACTAACGTTTTCTTGCCACAAGCCTAATCTGTGGATTTGAAGCATTCCAAAAATGAAAATAAGTTGGAGCGCAGTGAAAAAATCGATAGGGTCAGAGTGAAAGTGCTTGGATGCACCAAATCAAAGAAGCCCATCAGTAGGGCCATTTAACCACTCCAGCCAGTGCTGAAGAAACAGAACGAGCGATCCTATTGATTCGAAAGTATCAGCCATTAGCTCATTGGTAGGCTATTCTTCACTCAAACAACTCCCCAACACCGCACTTCAAACTTTTTGATACCTGCTCCAACGTCTTCAAAGTCGTATTCTGTGAGGCGCTCTCCAATCGGGTAAGCGTGGCACGGCTAATCCCTAATTTGCGCGCAAAAACCTCCTGGGTCTGTTGACCTCGGCGGGCTCTTAAATTCTTGGCCAATTTTTCTGCAAGGGATACTGTCATGGTGCACATGTGAACACGACCGTATGTTCATATGTGAATATTCCTATGCTAGGCTTTTGTTCGCATATGAACAAGAAAGTTTAGAAACAAGGTAAACATTGCTATGGATAAGCTCGATGTTACTCCCGAAACTTCTACGAATATCCACCAGATACACGGCCACGGAAAATTAGCGAAGATCCCCCTTTTCGAGTTACGACCGGGAACTCCTCCAAACGTGTTACAAGAAGCTATCTGCCACCGGTTGGAAATACTCTCCGGAATGACAGACATAATGTCGTTAGTAGAATCGACCTCTGTTGATAAACATACGCTCCAGTGTTATGCCTGGGCTATGGGGGAAATAGTCAGCAAGTTGAAAGTGCTGGGGGATACGGAGATTATTGAAACCCAGCCATATGAGCAGCGTGCTTTGACTAAGGATGAGACCGTAGCGGAGAGAATCAGGGAGATTTCAACGAAGCTCAGTGAGCAGGAAGATGCCCAGTTAGGTGCGTGGGTTTCATCAGCGGGAGGGCTTTGGTAGTGAGTGGAGCAACAGCCTTGGCCTAGGGTGGCCGCAGCAAGTTCAAAGTTGACGTCGATCTTACTTTTTATCACCTGAGGGCCACTGATAGAAAGTACATACTTAGAACGGTTTGTGATGATTTGAGCGTTTGGAAAGCCAAATACGCAGAGGTCAATGTTTCTCCTCAAGGAGAAAAGCATGAAAACCAAGGAAAGGAATTCGCAATTGTTGATGGTGAAGTGTGGGTGTTCCCGTGTTGATACCAATTTGCCGAGATATGACGGGAACAGGAAATAGAAGTCGCTTGCTACTAATGACCTTGCCGTAACAGGTAGGTGCTAACTCTTATTAGGTGAAGGTCTTTCAGCTAAACCCACTGGACTATAGGATGAGTCGAAAATGGGCAAGAAAAAATATGTTTTTGAACATCAGCTCAAAACATTGGTAGATATAAAGGAGCGAGTTGACAGACTAGTAGAAACGCACTCTAAGCTAAAATGCGGGACGCCAGGAGTTATGTTCCGGACTGCAATCGAGCCGCATTCGCCCACCATCTATGTAGGTGAAAGCTTGGGCCGAAAGAAAATTATCCAGGGCCTTAAAGAAGGCGATTACTTATTTTCGTCGTCAGACCCAAACTGGATTGAGGCGAGCGATCACCACGGTCTATCATTCTCAAGCACGTTTAACCAAACCAAGTTTACCCTTGACCTATTGGGCAAATTCCAAAAACCGGGTGTCCAAATTAATGTGGCCTACTGGATATTGGAAAGCTCTAACAATCTTCCTGAAGATATGGCATTCGTGCAGGATCCGAATAACTATGAGCACTATCTTTTAGTAGTTACAAAGCGCATGACGGTTGCCACTTTGGTAGGCAAGTTAACTCGTCTTGCACAGAGAATGACTGTAATGAATGACCTTAAATTGGAGGCGTATAAGTCATGATGGTATTTTCAGACCATGAATTAACAGCCAAAACCTTGGCTCTCCACTACGCAAATAAATCTGAGAATTCGCTAGCGGTAGCTGTTTATAGCGGAGAAGAAGATGTGCAGGGCATTGAAGACGCCAAGGAGCTAACCCAGTTCTTCTGGTCCATGAGTGATGATGCCGCTGAGGATCATTCAAAGGAGAGTGAAATTTCACAGCAATACGATCTTGAGTTCTGGATGGAAAGGTTGATGAATATCACCATCGGTTATCTGACGTCACTTGGTTATGGTGATGTTTGGAGAGATGAGTCCTATCGAATCAATAGTTAGTTCTCGGCTTAAACTCTAAGAAGCCAGTCAGTAGTAGTTTGGATGCTGGACTACTACTGCTTCACCCCTCCGGCGCACCTGCCGCAAACCAGAGTTTATTAAATGGCTGTCTACAAATGAGTGACTCCATTTATGTCAAACAAATCCCCGGACACCCATTGAATATCGCCGCAGTTCGCTAAAGTCGATGGAAAAGCTGAAGCCCTTGAGAGCGGACGTCAGCTTGGATTGAGCTTAGATTGAGATATTGAGTGTGTGTCCACGTGCTGCGTTTTGTTATGTAATAGGGCCATGAACTGTGCCCCACAATTTGTGCCAACGTGCTGTTTTCTCAGTAGGTTTAAGTGATTTCGGGCTTATATATACTTTGTCACCAAAGCTAATATCTGCGTCTAGTATTTCTGCGTTTACTGCGCCACGCAGTTTTCCATCTAGCTCGCACGCAACAACAATGAGGCTATTACAATTAATACAGCGATAGAATCTAGCCAATTCATCCCCGTTTGTCTCAGTTTTCAATTCTGACAGAGGGCTACTAACAGATATTCGCAATGTCGGGTGGCTTATGACCGAAGATGGGTATTGTTTGCAGTAGTCGCAATCGCAAACTCTAGGCTGAAGATTCTCCGACTTCTCTTCTGCAGTCAGGATAATCTTTATATCACCACACTCACATCTACCAGTACATTTCATACTAACTTACCGATTGCGCATAACGCCGTGTTGCGTGTCCCAGACGCAGGCGAACAACACCACCTTGTTAGAATTTTATACGGCTTTGTAACGACTATAACCCCAGTAGAAATATACTTGAGCATTGATGAATATAGAAATTACAAATACACCTAAAATATATATATTGCTGTAATAGTGAACAAATTCTATATATGGACTATGTTCTGCGTGAATCAGTACATTGTTAAGAATGGCGAATATGCTAATAGTTATAAAGGTTGAGAAATACACAAAACAAAGAAATGCGAAGTGTTTTGATAGAGAATCCGAGTTGAATTCTGGGAATTTGAGAAATTTCGCCAGCCATTTTTTGGGAGGGTCGACAGTTCCATTGAAATGGAAATATACAAACTCACCGTAACGCAAGCCTTTTTTATAGGAGTGAAATGCGTTTTTAGAAAAAGAATAGAAAGCACAAAACGCCGCCACCAAGTATAAGATAACTTGAGCAAATAGAAGACCTGACCACGAATGCCCAAAAAATGATACGAGAGGATTCCATTCTTGAGATAAGTCTGGGGTAATCAGATATGTTATATAAATATCACCTACTCTTAACGCCAACATAAAAACTAGAATGGCTATAAGTATGATTCTTTCCTTAGATTTCATGATCTACTCTAAAAATTCTTACGGAGGCTGTAGGAAAACGCCAAGAGTTTTACAATCAGCCAAATTGTTCAAAATACAACCTATAAAATACGCTGCTACGTGAATTTTGCATAGGTTTCCTTAACGTTCATCAGATTTTTATGTAGAGCGCGATCCAAAATTTAGGTGGAGGTTTTTCTACAGCCTCGACGCCCAGCTCACTGGTGGAGCAAATTGGTGCGTGTTTTTGCGAAAGCAAAAAGCGCGGCAGTTTGCGGAGTCCAGTGCAACTGCTTGTTACATGTGTGAGGATTCATACAGTGGAAAAACGTGCATACTCATATATCCTGCCCACTTGGTCCCGTTATTTAAATGGACCTGAATACAACATATTGAATTTCTAGGCTTTTCTAATGGAATAAGATGAAAATCCGTGCCAGTAGTACCGACAAAACGAGCACGTTTCTTGACAACTCACCGATATGCTGTATATACAACCAGTTTCTATTTCGCGTGGGGGGTGATGATATGGCGAGCCCATTTCTAGAGTCTGTACGTAGAGAAACTCGTCTTCGTGGATACAGCACCAAAACCTCAGCCAGAAATCCCGGTTAGTTGCGCTGATAGGGAACCATAGGGAAGAGGCGGATCAGGAAGGCATCTTCTTTTCGGCCAACGTTGGTGCCAGGGTAGAGGGCACGCAAAACGCTTGTTTGCCACCTAACCACTATCTGTAGACGTTCAGATCTAAGCTAACCCCCCCATCTATCTGACTATCGCACTCAGCGCGAGGAATTTCTGCGAGCACAAAGAGGGATTTCATGAGTTCCGTGGTCTGATAACCCAGTCGCTAACCTGAAAATGATCGCGGGGCGATCAAGTTCGTTATTCATGGCCTTTTAAATTCGGTAGTAATTGCCAAAATAAGACCAAAGAACTACGCAAAAAACACCATTCATACCAGTAATAACACGGATATTCACTCTCAGGCAAAGGCTCTAGCCTCTTTGGGCGAGGATCCAATAGTAAACCTTGAGAGAATTGCGGTATCTATTTCCAGGCAAGCATAGGCAGGTGTACCTTAATCGCTAATATTGTAGAAATAGCCCTTAAGATGTCGGCTGCCCTTTTGGTTTGCGCTTTATTCCACTGGTCTAACTGCATACGTATTTAACCACTAATAAATACATAACATCGGAGCTCAATAATGCACTTTATAAAAAAATTAGCCTTAGCCACAGCCGTCATCGCCAGCGCCTCAGCCGCTTTCGCAGAAAAGCCCAAGGAGACACAGGGGCTCGACGTCACCCCTCTGGAGCTCCATGAAGCTATAGGTGAACAAATTTCAGTAATGGATGGCTTCGCTCTACGAGCACGCCGTATTGTGATTGAGCCCGGTGGAACTATTGCCGAGCACTCGCACGCCGATCGACCTGGGGTCGTCTATATTCTGGAAGGGTCAATGACAGAACACCGTGGAGACGTAGCGCGAGTCGTTAAACCCGGTGACACCTGGACTGAAATGGCTGACACAGTTCACTGGATGGAAAATACCTCAGGTAAACCTTGTACTATTATTGCAGTAGATCTGGTCGCCAATAAATAATGACAGGACTATAGTAAAAAGCCCGGTAGCTTCATGCTATCGGGCTTTTCGGCTTTCGAAACAGATTAATGGCTGCGCTTTATTCAGCCGAAGCAATATGGGGTTTGACTCCAATTATGCTCAAATTCAAGGAAGAAGGTCCGCTGTGATTAATTAGTGCCATAGCAGTGGCAGGGCGGTGTACGGCCGTACTTGCCCAGTTTCCTCTCTATCGCCTCAAAACCGATTGCTCGATGTATCAAATAGCCTGTTCTGTGCGATTATTTCAAAAGCAGATGGGTGTGAAGTCGTAGTTCTGATTCCATTCATTTGGCGACCTCTTCTAGTGCTGCTAGTTATCGGTGTCTTGTTTTGGCTTGTTAAGCAACAGATGCATGTGCTACTTCACGAGATGCGTTAAAATCACAACTACAATTTTGTTGGCAGCAAGCAAACGCGCAGTGAACACGTCTAACCCTTCAGCACGACAAACACTCGAAATTATCTATAAAAGCGATGCGCCACGTCTTCTAGCCGTGCTTACTCGAATATTAGGTATCGAAAACATCGAACTTGCGGAAGATACCCTGCAGGAAGCCTTTTACAAGGCCCTCACGCAATGGCAAAGCGGCAGTATTCCACCCAACCCGAGAGCCTGGCTAGTGACAGCAGCCAAAAACCAAGCTATTGACACTATTCGCGCCAACAAAAATAAAATTAAATTAACGCCAGATCTGGCGCTCTTTTTAGAAAGCGAATGGTCACTGCCTTCAACAATTGACACGCAGTTCAGCGATGACCTTATTCAAGATGACCAACTCAGAATGATTTTTGCCTGTTGCAATACCAATACATCAGTAGAAAATCAAATCCCTATCATTTTACAAATACTTTGTGGATTAAGTATTGATGCCATCTCGCGCGCACTGCTTATTCCTGTAGCCACGGTAAAAAAACGTTTGCTGCGAACCAAACAACTATTAAAGCAGCAAAGCTTTTCACTTCCAGACCAGAATACATTAAACGCTTCACTCAATACCGTTCACACCGTGTTATACCTGCTTTTTAATGAAGGCTATCACGGTAACAAACAAGAAGTAACGAACAAAATGTTTTGCCTCGAAGCATTAGGGTTAGTTCGAATCATTATCGAATCTCCTAATTTGGCCAACCGTGAAACCTACGGATTATATTCACTGCTCCACTTTCACTTAGCCCGGTTAGAATCCAGAATAGACAGCAATGGAACCCCGATTCCCATTGACCTACAAAACCGGATGCGTTGGGACAACGAAAAAATTCAACACGCCAATGAACTATTAAACCATGCCAGGCAACTGGCCAGTGAAGACCCTATGGGTCGCTTTACCATAGAGGCACTTATAGCCAAAGAACACTGCATGGCTGCGTCATTTGAAACAACGCGGTGGAATATCATAACTAATTTGTATTCGCAATTAGCTGCCATTACCAACTCGCCATTGGCAGTATTAAACCGGGCGATTGCATTGGCCTATGCTGGCTCGGCGGCATTAGCCATTGAGCAGGTCACGACCATTAAAAATCATAAAATCTTTAAAGATTCCCACCTGCCTGACGCAACACTCGCCCATTTATATGCGAAAACCAAACAGCCTGAAAAAGCATTTGAACATGCCGAAGCCGCGAAAAAACTGGGAGGTTCACCTCAAGAGCAAAAACTGATGATAAGCCAAATCCAACGGCTCTTGGTAACAGTCCCAAAAGATTAGAATTCTTAAAACTCATCATAGAACGCCCTGCTCGGGCTTATTCAACCCTTTAAGCACATCCCGAAAGTGAGTCTTACTGAGCGCACCCTGAACCCACTCGGTCAATTGTTCCACTTTGTGCTTGTTGCCCAGGTCGATACAATCCGGGTGGTTAAAACCACCCGGGTACTTTTCTAAGAAGTGGCGCTTGGCGCATACACTCAAGCAGGTTGCACTATGGCGCCACCTTCATAACTTCACGGACCTCTACATAATCGATGGACGACTCAAAAATTGGACAGCCTTTGCTCAACTCAACCGCCTCTTCAAGACTATTGGCCTTAATAATGCTATAGCCACTCACCAATTCTTTGGCTTCTGAGGCGGCAATATCTGTAACCACAAAATCTCGGGTAATTCGCTGCCCAGAAAAAAGCAGAGGCGAGCCACCATTGGCTAAACGACCTTCACTCCCCAAGTTGGCAAACCACTCTGCCCAACGCCCCATCACCTCCGCGTATTCTGGACTATCTGCACAAAAATCAGGATCGCCACCTTTGTATAACAACATATATTCGTTCATAGAACCTCCTGGTAAAAACGTCTGTTTTGAGGCTTAACCTCAACACTATAACGATTGAGGCTCCCCAGAAGGAGACATGTTTTACAAAATAATTTTACATTGGCGTGGAATGAGTAACTCAACAACGAGGGATGACAATAAAGAAAATCAAATTTCTTCCACTTTAAACGCCTATCCTTTCGTTATTCTCCGTTAGAAAAATATTTTTTGAATCGCGTATAACGTTAACGTCATGCGGAAGTACCCTGACCACCTGCCATTGACCAGTGCCAGAGCATTCTGCCCGGCAGAGACACCGCGAATACCATTACGTACATCCCGGTCATTACCCAGGCTGTCGCGAATTTGCAGAGTGCCTTCACTGCGAAGAAGTGGGTATAGGAAGAATCAACGCCCTTTTTCTGGCGGTCAACTGCGATGTTGGTTGCTGCATTGCCTGTGATTGGCCGCAGTTTGATCAGTTTTGGCCCGGTTTTCACGGCTCCGTCGCTACCCTTATTCCCCCAAATGCCGAATTTTTGCCCCTTGGTCAACAGGCACCCGCCGTTGCCCGCCAGGACCACTGCTGAATGGAAATACCGGGGAAATCAGTCAAACAAGTCTCGTTGTGGTGGGGCTCGGTCTTCCGGCAGTATCCGTTCTGCCGGCAGGGCTTTCTCTTTTTGCGCCAGATGCGCCAGTATGGCCTGGATCACCACCGGGTCTTCAATGCAGGCAATGACGTTGAGTTGACCTCCGCAGTGCTGGCAGGTGGTCACATTGATATTGAAGACCCGCTTGAGGTGTTGCGCCCAGGTCATGGCAGCCCGCGGTTCGGGGGACTCCTCGCAGGTTTTGGGGGAGACCTTGACCTTGTTGCCCTTGCCGCAATCGCAAAAAGCCTTCATCTTGCCAATCAACTGCCGCAACTGACCCAATTACGATTGGTGATACTCAATTGACATTTAACTTTCTCCAATCCGTTGACAAAAATTGATTACAAAATATAATTAGCTTCCTAATTAAATTGCGGGCGAAACCAATGTCAAAGCCTGTCTTCTGGCTAAAACGCACCTACATCACCATGCGCAACGCCTTCAATGAGGAACTAAGTGATTACAACCTGTCTACGTCTCAGTTCGAAATCCTCGGTTATCTTTACCACGGCGCAGGTATGGAACAGAAGCAACTGCAAAAATGCACAGGTGTCCGCGCCGCCACCCTCACTGGTTTGCTCGATAAACTGGAGGATCGTGGTCTGGTCTCCCGGGAAGCAGCCGACTACGATGCCCGCGCCAAGATCGTCAAAATGACATCACAAGGCGAGGCATTTTTTGCGCAATTATTCGATGTCATGCACCAATTCGAAGATCGGATGATGGCCGGATTTTCGCCAGCAGAACGCAGTTTATTTGTCGATTGGCTGCAACAGATGGGCACAAACCTTGGCGACAATGGTCGTGAAGGATGTGAATAGACCTTCTCTTTTTTTACATATATATTTAGCTTCCTAATTAAATGAGGTGGACATGAAAGCATTAATTACAGGGGGAACCAGCGGCCTCGGTCGCGGAGTTGCCTATCAACTGACTAATCAAGGATGGGATGTAACCATCATTGGCCGCAACAGCAGTCGCGGACAGCATATAGCCGATGAGCTTGACGGTTCATTTATCCAGGCAAATTTATCACTGATTTCAGATACGCTTGATCTCGCCACAAAAATCACCGAACCAGTGGATGCGCTTGTCTTATGCGCTGGCGCATTATTCAACGACGATCAGCCTCTTACCCGGGAAAGATTGGACCCAACCTTTGCTCTCAATTATTTAAGCAGGTTTACTTTATCGCAAGCGCTCCTGCCACGTATGAACACAAACGGCCGTATCATCATGGTCTCCGGAAATGGCCAACACAAAAACGTCTCCACCGACTGGGCGACGATCAACAGCGGGCCAAGCGCAGCCTATAAAGCGGCTTTGGCCACAAACCTTTACGCCACCGAACTGGCTCGTCGCATCCCACAGGTGCAAGTCCACACCTGCTACCCCGGCATCGTCAGAACAGAGCTCATGCGAAATATGGCCTTGCCTATCCGCCTGATTTGTCAGCTTTTAGGCAGTTCTGTCGCCAAAGGAAGTTCTTATTTGACTCGCCTGGCAACAGGAACGTATGAAACCATCCATTGGGACAAAGCCAAACCAATGCGATTTTCGCCGCCGCTGCCAGACAGAAATGAAGCGCAAAGATTATGGGATTTCAGTGAACAGATCATTCGTGAAAAAACGGCCGTATTCTGATTGCGTAGTAAAAAGAGATTCCTTGAGCACTGCTCAACATCATAAATGAAAATCAATCAAAGATTTCGCTGATGACGCAGATTTTCGTCTTCTCCCTCAGCGCCTCCGCGTCTCTGCTAATTTACACAAGGTATTACCCATACCTGTCCTGCAAATACTCAAAAACAGCCCTGATACCAAAGGCCTCGCCACCGACTGGCCGCCCCGGCAACTTGCGATTGTTCCACGCCATAATATCGAAATGCACCCAGTTGGTATCGCCAACGAACTCCTGTAAATAAAGTGCAGCTGTTATGGCCCCTCCAAATGGGGCTGAAGAGCAATTTGTTATGTCGGCTATTTCACTTTTCAACATGTCTTTATAAGGCTTGTGCAAGGGCATGTGCCAGACCGGATCATCCACTTGGTCACCGGCCGCCACCAAATCAAAAGCAAGTGCTGCATCATCAGTAAAAAAACCCGGCAACTCAGTACCCAATGCAATACGGCAGGCACCGGTCAAGGTAGCAAAATCAATCAACAGTTCCGGTTGCTCGCTACTCGCTTCTGTCAACGCATCACACAACACCAACCGACCTTCGGCATCCGTATTATCTACTTCGACAGTCAAACCCTGACGGGTTGTTAAAACATCTCCCGGCCGAAAAGCGTTTCCTGCCACCGCATTTTCCACCGCCGGAATCAATACTCGCAAACGTACAGGAAGGTTATGAGACATAACAAGCTGTGCCAAACCAATTACATGAGCAGCGCCACCCATATCTTTTTTCATCAGACGCATACCAGCAGCAGGCTTTAAATCAAGGCCGCCGCTATCAAAACAGACACCTTTACCCACCAGGGTTACCATTGGATTATTTTCATTCCCCCACCGCAGGTCAATAAGCCGTGGTGCATGGGCACTTGCTCGACCCACTGCGTGGATTGCCGGATAATTTTCAGCCAACAAATCGTCGCCGACAATCTGATTGACTTCTGCGTTAAATTCAGCCGCCTGTTGCTCTAGCGCCTGGCCGAGATTTTCCGGCATCATATCGCCCGCAGGTGTATTGATCAGGTCACGAACCGTGGCCACCGCCTGCACGTATCTGTCAGCTTCGGTAACCAACTCCTGATTCGGCAATACCAGTTGCGGACGCTCTGAGTCATCAATTTTTTTGTAGCGGTCGAATCGATATGCGCCCAGCCCCCAACTGAATGCCGCCACTTTCAACAGCTCGCCATCACCTTCCAGTCTGTAATCACCTGCTGGCAAACTGTTGACGAGATCACCACAGATAAAATAATTGCCAGCATTTTCCACGCCAACAATTACCTGGTTAAGCACACCATCGTTACCAGGCACCAGACTAACGCCTTTGCCTTTGTACTCGGTACTGGCGAGCCAATTTTGTAAAGATTCAGATTGTTCTTCAAACCAGCTATCGTAATCAGCGGTTTCGATAATGCGTAACGGGGTGCCGTGACTGCCTGTAACAAGAAGTGAATTCATAACTTTTTAACAACGCCCTGGTTAATTACATCAATTTATAAAAATCAATCTCTGAAGATTGCTGTATACAAATTACCCGTCTTATCAATTGCGCCACGATACATACCCACCGAATTAAAACTGAATATCGGATTGCCTTCCGGGTCCATACCAACAACACCACCATCACCTTTCATTTTGACCAGCTTGTCCAGAATGACAGCATCCGCTGCTTGTTGCAGGGAAATTTTCTGGTACAACACACGTGCGCAAATGTCGTGGGCAACGGATGCTCGAATAAAATATTCCCCATGGCCTGTGGCGGAAATCGCACACGCCTCATTATCTGCATAAGTGCCAGCACCAATTACCGGTGAATCACCAATACGGCCATATTTTTTATTTGTCATTCCGCCGGTAGACGTACCCGCTGCCAAATTGCCCTGTTTGTCCAGCGCCACTGCGCCCACGGTGCCAAATTTTTTGTCGTCGGGCCAAACTGTTTGGTGTAACTCAACTGCAGCCTTGTCTGACTTGTCCTCCGACAATACTGTCGCTTCGGGGTCTTCCTCCAGAATTTTCATTAACTGCTTCCAGCGGCGCTCGGTCCTGAAATAAGACGGATCAACGATATCCAGCTGCACACTTGCAGCAAACTCTTCTGCCCCCGGCCCGCTCAACATAACGTGATCAGACTGATTCATTACCGCCGCCGCCAGTTTAATCGGATTTTTTACGGTAGATACGCCTGCTGCCGCACCAGCATTCAACGTTTTGCCCTCCATGATTGAAGCGTCCATTTCATTGGCTTTGTCATGAGTGAACACCGCGCCCTTGCCCGCATTAAAAAGTGGCGAATCTTCCATAACAACAATCGCCGCCTGTACAGCGGTTACGCTGTCGCCACCGTCTGCAAGAATTTTGTGACCTGCCCTTAACGCTTCTTCAAGCTTTTCAAGGTACGCTTTCTCCAGTTCCGGCGTCAGATTTTCCTTCAAAATAGTTCCGGCACCACCGTGAATAGCAATGGCAACCGGCATTTCCTTGCCAACACCTTTTTGCCCAGATTTCACATCACAGCCACTCATACCAACTACCAGAATGGTTAGCAACCAGATTCCGACTTTTTTTGTCATGATTTTTCCCCTCAAAATTAATATGGCTTCCATGGCATTCCGATTTATACATGACTGCTATCATAAAAATTACACGGCTCACTCAATAATGTGGTGGTCGTTCATTTTCCGGCTTTTCTTGCGACGACTTACTGTTTTGCAGTTCCCCGATTCGATCAATCAGCAACTTGCAGGTTTCTTGTAAACGATCGATCTGATCTTGCTGTTTGCAGAGAATTCGATTCAATTCGTCAATGCTGTCTTCCTGAAAAGCCAGTTTGGTTTCGATATTCAGTAAACGATTTTCCATTACCTTGTCCCAATTTGGTAGCGAGTCAGGCGTCGAGCCAACTTTTCAGGGCCTGTTAACACTAACAACACCCGTTCGAAACCGCTGCCCGATCATCAAACGGTAACGACGAACCGCAACCGGCAAAAATTCCAAGATGCTTGTCGAAGTTACCAAAAAATTCAAAGTGCGGAGCAAATCGGGTTTCTGACAGCATGCGCCAGGTATTGCCACACACGGGAAAGGTCTTGCCCGTGGGTATAACGTGATGTTTATCGAGCACAAACTGTTGTTCACGATGAGCAATTGTGCCGCGGTAAATCACCGCTTGACCATAGTCTTCACAAGCAGGTTCCAGTCCATCCAGCTTCCACAAACGATAAGTGGCAGAGTAAAAACGAATATCACCGACACGAGCTTTTACGGATTCATTGTTTATGCCCAGAGGACGATCTTCCACCAGTCGCGGATCAGTGAATCCGGCGCTTTTGGCGAGATTGACAAAATCATTCCAGTAGAGGGCACCGCTCAGGCATTCACCGTGCAGCTCTGAATCGCGGGTCAAATTTTCTGGCACTCGCCTGTCAGTATAGACATCTGAAAAATAGAGTTCGCCGCCAGGCTTGAGGAGACGATGGGCCTGTTCCAGCACAGCTTTTTTATCAGGCGACAGGTTGATCACGCAATTGGAGACAATGATGTCAAAACTTTCGTCTTCCAATCCGATTGTATCGAGTTTTTCAATGTAGCCTTTGCGAAATTCAACATTTGGCTTGCCGTGACCGAACGCCTCGCGGTGGTAATCAATATACGCATTGGCTACGGCAAGCTGCTCATCGGTCATATCCACTCCCACCACCGAGCCTTCGCTACCCGCGAGGGCGGAAAGTACATACACATCTTGCCCGGAGCCACTACCAAGATCGAGAATACGCATGCCATTCAACAAGTCGGGCGCCACCAGGCCGCAGCCGTAGTAACGACTGCTTACGTCGGGATGGATTTTCGCCATGATCTCTTTCAAGTGCGACGGCATACTGCCCATGGTGCAGCAAGCATCGGTTTTCAGGTCGGCAGAGCTTTGCAGCTCCTTGCCGTAGTACGCTTTTACATTTTCGTGTGTTTGCATTTTTTGAGTCGGAGGTCGGATGTCTGAAGTCGGATGTAAAACCCAAACCTTAACCGAGCGAAGCGATGGTACGTATCTCTTGCTTCCGACTTCTGACATCCGACTTCCGACTATTACCTCCTCCAACTATGATATTTACGCAACCACCTCAACGCCTTCTCAGGCGCGTGGGCGCGCTTCCACTCGCCGGCTGCAAACTTGTTTGCCTCACTGAGCGTCGGGTAGATGTGAATTGTGCCCAATATCCTGTTAAGCCCAATATTATGCTTCATTGCTGTCACGAACTCCGTGATCAGATCGCTGGCATGGTAGCCTACAATGGTAGCGCCGAGAACCTTGTCCTTGCCCTTTGCCGTAAGCACTTTTACAAACCCTTCGGCAGTACCATCTGCAATTGCCCGGTCAAGGTCATCAATACCATAACGCGTCACCTCAAAGTCAATCCCCTGTTCCAGCGCCTCCCGCTCATTCAGCCCCACTCGCGCAACTTCGGGATCGACAAATGTGGCTTGCGGAATCACAGAATAATCCACCTTGAATGCCCTGATACCGGCAAATAATGCGTTAACTGCAGCGTACCACGCCTGATAGGATGCCGTGTGAGTAAACTGGTACGGTCCACACACATCTCCGCAAGCATAGACATTGGGAAAACGCGTACGCAAATATTTGTCTACGGCGATGGTGCCCTGTGACGTCGTTTCCACACCCAGCTCTTCCAGCCCGAACCCTTGCGTATTTGCCTTGCGACCAACGGCGACCAATACCCTGTCAAAAACGACGGTGGACTGCCCGCTCTCAGACTTCAGCAATGCCACCGTCTCACCTTCCCGACGCTCAAAGCCAACAGTTTCATGAGCGGTTAGCACTTCAATGCCTTCCCTTTCAAAGCATTCGCGCACAAATACGGATACCTCTTCGTCTTCTCGTGGCAACAAACGCGGCATCCTGTCTACCAGGGTAACCCGTGAGCCCAACCTCTGGAATGCCTGGGCCAGTTCGCAACCGACAGGTCCAGCGCCCAGCACCAGCAAGCGTGGTGGCAATTCGCGCAAACTCCAGAGATTATCCGATGTGAGATATTCTATTTGGTCAAGCCCCTCTATTGGCGGCACAAAGGGACTCGCACCGCTGGCAATGATGATGGAACGAGTAGTAATAATTCGATCCCCCACCTCCACTTGCCAGGGAGAAACAATTTTCGCTTCGCCAAAAACACAATCAACCCCCAGTTTAGTGTAACGCTCAACTGAATCATGGGGTTGCACACTCTTTATTACCTTCTGTATGCGCTCCATCACTCCGGCAAAATTGACTTCGGGCTCGCCAGTTGAAACCCCGAAGTCTTCGGCACGACGGACCTCGTGTGCCAATCTGGCGGAACGAATCAATGCTTTGCTGGGTACACAGCCTGTATTTAGGCAATCGCCACCCATTTTGTGCTTTTCAATCAGAGTAACCCCTGCTTTCACTGCCGCTGCAATGTAGGCACTTACCAAGCCAGCACTACCTGCACCAATAACCACCAGGTTTGTATCAAAGCTCCGTGGTTTGCGGTGCCCCCGATACACTCGACGTCGTTTTATAACATTCACGATCGCGCGAGCTATAAACGGGAACATCGCCAGCAAGGCAAAAGAAACCCACAGACCGGGGGTCAAAATCCCCTCTACCGACAAATCCCCAATCGCACCCAGTTCAGCCCCGGCATTCACATAAACAATGGTCGCTGGCAGCATGCCGATCTGACTTACCCAATAAAATGTGAACACACGCATTTTGGTAAGCCCCATCGCCAGGTTGATCACAAAAAACGGAATCACCGGAATCAGGCGAAGCGTAAACAGGTAGAATGGGCCATCCCTTTCGACACCCCGGTTAATCACTTTTCCATAACTGGCAAAACGAGCTTGCACCCAGTCGTGCAGCAGCGCACGAGACACCAGAAACGCCAGCGTTGCACCAATACTGCTAGCGAAAGACACCAGCACAGTGCCCACTGCAAGCCCAAACATATAACCGCCAGCCAGGGTGAGTACTGCCGCACCCGGAATAGAAACAGCCGTAATCACCACATAGAGCAAGAAATAGATTCCGGCGGTCAATAACGGTTGTTCATTGTAAAACTGCTGAAAGAACGAGGGGTCAAGATATCGTGAACCACCGAAAAAATAGTAAGTGCCCACTATCAAAAAAAGCGTTATCAAGATGGCAATTTTTTTCAAAGGCATGATTTTTCTCACTGCAGGTTCCGTAATCCGGAGCCATTCCATCAGGCTGGCGTGGCCGCTATCTGTGTCAAGCCGAACACGCTTAACCATTACCTGCTAGTATGGTTTGACTCTATACTGTCTGAAAACTGTAACAATTCTCTTCCATGATATATTTTTGGCAACCGTCGGGTGTCGTGTTATGACACAGGAAAAATTACCAGACAACGTCACTCCGATTCTTACAGAGGAATCCAGCGAAATTCAGCTTGATCGACCGGAATACTACATCAATCGCCATCTGAGTCTGATGCAGTTTAACCTGCGCGTACTGGAACAGGCCCTCAACGAAGAATATCCCCTGCTTGAGAGATTACTGTTTCTGTTGATTTTCAGTAGCAATATGGACGAGTTTTTTGAAATCCGGCTGGCCGGGCTGCAGCGACAAATCAGCTTTGCTCGCGAAAGTGTGCAACTGGACGGCACTCACCCCCAGGACGTACTGAAGCAACTGAGTGAGTTATGCCACGAAGGCTTTGACAAACAATACCGCATTCTCAACGATATATTGATGCCCTCCCTTGAGCAGGAAAAAATACGATTTTTGCAGCGCGACGACTGGAGTCCGCAAATCTCCAAATGGGTAGAGGGTTATTTTCGTGAACAACTGATGCCGGTAATCAGCCCAATCGGACTGGATCCCGCCCACCCCTTTCCGCGCCTGGCCAACAAAAGCCTCAATTTTATCGTTTCCCTTGATGGCACCGACGCCTTTGGTCGCGACCTGGACCGGGCCATTGTACCTGCTCCCCGCTCGTTACCACGACTGATACGGGTACCAGACGAGTTGTGCGACGACGGCGACAATTTTGTCTTCCTGTCGTCGATGATACATGCTCACATCGGCGACCTGTTCCCGGGTATGCAACCTACCGGCTGTTATCAATTTCGCCTTACCCGTGACGCCGACCTCGATCTGAATGCGGCCGAGGTGGAAGACATCGCCCGTGCATTGCGCGGCGAACTGCATTCGCGCCGCTTTGGCAGTGCGGTTCGGCTGGAGGTCACCGATGATTGTCCCGAAGAGCTGGTGCTGTTTCTGCTCGACCAGGTGAACCTCAGTGCCAATCAGCTATACAGGGTAGATGGCCCCGTCAATCTGGGAAGAATGACGGAAGTATTGAACGAGCTTGATCGCCCTGACCTGCGCTATCCACCAATCACGCCTGGGCTGCCCAAAATACTGCAGAAAAAGGACTTCAGTATTTTTGAGGCATTGCGCCATGAAGACCTCCTGTTGATCCACCCCTTTCAATCTTTCACACCGATTATCGACATGCTGCGCCAGGCAGCACGAGACCCGTATGTTTTGGCCATCAAGCAGACCTTGTATCGCACCGGGGCGTCATCCGAAATCGTCGACGCCCTGGTGGACGCGGCGAGAAATGGCAAGGAAGTGACAGTTGTTATTGAACTCCGCGCCCGTTTTGACGAAGCGGAAAATCTGCAACTGGCCAGCCGCTTGCAGGAAGCCGGCGCAGTTATCACATACGGTGTGGTCAGCTACAAAACTCACGCCAAGACGCTGTTGATCGTGCGCCGCGAGGATAACCGGTTACAGCGTTATGTGCACTTGGGAACCGGCAATTATCACGCCGGCAATGCGCGCATGTATACCGACTACAGCCTGCTGACCTGCGATCCGGAGTTGGGCAGCGATATTCACAAGATATTCCAGCAACTGACCGGTATGGGCAAGGCCGAAGGGTTGCAGCGATTGCTCAGTGCGCCTTTCAGTTTGCGCAAAAAAATTATCCGTATGATCCGGGCAGAAGCACATGCCGCCGGGAACGGTAACCCCGGCCACATTATCCTGAAATTAAATAGCCTGACGGAAGAGCAGGTTATCCAGGAACTTTATAAAGCCAGTCAGGCTGGCGTAAAAGTTGACCTGATTGTTCGTGGAATGTGCTGTCTGCGCCCGGGTATCCCCGGGGTTTCAGAAAATATACGCGTGCGCTCAATCGTTGGCCGCTTCCTGGAGCATTCTCGTATTTATTACTTCAAAAATGCCAACCCCCAGCTTTTCTGTGGCAGTGCAGACATGATGGAGCGCAATCTCAAGCAGCGGGTGGAAATCGCCTTTCCGGTAGAAAATAAAAAACTGCGCAGCCGATTGTTTGAAGAACTCAACATTTATCTGCAAGACAACAGCCACAGCTGGGAACTTCAACCGGATGGAACCTACCTTCTGAGTCATCCGCAAAGTGGCGAAGAGCGTTTCTCTGCCCAAAACTGGCTTCTTTCCAGATACGCTGGTTAATCTCTGCAGGAGTCACATACCACCCGGGTGGTGGATGCAGGGAATCAGACAATAGCCAATGTATAGCCTGTACCCTGTAACTGTTCTGCCTCATTGAGCAGCTCGGCAGCAGTCATCGGATGCCGGTTCAACCAGTCTTCAGCAAACGTCAACTGCAAGGTGTGGTCACTGGCATCTATAGCAAATTCAGGCTCACCTTCGAGTGGTGTCACATACTTAAAAAGTACCGCCAACCGCAGCAACAGACATATTCGCTCCAGTTGGGTGCGTTGCTTGGCTGGCAAAGCGGCAAACAAGTCCACTGGAAATTTGCGACGATGGCCGCGCACCAACAGCGCCAGGGCAGTTTGATCACGGCTGGAAAAACCGGGCAGATCCGAGTTGTAAATAACGTATTCACCATGCCTGTGGAACTGACTGTGTGCAATAGCCAAACCCACTTCATGCAAGCGTGCTGCCCAACGCAACAATAACAGGTCATCGGAGTTCAGGTCCCAGCGATCCTGAACGTAATTACACAAACGTCCGGCCATTATCTCCACTCGACCAGCTGTTTGCTCGTCAACATTGTAACGTTGCATCAAAGCACCGACACTCCGCTCACGCACATCTTCATGACGTAAACGGCCCAGCATATCGTAGACAACACCCTCGCGCAGCGCTCCACTGGAGGTACTCATCCGCCTGATCCCGAGTCCATCCACCAGTGCACACACAATGGCTAGCCCCGACGGAAATACAGCACGGCGATTATCCGGGAGCCCAGGGAAGTCAAGCTCGTCAACATGGGAATAACCAAACAGTTTTTGGCACAGTTTACCAAGCGCCTTTGCCGTAATCCCCTCCGTCACCCAACCCTGCTCCTGCAAAACCAATTCAATTGCCAACAGGGTTCCGGACGAACCAATACATTCTTGCCACCCTAAATTATGGTATGCATTGCGAATATTGAGCACTTCAAGAGTGGCGGCTTCATAGGCCTTGCGAAACCGTTTTTCGTTGATGTCTCCGTTTGGAAAAAAGCGCTGCATATAACCCACGCATCCCATGTGAAGACTCTCGAGCAACTTTGCCTCAAACTGCTGCCCCACCACAAACTCGGTACTACCGCCACCAATGTCAACCACCAGGCGGGACTGTTGATCATCAGCGCGAGTGTGAGCGACTCCAAGGTAAATCAACCGCGCCTCTTCCCGACCGGAAATAATTTCTATCGGGCAACCGAGAATAGCATCTGCAGACTCGGTAAAAGCCCGACTGTTTTTAGCAGCGCGCAAGGCGTTAGTACCTACTGCGCGAACCAGGTTGGGCTTAAAACTGTCCAACACTTGTCGAAAACGGGCCAGGCACTCCAGTCCACGCTCTATAGCTGCATCAGATAACAAGCCCTTTTCGATACCAGCGGCCAGTTGAACCTTCTCGCCAATTCGTTCTATTGGCCTGATTTCACCATGCTCTACACGAGCGACAATGAGGTGAAAGCTGTTGGACCCCAGGTCCAGTGCAGCAAGCAGTGGTGACGACTGTAATTCATCCATATAGTTGAAATGCCTGAATCAGACCCCATTGATTGATGCAACCAATAAACCTCATAGCCGAGTATTGATTGTCTGCCCCTGTTTACGGGTGCTACTATCGCGGCAATTGTATACCCATCGATCGCGGGTATCTAAATACTGACCGGTTTACGCATAACTTTTGATGGAGACCTGAGCATGAGCGAAAATATCGCCCACATCACCGATGCAAGCTTTGAAGCCGAGGTGATGAACGCCGACACCCCCGTACTGGTAGATTTTTGGGCCACCTGGTGCGGCCCATGCAAGATGATTGCCCCCATATTGGAACAACTGGCAGATGAGATGGCCGGCAAGCTCAAGATTTGCAAAGTCGATGTAGACAGCAACAAGGAGATGGCTGCCAAGTACAATGTGCGCGGCATCCCGACCCTGATGCTGTTCAAGGACGGAAACCTGGAAGCAAGCAAGGTGGGAGCCCTGTCCAAACCGCAGTTAACCCAGTTCATAGAAGAGCATAGTTAAATCGCGCATGGCTTACCGGAGCACGCCTGAGCCAACAGGGCTGAACCAAAAGGTATTGGCGCGTTCCGGTTTGCACTCTGCTTACGAACCTGTATACTTGGAACGATAGCCCGACAATATAAAGCCGCCTGCGAACCGAATCACTTTTCCAATTACCTGATCCAGCTACTCCGAGCGGCATAATAACTAACTCCTTTATTTCTGGATTCCGTTGCCCCTTTCGCTACGATCATCCAATTTTTAACAACATCAAACACTTAACAGACAAAGCAATTTCTTTATGAACCTAACTGACCTCAAAACCAAGCCAATTGGCGAGCTGCTTGAAATCGCCGAAGGTATCGGTCTGGACAATCTGGCCCGATCACGCAAACAAGACATTATCTTCACCATCCTGAAACGTCATGCCAAGAGTGGCGAAGACATTTATGGTGATGGCGTGCTGGAAATACTACCCGACGGCTTTGGCTTTCTGCGCTCTGCCGACAGCTCCTACCTCGCGGGACCAGACGACATTTATGTCTCTCCCAGCCAGATCCGACGTTTTAACCTGCGCACCGGCGACTCTGTATCGGGCAAAATTCGCCCACCCAAAGAGGGTGAGCGTTACTTCGCCATGCTTAAAGTCGACATGATCAACTTTGACAAACCGGAAAACGCACGCAGCAAGATCCTGTTTGAAAACCTGACACCACTGTTCCCTGACGAACCTTACCGGTTGGAAGCAGGCAATGGCAGTACCGAAGATTTGACCGGACGCATTATCGATCTGGTGTCGCCAATCGGGAAAGGGCAGCGCGGTCTTATCGTCGCACCACCCAAGGCTGGCAAGACCATAATGATGCAGAATATTGCACAGTCAATTATTCGCAATGATCCGGATGCACATATTATGGTGCTGTTAATTGATGAACGTCCGGAAGAAGTAACAGAAATGGAGCGCACTGTCCGTGGCGAAGTGGTAGCGTCCACTTTTGATGAACCACCTTCACGCCATGTTCAGGTTGCCGAAATGGTCATAGAAAAAGCCAAGCGCCTGGTGGAACACAAAAAGAACGTGGTGATACTACTGGACTCCATTACCCGTTTGGCACGCGCCTATAACACTGTGCAACCTTCATCTGGCAAGGTTCTCACCGGCGGTGTGGACGCCCACGCTCTGGAAAAACCAAAACGCTTTTTCGGTGCTGCGCGCAATATTGAACACGGTGGTTCACTCACCATTATTGCTACTGCTCTGGTAGATACCGGTTCGAAAATGGACGAAGTGATTTACGAAGAATTCAAGGGCACGGGCAATCTGGAGTTACACCTGGATCGCAAAATTGCTGAAAAACGCGTGTTCCCCGCGATCAATGTGCGTCGTTCCGGCACCCGCCGCGAAGAACTGCTGATGGCCGAAGATGAGCTGCAACGCGTGTGGATTTTGCGCAAATTGTTGCACGATATGGAAGACGTCGCCGCTACAGAGTTCCTCCTGGATCGTCTCAAGGGGTTCAAGAGCAATAACGAATTTTTCCTTGCGATGAAGAAAAAATAGCAGCAATCGGCATTCGCGACCAAGCCGCCGATATCCTTAACGCCAACACTGCGCGAAGCCCTTGCGCTGGTAGCGGGGATATTGGAATACGATATGAGAAAGAGACCAGTTATTATGGCTGGTCTCTTTGTTGTTTACCGGAGTTGTTACGTCAGGACTCAGTAACCATCACATTGGCCGCTTGAGCACCTTTTTGACCATCGACAACCTCAAACGAAACGTGTTGGCCCTCATAGAGAGATCGTCGACCTGTGCCGTTAATTGACCGATAGTGAACAAATACATCGGGCTGACCTTCCCGCTCAATAAACCCATACCCTTTGGCATCGTTAAACCACTTGACAATACCTGAAACCATATCTGACATAACAAACCTCTTAATACTTATCAGTAATAACCATTTTTGTTAAATACAGCTGCCGAAAAAAGCAAAGACAGCCGCCACGCCCATCCCAAGGCATTTCAATACTTTAGGAGGCAATGCCAATTTTTTCAAGTCAATACAGTTATTTAACCTGGAGCTGTCTGGTCCCTGCTAACATGCTCTGACACGAATAGCACTTACTTAAGACAAAACATTTATACATCTCGACTGTAGCGTATATTTTGCGCAGTCCGGGGCAAGGAACAACTCCAACTATTCAGGGTTTGAATTTGTTGGGTTTAGCTAAACGAACCTGAACCTGATCGATACTGCGCCTCCTTAAAGTCAACAAGACACAACCAAAATGAAGCACTCTGTGCTAAGGTTCCACCACATAATTCATCTAACAAACCTTTATGCAATACAAAGACCTCAGAGAATTTATCGCAGCACTGGAAAAACGCGGGGAACTAAAACGCATTACAACCCCGGTTGACCCCAGGCTTGAAATGACAGAGATTGCCGACCGCACCCTGCGTGCTGGTGGCCCCGCACTTTTGTTTGAAAACCCCATCGGCCATGACATGCCGGTACTGGCCAACCTGTTTGGATCACCAGAGAGAGTGGCGCTTGGTATGGGGCAGGAAAATGTGGCGGCCTTGAGGGATGTCGGCCGACTTATGGCTTTTCTGAAGGAGCCGGAACCCCCCAAAGGCTTCAGGGAACTGTGGGAAAACCGAAGTACGTTTAAACAAGTACTCAATATGTCAGCAAAACTTGTCAAAAAAGCGCCCTGCCAACAAATCGTACTGGAAAATGACGACGTCGACCTCGGCAAGATTCCGATACAAACCTGTTGGCCAAACGATGCCGGCCCCCTGATTACCTGGCCACTGGTTGTCACTCGCGGGCCCCATAAGGAACGCCAGAATCTTGGCATTTACCGCATGCAGCTTATTGGCAAAAATCGATTGATCATGCGCTGGCTAACCCACCGGGGAGGCGCTCTTGATTTTCGAGATTGGCAGCAACAAAACCCCGGGCAAGCGTTTCCGGTATCCATTGCTCTTGGAGCAGATCCCGCCACTATTCTGGGCGCCGTAACACCTGTGCCTGACACACTGTCAGAGTACGCATTTGCCGGCCTGCTGCGCGGCGAAAAAACGGAAGTCGTGAAAAGTATTGGTAACGATCTGCAGGTGCCAGCTACTGCCGAAATTATTCTGGAAGGCCATATTCACCCCGGGGACATAGCGGCAGAAGGCCCCTTCGGCGACCATACCGGATACTACAATGAAGTGGACCATTTCCCCGTATTTACCGTTGACCGCATCACGCACAGGGAAAACCCCATTTATCACAGTACTTATACTGGCCGCCCACCTGACGAACCCGCTATCCTGGGGCTCGCCCTGAATGAAGTTTTCGTGCCAATTCTGCAAAAGCAGTTCCCGGAAATTGCTGACTTCTATTTACCCCCCGAAGGTTGTTCTTATCGCCTTGCAGTAGTGACCATAAAAAAGCAGTACGCCGGCCATGCCAAACGGATCATGATGGGAGTATGGTCATTTTTGCGTCAATTTATGTACACAAAATTTGTTATCGTCACCGACGACGATATAAATGCCCGTGACTGGAAAGATGTGATCTGGGCCATGACCACACGCATGGATCCAGGTCGCGATACGGTAATTGTGGACAACACACCTATAGATTATCTGGATTTTGCTTCGCCTGTATCGGGATTGGGCTCCAAAATCGGTTTTGATGCCACCAACAAGTGGCCAGGAGAAACAGAACGGGAATGGGGCGATCCCATTACCATGAGCGAAACCGTCAAACAACGAGTTGATCAGATCTGGGATGAGTTGGACATATTTTAAGATGAATTTTGTATTGGGCAAACCTGACCAGATAGCCACAGCCTGTTAGACAACATGAAAACGAAAAGCCTGTTTCAAGATATTCCACCGTCACTGCCAAGCGAGCTGTTTGAAACATTATTAACAGGCTCAGGTCACTTCCGGGTGGAACGTATAGTGTCCGAAGGGCAGTGCTCACCCCCCGGTTTTTGGTACGATCAATATGAAAACGAGTGGGTATTGCTGCTACAGGGTGAAGCCCATTTGCTTATTGATGGCGACACCGAACCCCGCCGGTTGAAACCGGGTGACTACCTGAATATTTCAGCTCATAAAAAACATAGAGTGGAGTGGACACCACAAGACAAAAAAACTGTATGGCTGGCTATTTATTACTCAGGAACCGCTGATCAGAGCCTATAAGTCCCCCGGCCCTTTTGAAAACTGCAATTGTCCCTTTACAGTAAACCTGAACTCAGGCAGCACCAGAGGATCTGCCACCTTAAGCTGCCAAACCAGAGCATTCGTCTGCGCACCGGGCTCCAGAACATCGAAATCACCCATTGCATTCGAATAATCAAAAACAGCGCCATTGTGACTTTTACCATTGGTTGCATTCAGAATTTCAAGCGGTTGTATTTCGGCTCCAAACGCCTTTTTGCGCTCAATTCTTTCCTGATCCACAGTTGCCTCAATGGTAATTGGCCCATAAATAGCCTGTGACGATACGTTCTGGATACGCACAGGAATACTTAACACAGAATTATTCGAATCATAATGTGTGGCATCAAATACCAGTTTTACTCTGGACGTAACGGCTGCCACAATATGTTTTTTTGAGTCTTTTGCGTTATTACCCGCTGAAGTCATACCATCTTTTGTAGACTGCACCCTAACCGGAGCAGACCAAATCTGAAAAGTACCACTGCGGCTGTCTACCCAAAGTGGATGGAAAACACCTTCTGTATCTGCTGTCAATCCCATGTAATCGCCACCGTCGGGATAAAGAATAGCTGCAGACAAAAGGTTTGGAGCAACTGTACCATGAAGTTGAAATTCCATCGCCATCACTGCCTTGTTACCTTCTGCAATTGGCACCGATGTTTTACTGGAAATACGCACCGGATCTGTGAACGTTTTGCCACCGTCAATTGATGCGGAAAAATACTGATTATAGTGCGTTTCGTTCTGCTCATCACGAGTATCAAACCAGGTAATCCCCAGAACGCCCTTATTATTTACGGTCAACATTTGCTGATACTGATCACCTGAGGACACTTTTGCATCCAACAACTTTGCTTCGCTCCAGGTTGTTCCCCTGTCATTCGACCGCGAGAACATAATACGAACGCGGCCGTTATAAATGTCTTCCCATACAACATATAATTGATTTTGCCGTGGCCCTGTGGACTTATCGATAGCGTACATCGGGTTACCATTCATGCGGCCTTTGGGTATCGCCTCACGACTCATTGTCCGTGAAAACACTTGAGACGGTTTGGAAAAACTGATTCCTCCATCTTTTGAAGTGGCAAACCAGGCCGTCGTATTTGCCAGTGGACCATCTATATTTGTATACCAAAAAGGTACGAATAGTTCGCCGTCATCAAATACCAGCAATTGTGTTACTTTTACACTTTTGCCCTTCGGCTCTTCAGCTACCTCAACCGGACCAACAAAAGTAAACCCATCATCCTCTGAACGAAAAACTCCGACCTTGCCACTTTTTTCAAAGGTGGCGCCAACATAGACATGTCCGGAAAATTTTCCGGAAGTATGATCAACCACTATCTGCTGATAGTTGTAGTCATACCCTAAAGTTACCGGTTTGCTCCAGTTAATGCCGCGATCTTCAGAACGATAAAGATGCAAGGCAGTCCGGTTTTGATCGGCTTTGTCCCTCATAAAAGCCAGTGTTGTAAACAGGGCAGTGCCGGACGCACCAAAAGCCACCTGAGGGTGATGACCACCAAACTTGCGTTGTTCAGGATAGGTTGTCGCCTTCCAGTTATAGCCCCCATCCAGAGACGTATAGGTTTTTGACTGTATCCCACCACCAGGCATCGAAAATGCCATGGCGCCACCAATCAGGTTGCTGGCATCGACCGGGTTGGCTGCAACCATGGTTTCTACATGAGGAAAGTTACCATCTTTACTCACCAGAATATTGGGACCAACCAAAACCTTGACTGTTTCTCCGGCTCCAGCCATAGCCGTAACACAACATAAAATGACAGAAAGTTTTTGTATATTCATCTTCAGGGTCTGTTGATTATTCAGAATATTCGATCATGCCACTGATATCGACAGTAAAATCAGGCAACACCAACGGATCATCCACTTCTAAACGCCAGACGATCGCAGAGGTCTGTGCCCCTGACGCCAGAAAATCGAAATCACGCAATGCCCGGGTATAATCAAAGGTTGCTCCATCATCGCTTTTCCCGTTGGAAGCATTCAATATTTTCAATTGCTGTACTTTTTGCCCGCGCTCTGCCATGCGCCGGATCCGCTCCACATTTGAAGTAACTGTAACTGTCAACGGGCCATGGATCGGCTGTGAGGATACATTTTTTACTCGCACTGGAATTTCCAATACTTTTTGATCTTCATCATAGGATGCAGGATCAAAAATCAATTGAGTTTGGTCGTTCAGCAAAACATGGATACGTTTCAACTGTTTTGAAATATTTTTCTTGCCTGCCACATTGTATTCAGCTTTGGCCTCTCGTTCAGGGGAGATTCGCTCAACCTGAATCGAGGCTGTCCAGATATGAAAGGTTTCGTTGCGGGCATCAATCCAAAACGGGTGAAAAACACCTTTTGCGTCAGCGGTCAAACCCATGTAATCCCCACCATCAGGCCAACGAGTATCAGCGGATTGAAAATAAACCATTGGTGAATCTGCCGAGGAGCGATATACCATCGCGAATATTTCCTGATTTCCAGCGCCGTAAGGAACAGACGGTTCAGCAGAAACTTGAACCGGATCAGTAAATGTTTCGCCGCCATCAATCGACGCCATAAAAAACTGGTTGTACTGTGTTTCACCAGGCGCGTTGCGATTATCAAACCAGGTGACCCCCAAAATACCCTGACGATTGACCGCGAGTGATACCTGATATTGTTCGCTGTCTGACGCACTGGCAGCATCGAGTATTCTGGGATCACTCCAGGTTTTACCACGATCGGATGAATAGATAAAAAACAAGTCAGAACGGCCGTTACGGGTATCATTCCACGCAGCGTAGATTCGGTCCTTGTAAAGACTGCTGGAATTATCAATAGCGTACATGGGAAATCCCGCCAGGCGCCTCTGGTAAGCGTCGCTGATTTCCTGACGGAGAATTTTTTTGCCCGGCGAAAAAGTCACTCCTCCGTCGCTTGACGTGGCAAACCAGGCATTGCTGACCCAGTTGGGTTTTCGTTTTTCGGGCTCAGATTCAAAATCCGACCAGGGAACAAATAACTCTCCGTCGCTAAACACCAATAACTGGGTAACATTTATACCCCGCTGATCAATGCCTCTGGCAACCTCTACCGGGCCAATAAAGGTTCGGCCATCATCGTCAGACCGGAATATACCAATCTTGTAGTCCGGGTACCCCCAAAGCACACCGATATAGATGCGACCGGCAAATTTGCCATTGGTATGATCCACCACAAGTTGATCATGGTCGTAGGAGTACCCCAAATTGGCTGGCTTACTCCAATGAACACCGCCGTCTTCAGAGCGGTAGACATGCAACGCTGTACGGCTACGGCCAGTTTCGTCCCGGGTAAATGCCAACGTGGAAAACAGCCCAGTGCCAGCAATACTGAAAGCGACCTGGGGGTCGCCACCACCTGTCGCTATCTGTTCCGGAAATTCAATATCCTGCCACTCGTATCCACCGTCACGGGACGTGTAAACTTTTGTGCGCATACCACTATTGAGCTGTGAAAGCACAATAGCACCACCAATCAGGTTGCCGGCATTTTTGGGATTGGCTGCGACCATGGTTTCAACGTGAGGGAAATTGCCATCGCGACTGACCAGAATATTCGGCCCTACCCGCACCCGGGCCTCCCCCCCAGACCGGTCTGGGGCCGACTGATTACAAGCAACCAGCATACCGCCAAGTAAAATGACCAAAAACCTTCTCATCGGTTTGCTGTCCTCCTTACCGGCCAACGTCCCGAATCGCACAGTTTAACTGTACAACCATTTTCCTGAACAGCTCTGAATGTGGCCCCTTACACTCGATAGCCCGACGCCGACAAGGGCAATGTTCGAACTCTTTCACCAGTCGCTGCAAAAATGGCGTTGCACACCGCTGGCGCCACTGGTGGAAGCGCTGGCTCACCAAGACCGGTAGGCATATTGTCACTTTCTATAAAATGCACATCAATTTTTGGTGTGTGGGGTATACGCATTATCGGGTACTGATGAAAATTGGACTGCTGAACACGGCCCTCTTCGTGAGTGACTTGCAGGCCAAGCATGGTACTTAACCCATCCACCACCGAGCCCTCACACTGGTTTTCAGCCCCGCTCAGATTGATAATCGGTCCGACATCGCCTGCAACGGTTACGCGATGAACTTTTAGCGTCTTGTCTTTCGCGACGCTAACTTCAGCGACCTCGGCAAAATGGCCGGCATGAGAAAAGTGAAATGCCAGCCCCAACCCATGACCCTCGGGCAGGGATTTACCCCATCCGGCTTTGCTGGCAGCCAGTTCTATCACGCTGCGCGCTCTGCCCGTATTCAGCGCATGGATGTTTCCCGCTTCCAGCCAGCGTGGTTCACCCATTATTTCCAGTAAAAATTCCAGGTGGTCACGCCCCGCTTCTGCAGCCAACTCATGAATAAAACTCTGCACAGCAAATGCCAACACGTTTGAACCCGGTGCTCGCCACCAGCCACTGGGGGTATCCCAGGGCAACATGGTTTGCGATACCCGCAAATTATTGATCATGGGATGAGGAAATTCGTTTTTACTCAAACCGCCGCCACGTACCGGGGCTTTGCCATCGTGGCTGAACGTCACAAAGTGGTTTTGCCAGGCTGACAATTTGCCTGCCTTGTTTACCGCCCCCTTCAAATGATGAAAACCACCCACCCGGTAAAAATCGTGAGCCATATCGTCTTCCCGAGTCCACTGCAGCTTTATCGGTCGGTCTACCCGCCGGGAAATTGCCGCCACTTCAGCCATATAGTCGTTCATTAAGCGCCGACCAAAACCACCGCCAATACGGGTCTGGTTTACCGTAACCTTGTCTTGCGCAATACCGAGCACATTGGCCACTGCCTCTGCGCCGCTTTGTGGCGTTTGCGTCGGTGCCCACAATTCAATCGCGCCCTTTTGATACCAGGCCGTACAATTTTCCGGTTCCAGCTGGGCATGCGTGGCAAACGGATATTGGTATGAGGCTTCAATAACCTTGTCACTGGCAAATGACTCTTCAACGTCACCTTTCTCAACAACGGTCTGGCTACCCTGTGACTGGCGCAGGGTTTGTGCCATGGCAACAGCCTGGGACCAACTGTCCTGCGCTGCCTGCGATTCGTCCCATTCCACAGTCAGGGCGCGTTTTGCTGCAAAAGCTGCCCATGTGGAGTTGGCAACAATGGCAACCCCCGGCATAAGCTCCAGGGTATTGTCATTGCCGTCAAGCACAAAGGCGTGGGTAACACCCGGCAATTTGAGTATTTCTTCCAGGTTAGCCGTTTTCACTCGCCCACCGGTTGCCGGACACTTCTGGTAAACGGCGTAGGCCATATTGGGCAAGCGTTGGTCAATTCCAAACAGGGGCTTGCCGGTTACGATAGCAAGGTTGTCCACACCGCTCTTGCGCTGTCCCAGCAAGTGGTATTGGTCAGGGCGCTTCAGTTTTACCGCTGACTTGTCCGGCAGTGGCAAACTCGCAGCAGCTAAGGCCAGCTCGGCGTAACTTGATCGGCGCCCGGTTTTATCGTGAAAAATGGCGCTGTCACGAGCACTGCACTCGGCAGCGTCCACACCCCAGCGTTTTGCCGCTGCCTGAGTCAGCATGGTACGCGCCAGCGCGCCAGCATGGCGCAAGGTGTGCCAGTTTGACGGAATTGCCGTGGACCCACCGGCGTACTGGGCGCCATACAGCTCCTTGTTTATCGGCGCCTGGACCACCGTAACATCACTCCATGCCGCTCCCAACTCCTCGGCGACAATCATCGGCAACGATGTTTTTACGCCCTGGCCAATTTCGGGGTTCTTGGCAAAAATCGTAATCTTGCCGCTATCCGCTATCTGGACATACGCATTGGCAAACGGTTTCGACGTGGCAGCCAAACCCTGGGGCACATGGCTGAAGCCAAGCATTAGCCCTGAACCGGCTACGCCAGTTAACTTCATAAAGGTGCGACGACTGAACTTTTGCGCCGAAAGAACCGACAACCCCTCTGCCGTTATATCGTCACCCCGAAGCATTTTCTGAACGGTGTTATCGATCGAACCATAATGTTGAAAGCGGCTCATGATCTGTTCTCCTTGCCAGCCAGATCAGCAGCTCTGTGAATGGCATTGCGAATTCGGGTGTAAGTGCCACAACGACATAAATTCCCCGCCATGGCTGCATCGATGTCTTCATCAGTCGGTCGAGGATTGTCGCGCAACAGGGCCGCGGCACTCATCAATTGCCCTGCCTGACAATAACCACATTGCGGCACATCCAGCTCTATCCAGGCCTGTTGCAGAGGGTGGAGGTTTTCATCGTCTTCGGCCAGCCCCTCCACCGTTGTAATCGGCATATCGCCAACAGCTGAAACTGGCAGTGAACAGGAACGCACCGGGGCGCCATTCAAATGCACCGTACAAGCTCCACACTGGGCAATCCCGCAACCAAACTTGGTGCCGGGTAAATTGACGTAATCACGCAACACCCAAAGCAAGGGAGTGTTTTTATCAACATCATCAAGCGTATAGGTTTGATTATTTACTGTTAACTTGATCATTGGAGAATACCGTCGCTGTCAGTGGATAACGGGGAGGAGCCGGAGTCTGTGGCGTTTGGGCACGTACTGCTTTCTTTTAAGTTTACGTACAAAACCGAATCAAACGATAAACCACCTGTATTCTGAAATCAAACTGACTCTCTTGCAGATGAAGCCCGGTTCCGTAACGCGCGGTTGCACGCAAAACCGGACGGCATGATGATGGATGTGTCTACGTCCCGTTATGATTTCTCCATGCTGGCATCCAATACCGGACTTTGAATATCACCGTTCAAAAGCGTGGCGTCGCCACCTCCCAGCCGTCGCTTGATTCGTTCCCTGGTATTTTCACCCATCAAATACAGGCAAGGCACCATCAAGAGCGTAACAAACGTTGCAGAAAGCACCCCCCAGGACAACGACACCGCAGTAGGAATCATAAACTTCGCCTGGGTGCTGCGCTCCAGAAGAATTGGCATAAGGCCAAAAAATGTTGTAACAGAGGTCAGGACAATAGGACGGAAACGATCTTTTGACGCTTGAATAACGGCCTTGTACGCATCCCACCCTTCTTTGCGCAAGTGGTTAATGCGGTCAATCAACACCAAATTATCATTCACTACGACACCTACCGCTGCCAACATGCCACACAAACTCATCATACTCATGTCCAGCCCCAGGACCAGATGCCCCACTACGGCACCGGCAATACCAAATGGAACTGCAGTAAGTACCAGTAGCGGTTGCCAATACGACCGAAACTGTATGGCAATCAGGCCAAAAATAGCCAGAACAACGAGCAGCATGACCTTGTTAAATTCGCTCTCAAACTCCTGGCGATCCTTTTCTGCACCATCCAGCTCAAAGCTCACCCTCGAATATTGCGGGCGCACCTCTTCCTGAAAGTATTTGTACAAGGCATTTGAAACTTCTGCCACGGACATTGTGTCATCCAGCAAATCTGCGCTAACCGTTATTGAGCGCTTGCCATCGGTGCGAACAACAGTGGGTGGGACTGAACCGTACGCAGCCTCGACAACGGAATCCAGCGGTACCTCGCGACCATCGCTGGTGCGCACCCTGAATTCTGTTAGCGTTTCCAGGTCCTGGCGCTGCGCCCGGGGATAACGCACCATCACTTTTACGTCTTCGCGCTGGCGCGGAATGCGTTGCGCCTCTTCACCATAAAACCCCTGACGCAACTGGCGGGCAATATCCGATAGGCCAACACCCAGTGATTCGGCGCCCTCCTTGAGAGTGAACTCCAACTCCGGCACTCCCTTCTGCACAGAATCTTCTATGTCAGTGACACCTGGCATGCGGGCGAGCCGGTCTCGCACCATTGCCGTGGCCTGTTTGAGCGTATTGCTGTCAGGCCCTGAAAGCTGGAAGCTCATATCCTTTCTCGGACGCCAGCCCATAGATGACCGTGAGGAAAACTCCTCAACGTGGTCAAGGTCACCTATCAACTCTCTCAACCGGACTTCTACCGTTCTGGATGGAATGTTGTGAAATTCAGAACCCAGCAGTTCGATGCTGTAATTAATGCTGGAGTCCCTTACTCGCAGACGCATGTTTTTTACAACTGGTTCATTGTTGCCGACAACAAATTCCGGTTCGCTTCGCAACTGGTCTACCGCTGATTCAATTTGTTGCGCTGTCGCCAGCACCTGGTCCCAGGCCAACCCGTCTTCCAGAGTCATTTCCCCACGTATTCTTTCCCCACTAATCTGTGGAAAGAACACCATGTTCAACCACCCTCCCAACAGCAACGCAACAATCAGCGTCAGCGAGCCAATAAAAACCGCAATCGTGGTAAAACGCTGGTTAATGGCTTTGGTAACAAAAGGCCCAAAAATATTATTGGCAAAATGCGTCATACCCCCGGAAAATTTGAGCCTGGTATCATGCAGCCAACGCAAAACTGAATTGCGGGGAGTCATTTCGGGTTTCATGTGACGCAGATGCGCAGGCAAAATCAGAAATGATTCCATCAGGGAGATGGTCAGGGCGGGCAAGGCCACCAATGGCATCACCGTAAATAGCCGCATCTGCTGTTTCGGCAGCAGTAACATCGCCCCAAACACCATCAAGGTGGTAACTACCGCCACACTTACCGGCTTGAGTACACCACGTGCACCAACAATAGCGCTTTCCTCGTCACGCATACCCTGCTCATAATGGGAGTGGATACTCTCACCAACAACAATGGCGTCATCCACGACAATTCCCAGAATCAGCAAGAAGGCAAATAATGACAATACATTGATGCTAACACCAAACAATGGCATCGCCGCCAGAGCGCCCAGATAGGCGATGGCAATACCCACTGCCACCCAAAACGCGAGCACTGGACGTAAAAAAAGCATCAGCAATATAAAAACCAGCGCCAGACCACCGATGGCATTTTTGACCAGCAGTTTTACACGATCTTTCAAGTAGACCGAGCGATCGCTCCAGGTGGTCAGAATAACTCCCGGGGGCAATTCTTTTTGCAACTGTTCAACTTTTTCGCGTACTGCCCGGGCCGTGGATATAATGTCCGGGTCGTGGACGTTATATATCTCAACAAAAACTGCGGGCTTACCGTTGAAGCGAGCTCGAACCTGGACATCCTCAAAGCTGTTCTTGACCTTGGCAACTTCCCCCAGGCGCACTCTGGTGCCATCGGGGTTTTGCACCACAACAATGTTTTCGAAGTCTTCTTCAGTGTAAGCCTGTCCGCTGGTACGCAGCTGGATGGAACCACCCTCTGTCCGCACTTGTCCAGCTGACAGGTTTATCGAGGAGTTGCGAATAGCCGCCGCAATTTGCTCAAAGGTAAGGTTGTAGCGGCGCAGCGCATCTTCTGACACCTCTACCGACAATTCCCCGGTTCGAGTACCCTGCACATCCACAAAGTCTGCGCCAGGCACACTGGAAAGAGCATCTCGCACCTGCTCACCCAGTAATTTCAGGGACGCTTCGTCCATTTCCGCAGCCACCGCCACTTCGAGAATATCACGCCGCCATATTTGTTCGCGTATATTGGGCCGCTCAGCCTCATTGGGCATAACGTTGATAGCATCTACCCGCGCCTTGACCTCGTTAACCATATCCTGAACATCGTAATCAGGTATCACGGTTATCATCATGGAGGCGCTGCCTCGCGACGAATAGGTGGTAACCCGCTCAATGCCATCGAGGTCGTTTACCGCCTCTTCAAGACGCAGCGATATCTGCTCTTCAACCTCCTGAGGCGCAGCACCGGGATATGGCACTGTGACGTTGACCATGTTGTGCGGATGGACGGGAAACATTTCCCGATTCATATTGCCAAAGCTGCTGATACCGCCGATGACAATCAATAACATCAGCAAGTTCGCTGCGATAGGATTTTTGACAAACCAGGCTATAACGCCATTCATTATCCTGGCCCCATTATTGCGACATTCTCGCAATGTCTTGTTTGATCGGACGAACTTTCATACCGTGAATCAGAAACGTGGGTCGCTCCAGCAATATCGGTGTGCCCGCACCAACACCTCGCACCAGAGCAAAATCACCTTCGGCCTGAACCACCTCCACTGGCATCACTCCCAGGCGGTTTTCACTGTCCAGAACCAACAATTTGTCACGCTCATACAAAGCGCTGCGGGGCAGTTCGATGGCGTCATCAAACAACCTGCCCACTATTTCAGCCCGGGCAAACAGGCCCGGCGCAAATGGCGGGACCCCATCTTCGCGACGCTCATAGGCACCAACCACTTCCGCGATCGCATATACCACGCGACTGCTGGTATCAAAACTGGCCTCGGTGCGAACAATGCGGCCCGCCCATTGATATTCCTGACCGCCCACTTCAACAATAAAATTTACCGGAATGTCGATATCGGCATTGGCATATAGAGGCAAGTCCACCAGGCCTGTCTGACGACTCGTAAGCGGCAACGGCACCTCCATGACGTCGGTAGCAAATGCCTTGCCAACCACAGCGCCACTAATAGCGTGGTCGCCTGCCCGCACATTGGCTTCCAGCAATCGCCCGGAAAAGGGCGCTCGCAGACTGGTGCGAGCCAGGTCCAACCGTGCTTTTTCCAATTCTGCTGTCGCCTGCTTGAGAACAGCTTCAGCTGCCTCGATTTGAGGTTTGCGCAAAAACAGATCATTGGCTTCCTTGTTGCCGAGATCTTGCCATTCCCGTTGCGCCAAACGCGCCTGCCCACGCTCCTGCGACAGGCTTTGTTTTGCCTGTGCTACTTGCGCCTCGGCACGAACCAGTGCGACTTGATAACTTACTGGCTCAATTTTGAGCAACTCTTGACCTTCCTTAAAAAAACCGCCGTTCACAAAATTGTCAGCCACGTGCGTAATACGCCCCGTAGCCTCAGCCACCAGATCAATCTGCCAGCGTGGCCGTACCGTACCCTGACTCTGCACCATTGTGTGGCGTTGCGTCGGTTCAGCATAAAAAACCGACAGTGCCGGAGGGCGAGGCTCTACCTGGGGGCGCGGAATGGGTGTCGGCTTAAGGCTGATGAGCATCCAGGCGACTGCCGCGCAAATCAGTGTAATCAACAGCGGAAGCAGTTTCCGTTGTTTGGAAGTAATCATATCAGGCCCTGTGCTCCTACAATGACAGGCAGATTATCGGAAACAAGCTGGAAGTATTAAGCCGCTTTACGTACTTTTACACAGATTTACCGGTTCTCGACCCGCCCGGAGCAGGTTTGCGCCGTTTTGCGGCGCTGCAACAGCCACATTTTACGCAGCTAGAATCATAATCCCGCTTTTATCAACATTATCACGCCTCATTCCCGATTCCGGCAAAACAGTCATGGTGTCGATGATTCATGAGCCCCGTCCAGCTATATATTCCAGATATAGCAACCGGCAGAGAGTCCCCGCTGTGATGCATGCCCCTGGCCGGAATCGGACCAGAGTTTGATTTGAACCTCTCAACCTGATCACAAACCTGTCATAATTCAGGCACCATATCGTCACACAGCTTTTTCAAAATCCCCGCTCATGGGCACAGAAGTGACGGAGTACAAACAACAGGCAAATATGCGCATATTGCAGGCTATCCATCAGTTCGACGTACGCACCTTTCTGTGGTGCATGCGGCGGAAACGCCTGCGGCTCTGGTCGGGGTTAAGTCGCAACATTTCGCGCACTGCAGACGGTTACGCCTACCCGATTATCGCTATTGCCCTGTTTTGGTTAGCCGGGACCGCCGGTAAGACGGCGTTTTGGGCACTGATTATCGGTTTTGTCATTGAGCGTTCGGCATACTTTTCACTAAAGAACCTGCTCAAACGCAACCGCCCGGCAGATGCGCTTCCGGAATTCAAGAGCCACATCATCCCGGCAGACAAATTCAGTCTACCTTCCGGGCATACTTCGGCAGCCTTTTTGGTTGCTGGCGTATTGTGCCACTTCTTTGTGCCGCTTCTTTGGCTGCTCTACCCGTGGGCTTGTCTGGTTGGCACATCCCGCGTATTTCTCGGTGTGCATTTTCCTACAGATATTCTGGCCGGTGCGGCAATGGGCACCAGTATTGCTTCACTGACGCTGGCCTGGATCTGATCTGGCAGCCATATGTATACCGCAATAAAAACTGAAAAGCGTTATTGCAGGCCGTTAAAGCAAAGAAGGACAAGCGCAATGAAAATTTTGTACGGTGCACAAGCTACCGGGAACGGGCACGTTACCCGTGCCCGTGCTATGGCGCCCACATTCAACAAGGCCGGACTGGATGTCGACTATCTGTTTTCCGGACGCGATCCGGAAAAAACTGTTCGACATGGAACCATTTGGCAACTACCGCTGCCGCAAAGGGCTGACTTTTTGCACTCGTGCCGGAAAAATTGCTCCACTTCGCACACTTAAAATCATCAAGCCTTTATTGTTTTTTTGACGAAGTGAAAAAGCTCGATGTAGCAGACTACGATCTGATTATTACTGACTTTGAACCTGTAAGCACATGGGCAGGCCGAGCTGCCGGAAAAACAGTGATAGGACTTGGCCATCAGTACGCCTTGATGCACGATATTCCACAGCACCGCGGCAATCAGTTTGTGCGATAACTGACTCGTTTTTTTGCTCCAGCCAATATCCTCCTCGACAGACATAGAAAAAATTTCTACCTGGTGTACCTGCCTTTTGAGTCACCAAGCGCAATTCGCGAATTGCTAAAAAGTTTCATTATATTTTCAAGGTATTACCCGGCTTTTTTGAGCACCTGCCAATGCCCGGCAACGGGTACCCTCAATGAAGAGCAACTGCAAAGGTGGAGCCACCTTTAGCCGCCTTTAGACATGAGACTATTCAAGCAACATCGTCCCCGAATTCGAGCGCCAACCTGCCCCTCACAACCACTAAACCCGCATTATTGGCAATTCAACGTATTTTCCAGATAGTCGATAGCGAATCCCGCTCACAAAATTTAGAATCAAGGAGTGCTTCGTTCTCAGCTCTGCTATCAGTTAGAATGGCAGCATTTCAATCAAGAGTTTTAGCCAGGCATGCCGTTGTTTATTTTACAAAACCAGCACGATCAGTTTTTGACCAGAGACGGAGAATGGAGCGCAGGCGGTGACACCAACCAACTGTTCAGTAGCAAACACTATGATGGTGCACTCAATCAACTGATTGAGATGAACGCCAAAGACCACACGCTACGGGGCATGGTTGTGGCGTGTGAACTGGATAACAGGGGGCGTCCTGTCTTGTCAGAAGTGACGAAGGCCTCTGCCGACAAAAACCCGGATATCGGGATTGATGAAACAGATAACCTTGCCCCGATAGAGTCTGAGTCCGATCAGGAAGAAATCGCGATCGATGGCATGGATAGCGAGCCGGAAACCCGCACAGAAACTGACCTGACCAACGACAATATCCCGGCGTAACGCAGGAAACAACGCATTGTTCAACACCAAGCCTTCGCCCAACTCGCCGCTCAAGTCTCAACTGAAAGAACGCCTGGAGCTGTTGGCAATGCCGCAGCATCTGCCCCATGTGAGAGATATCGTACGTGGTGTCGAAAAAGAAAGCCTGCGAGTAACGCCTGACGGAACGCTTGCACTAACACCTCACCCCGAAGCACTGGGCTCTGCACTTACTCACTCCGAAATCACGACGGACTTTTCAGAGGCTCTGCTGGAGTTTATAACGCCCCCCTCCACCTCGGTCGAACAGACTCTGGACACCCTGGAGACGCTTCATCGTTACACCTTCTCTCATATTGGCGACGAACTGCTTTGGGTAAACAGTATGCCCTGCCAGCTTTGTCAGGACAGCGATATACCGGAAGCAAAATACGGAAGCTCCAATATCGGCAGGATGAAGCAGATTTACCGCATTGGTCTTGGTCATCGCTATGGCCGTCTGATGCAGGCCATCGCCGGTATTCATTACAATTTTTCTTTGCCCGACAGCATCTGGCAAACCTTGCAGCAAAACGAGAGCAATACGGGCACTCTGCAGGACTATAAAACATCCGGTTATTTTGCTCTGATTCGCAATTTCCGCCGTTATTTCTGGTTGTTGCTCTATTTGTTCGGGGCATCACCCGCGGTTTGCCGCAGCTTCGTAGCGGGACGCAACCACCGTTTGCAACCGATCGACAATGACCAGCACACCCTGTTTATGCCCGACGCCACATCCCTTCGAATGGGCGATCTCGGCTACCAGAGCCATGCCCAGGATTCTCTCATCGTCTGCTACAACAGTCTGGAGAACTATATTGCTACCCTGCGCAATGCCCTGACACAACCGTACGCACCTTACGAGAAGATTGGCTTGAAGGGCCCCGGGGGCGAATACCGTCAACTCAATACCCATTTACTGCAAATTGAAAACGAGTTTTACAGCGCAATTCGCCCCAAGCGCACAACCCGCACTTGCGAAACACCTGTGGGGGCCTTGTGGGAGCGGGGCGTGGAATATATCGAAGTGCGCTGTCTTGACCTCAACCCTTACCTGCCAGTCGGTATTGATGCCCGGCAGATGCGCTTTATGGATATATTTCTGTTGTATTGCCTGCTGCTGGACAGCCCGGACTCCACAACACAGGAGTACCATCACATCCTCGAAAACCAGCGCCGCCTGGTATACAGCGGTCGCAATCCTCAGCTTCGACTGCACAATAATGGAGGAGAAGCCCTGTTGTCGGACTGGGCCGGCGCACTTCTGGATGACCTGGCTCCTGTTGCGCAGTTGCTGGATGATGCCCATAAATCGACCAGTTACAGCTCCGCCCTGCATGCCATGCTGAATCAGTCCCGACAACCTGAGCTGAGTCCTGCCGCCCGGCTTCTGAATGAAATGCAGGAAAACAGCAGCAGCTACTTTCAGACCGCCCTGAAACACGCGCGCCAGCGCCGGGAATACTTTCTCGACACGCCTGTTGACCCGGCCATGAATGAAAGCCTGCGGGAACAAGCGGCCAAATCGCTTGAACAGCAGCGGGAGATTGAAGCAAAAGATACGCTGTCTTTTGACGATTTTCTCAACAACTTTTACAAGGGTTACGACTTTGAGCTAACGCGCTGACAACACGGTGACGATACCTGCCTGACCGCGGTATTTCACATTGCGCCCAAGCTTTGATTTCTGACATACTAGCCCCCTCTTTCGGGCCGCTGTTCAAGTATAAACAGGATTTACCATGCCCAGTGTAAGAACCTTTTTCCTGCTTGTTTTTGCCATTTGTACTTGTTTGATCCTTACCGCTCTGTACATGCAGCGGGTCATGGGCCTTGAGCCCTGTTATATGTGTATTCTGCAACGCGTGTTTGTTATTGCCACTGGCTCGGGGGCTTTGCTGGCCTTTCTTCACAACCCGGGGGTTATCGGCAAACGAATTTACTCAGTGCTGGTTGCGGTCATGGCTCTTGCAGGCAGTTTTTTTTCCGGCAAACAGCTGTGGTTGCAGAGCCTGCCGGAAGATCAGATACCCGAATGCGGCGTATCAGTGGACTATCTCTTTGAAGTACATACGTTTGGCAATGCCCTGAAAGAACTGCTGCAGGGTGATGGCAACTGCGCCGAAGTCCAGTGGGTATTTCTCGGCCTCAGCATCCCGGGCTGGACTCTGGTATGCTTTATTGGTCTTGCAGCAATTGCTATCTGGCAACTGTTTCGGCTAGCCAACATCGGCAGATAATTTACACAGCCTGCGGTCTGACATGTCCACAACCGCCTTGAGGCTGATTCTGGCAGCGCCAGTCGTGTGGATAGAATTACAGGACGCATGGTTCACAAATATTGCTTATAGAGAGATTACCCTGATCGGCAAAACGTTCTAGAATGCCGACTGATAGTTCCAATATTGTTCCAATTGGGCGAAGGACCATACTTTATGCTAGAAAATTGCAAAAATCTCCGTGACCGGTGGGGTGGTGTAAGCGACGTCATTGACCGTTGGCTACAGGCGCGCCAGGATATGCTGGTCCACTACTGCAACCTCAGTAACATACACGAATTTGACAGTGATAATCTGGATCACGGCAGTAAACTGCAGTCTCTGTGTGAATTACTGGTAGATTACATATCAGCTGGTCATTTCGAAGTTTATCAGCAGCTGATGGAAGAGTGCCGGGCCTTTGGTGACAAAGACGCTATTGAAGAAGCACACAGCCTTCTCGATCAAGTACATGCAACAACACAGTCATCTCTCGATTTTAACGACAAATACCTGGAAACAGATGACTTGGATACTCTGGCAGACGATTTGTCACAACTGGGGGAATCACTGGCAACGCGTTTTGAGGCTGAAGACCGCATGATTGAAGTGCTGCATACCGCACATCAGGATATAGCCAGTTAAACCGCCCGGGTTACCCGGGCTCACAAATAAGCCCCTCATATCAAGGGGTTTGTTTGGGCCGTCGGCCTCAGTCTTCAACGATTCCAATCAGTTCAACGTCAAAGATCAGTACCGAATTGGGGCCTATTTCCTTGCTGCGTCTGCGCTCCCCGTATGCCAGATCTGCCGGGATATAGAGCATCCACCTGGACCCAACCGGCATAAGCTGCAGTGCTTCGACCCACCCCTTGATAACACCGGTCACCGGAAACGTAATTGTTTCACCCCTGTCTATTGAGCTATCAAACACCGTGCCGTCTATCAAGGTGCCGTGATAATGCACTTCAACTTTGTCTGAGGGCACAGGCCGGGGGCCGCTGCCTTCAGTTATGACCTTGTATTGCAAGCCGCTGGGCAAGGTTACAACACCCTTCTGCCCGGCATTTTCGGCCAGAAATTTCTGGCCAGCTTTGAGATTTACGGCGGCTTCATCTGCAGATTCATCAGAGGCCGGGGCGGCATCACCAGGAAGGATTTTGAACAGCTCAACATCAAAAATCAGCGCGGAGTTCGGCCCGATCAGGTCGCCGGCCCCTTTTGTGCCATAGGCAAGTTCCGGGGGAATATACAACATCCACCTGGAACCCTCTGACATCAACTGCAGGGCTTCAACCCATCCCTTGATCAGGCCATTGACGGGAAATGTCGCCTTTGTGCCGCGTTCAATTGAACTGTCAAATACCGTGCCGTCAATTAACGTGCCGTGGTAATGCACTTCAACCTTGTCAGTTGGCCCGGGCGAAGGCCCAGCGCCCTGTTTGATCACTTTGTATTGCAAGCCGCCTGGCAGGGTAATAACGCCTTCCTCTTCAGAATTGTCAGCCAGGAACTGACGGGCCAGCTCCAGGTTTTTTGCTGGTGTATTCGGTATCGGCTCTGCCGGCTGAACGGCAACGGCGTCGGTCGTGTCAGCCGTTTCGGGTGTATTATCACAAGCTGTCAAGACCAGTCCCGCCGCCGCGGCAACCAGCCATAACCTTAGTTTGCTATTCACCGTACCTCCTTATCGAATGATTCCCGTAACCTGACAGGTTATTGAGAGTCCGGGTCAGACGTGATCGTGATATTGACACGCCACCCTCACAGGGTGGCGCAACAGATAGAGGGTGTTTTTGCCTTATTGGCCTGAATCTTCCGCAGACACGCTGGCATCCAGCAAAGCCACTTCAAAGATCAGCGTGGCGTTGGGGCCAATCTTACCAATACCACCTGGCCCATAAGCCAGGTCACCGGGAATATAAAGCTCCCATTTCGAGCCTTCGGGCATTAACTGCAGGGCTTCTGTCCAACCGGCAATAACTTGTGTTACCTGAAAAGTGGCGGGAACATCTCTCTTGTAAGAGCTGTCAAATTCGGTTCCGTCCAGCAATGTGCCGCGATAGTGAACTTTAACGGTATCAGTGGATGTCGGTATTGGCCCTGTGCCTTTTTCGATGACTTTGTATTGCAACCCGCTTTCCAGCGTCACAACACCTTCCTTCTTGCCATTTTCCAGCAAGAAAGCGTCGCCAGCCTTGTTGTTCTCTTCAGCGAGCTTTTCTCGCTCGGCCTGCGCCAGCGCTTCATTCGCTTCTTGCTGTTTGGCTTGCTCCTGTTGCCGGGCAGCGGCCTTTTCCTTGAAAGATTCTACGGCTTGAGCAATGACTTCCTTGCTCAATCTCATTTCCTGGCCATTAACAACATCATTAACTGCCATAGCCACAGCTTCTGCGTCCAGCTCAACACCCTGGCTGCGAAACGTCTTGGCAAAATCGGTAGCCGCCAGATAGCTGATTTTTTGCTCAAGGGTTACCAGAGACGAACCGTCACCAGCGGATTCGCCCGTAGCGGCCTTGTCGGCAACTTTTCCGGATTGATCGCAGGCAGTCACTGATACCAGTACCGCTACTGCAGCAAAACTTTTGAGATGCTTCATAGTATTCAAATTCCCATAGTTATTGTGTAAAACACCTCAGGTATCGCTCGAGAAGTGCACGTTAGTTAACATAAATTGGCAAGGGCGGCATTCTAGCCCAAAATGGTCGACGCTGCGCGCAATGCAGCCTCAATTACAGGGGTTACTGTCAAATCAGGCGGGTTTACCAAAGGCTCAGAGCCCTGCTCATGAAAACCGTTAATGCCCCGCCATGTCAGGTAGCCATTGAGATTGTCACGAATCAGCTGCTCCGCTCTATTGTCACAACGACAATCCTGCTCAGGCAACCACCGCGCCAGATCACCTTGAAGTTGCCGCTCTGCAGCAAGTTCTGCTTGCTGGATTATTTGCCTGACTGTTCTCCAATCGCCCGATGGTAGTTTGTGACGCATGTTTCGCCGTATGGCTCGCAATGGCAGTATGACGGTCTCGTCCCAGTCACAAATCAGATCATCCAGTTTCCTGAAGGCGTCCTTGTCAAGCGATACACCAACGACACCTGCGAAGCAACAAAACAGCACCAGATTGACATTGGCGCCATGCTGGTCCTGCAGCCACAAACACCACCGCTCGATGTCAGGGTTCGAATACAAGCATCGGGAGTATTGCCACAGTGCGTCATTTTCTTTCATAACAAGCAATTCCGAGACCGCAAGTGCTCACTTGCACCTGGCAGCTTACCCTATGCCAGATCCAGTACGGCATCCACCAGCTTGTTAATCCCCGCTGCCGCCTCACTGATACGACCGGCAAGCATGTAAGCGGGCGTAGTGACCAGTTTGTTGGCCTTGTCGACGCAAATGTCCTCCACCGACCGCTCACAGTGCCTGGCTCCCGTTGCTTCGACGGCGCCAGCAACATTCTTGTCGTTGCCAATTGTGCATTCAACGCCCTCACCAAAAATTCTGGCACTCATGACAGGTGCAATACAGATCAGCCCAACCGGTTTGTTCTGCTGATGCATATCTCGGGCGAATGCCAGAAATTCCGGATTAACTGACATTTCGGCCCCTTTTATCGCAAAGTCACTCAGGTTCTTGGCCGCGCCGAAGCCACCGGGCACAATCAGGGCATCAAAATCCTCTGCCTTTGCCTCCTTCAAATCCCTGATTTCACCACGCGCCAGTCTTGCCGCCTCCACCAGCACATTGCGGGTTTCTCCTTCCGCAACCTCACCGGTCTGGTGGTCAATGACATGCAATTGGGAGATATTTGGCGCAAAACATTGTATTTGCGCGTCATTTTGGTCCAGCCGTAATAGTGTTATGACCGTTTCGTAAATCTCGGAACCATCAAATACACCACAGCCCGACAAAACTACCGCTACTCTTGTGCTCATATCTGCATACCTTGTTGTAAATCAAATCAACCTCAAACAGTACTAGTATATTTAGGGTCTGTTCAACCGCAAAAAACATGGAGTTCGCATGGGCGATGATCGCGTTTATTTTGTTGTACTGGACCCTGCCAGCAAGCATCAGCCTGCTCTCGAAAGGGCAATCAGCCTTGCCCGGGTTACCGGGGCTTCATTACATGCATTCGTCTGCACCTGGCTGGACGATGAGCAAAGAAGCGCCTTCACCTCGCACAAACAAGCCAAGCAAGCCGCCATCGAAGAGGCGCGAGACTGGGGGCAAGGGCAAATACAAAAGGCTATTGATGCCGGACTGAACGCCGACATAGACGTGTACTGGAACGCCGACTGGCACAAAGCCATTCCTCGCGCCGCAAAACAGCGAGGCGCCGATCTGATCATCAAGAGCACGTTTTACCACAACCGCAGCAAACGTTTGCTGCACAGCACTTCTGACTATACCCTGCTGCGCTACGCCAGCTGCCCTGTACTGCTGACTCAGGAGAGCAATAACAACCGTTACGCTACGGTGTTGGCCGCCGTGGATTTGTCCGCCAACAAAGCCCATGCCGATCTGAATGAAATCATCCTGAAAAGCGCACGCCGCACCAGCAAAGACTGCGATTCCGATCTGCATCTGGTTACCGCTCTCGACCAGCTCGCGGTAGCGCCGGTTGATGCAGGCTGGATTCCAGACAGCTTTCACACCCCCGGGCGCGATGAAATTTCCCGCGAGTTCAATGTACCCGCACCAAATATTCACGTTTATGACAACAACCCGAGCACGGCCATCATCGACTGTGTCAAGCAAGTTAATGCCGACTTGCTGGTAATCGGTACCACCGCCCGCAAGGGATTATCCGGGGCGCTAGTCGGAAATACTGCCGAGAAAGTACTGGATTCGGTGACATGCGACTTGCTGGTGGTGAACCTGGAACCCGACTCAAATACCGGTTAATATCTGCGCTCTTCAGTCCACGCGCCTGTATATCAGGTCCCACACCCCGTGACCCAGACGCTCACCGCGCCGCTCAAATTTGGTGACAGGCCTGAAATCCGGGCGTGGCACATAGTCGCCGGTGTTAGCCGTGTTCTCAAACCCCGCCGATGAGTCCATCACTTCCAGCATCTGTTCAGCGTAATTCTGCCAGTCGGTTGCCATATGAAACACACCGCCAACTGCCAGCTTTGTACGAATTATTCGCACCAGCTCCGGTTGCACAATGCGCCGCTTGTGATGCTTTTTTTTATGCCAGGGATCGGGAAAATACAACTGTAATCTCGCGAGACTATCGTTTGGAATACAGTCTTCGAGCACATCTGTCGCATCGGCCATGTATACCCGCAAATTTTTCACGCCCTCCCTATTCGCGTTATTGATCAGCCGACCAACACCTGGAGGGTGGACATCGATGCCAATAAAGTCCTTGTCGGGCTCAGCGATTGTCATTGAAAGCAGGGAATCACCCATGCCAAAGCCAATCTCCAGAACCAACGGCGCTTCCCGACCAAATATACTGTTCGCTTTCAGCACCCCCTTGTGCAAACTCAAGCCGTAGATTGGCCACAGTTTCTCAAAAGCTTTGCGCTGGCCCTCTGTAATACGACCACCACGCACCACAAAACTGCGAATGGATTTCTTTTTAAACTCGGGTTTGATTTCCAAGGTTGTCCTACCTGTTATTTTTGTATGCAACGACCGCAAGTGCCGCCCAACCAGCCAGAAACGCAACACCCCCAAACGGTGTAATGGCCCCCAGCCAACGCTGTCCGGTCAATGCCATCACGTACAGGGAACCACAGAAAACTACTATTCCGGCGCCAAACAGCCGACCACTCCATAGCAACAGGCGATTGTTCGAGTTCTGGTCCAAACACGCCAAACCCAGCAAAGCAAGGGTATGAAACATTTGATACTGGACGGCGGTTTGCCATATAGCCACGTCGCTGTCCGACAACATGGTTTTCAGGGCATGGGCGCCGAACGCGCCAAAAGCCACTGCCAGAAACCCGCTGATTGCTGCGGTGAGTAACCATCGCCTATTCATTAATTCACTCCCGGGGCTTGTTGACGCACGGGTTTGACCGTAGTGGTGTTCACACACCAATTGTCTTTGGCACAATAAAAAAAGCCGCAATTCACAATTGCGGCTTTTCTTCTGCTTCAGCTACTTCCGGGCTGACGCTAACGTCATGCCTCCATAGTAGCACGCAGCTTGTTCATCGCGTTTTTCTCAAGCTGACGTATACGTTCAGCTGACACACCATACTTGTCTGCCAAATCATGCAATGTGGCTTTTTTATCACTGAGCCAGCGCTGCTGTAAAATATCCTTGCTGCGTTCGTCAAGCTTTGCCATGGCCGTCGCCATTCGAGTATAACTGTCAGTTTGCCAATCGGCCTGTTCCATCTCTACCGCAGGATCAGCGCCTTTATCCTCAAGATAATAGACAGGTGCCTGATAACTACTGTCATCGTCACTCTCTGGCGCATCAAATGCCGAGTCGCGGGCCGAGAGGCGTTTTTCCATCTCATAGACCTGCTCTACCTCGACGCCCAGATCACTGGCTACCGCTTTCGCTTCGTCATGAGTCAGCCAGGCAAGGCGTTTTTTCTGGCCACGCAGATTAAAAAAGAGCTTGCGCTGAGCCTTGGTGGTGGCCACTTTGACAATTCGCCAGTTACGCAAGATATATTCGTGAATCTCGGCCTTTATCCAGTGCACCGCAAAAGAAACCAGGCGCACACCCTTTTCCGGATTAAAGCGTTTCACCGCCTTCATCAAGCCAACATTGCCTTCCTGAATCAGGTCTGAAATATTCAGGCCATAACCGTTGTAGCTGCGGGCAATATGTACAACAAAGCGAAGGTGGGACAACACGAGCTTGCGGGCAGAATCCAGATTTTCGTGATAATAAAGCTCTTCAGCAAGGGAACGCTCTTCCTCCGCAGACAGCACGGGAATTGTGTTGACGCCCTGGATATAGGCGCTGATATTGGCGCCGGGCGATAACCATTCAATGGGCTGTAGTGCTTTACTCATGTTTAACCTCTGGATGTTTAACCTCTGAGCCAGTCTGAGCCAGGGAGCAGGCTAGTTTACCATGCCCGAATTTGATGGCAACTACCCTGCAGAGTTCCCTGAAACACCCGTGTTTAGCCAACAAATTGAACCGGATTTGACCCAGATCAGGCGGGCTCAACATCGCTGAGGTGCTTGCCAACCGCCAGTCCGGCGCCCAGAAAGCCCAGCACCGCACCACACAGCAACAGAGCCCCCAGCTCACTGATTCCCAACCCCGATAGACGGAAACTGCTCTGATAGAGGTTGCTCAAATCGAGCACCGCAGACGAAAGCCACAACATACCCGCCCAAACCAAAAGCCAGCTGCCAAATCCACCCAGCAAGCCATACCACAGGCCGGTATAAAGAAACGGCCGGCGCACATAACCGTCGGTGCCACCCACCAGCTTTACCACAACAATTTCATCGCGACGGTTCTGCACCGCCAGACGGATAGTATTGCCGATCACAACCAACACGCCCAGGCCGAGGACGGCACCGAGTGCCAACGCAATACGACGACCCACAGACAGAATAGCGTGCAAGCGTTGCATCCACTTCATATCCAGCCGCACATCATCAACACCGTCCCAGCTGCGCAATTCGGTCACCAGCGCTTCGGTTGCCGCCAGGTCGGCGACGGTGCCGGCTGACTGCAACATCAATACAGCCGGCAATGGATTTTCATCCAGCAAATGAAGCGCCTCACCAAGCCCGGACAATTGCTGAAACTCCTTTAAAGCATCTTCCGCGGAGATAAACGTAAACGTTTCTATACCTTCGTGAGCACGCAGTTTGTCCTGTAACTTATCGACTGCCTCAGGCTTGATCCCTTGCCGCAAATAAACCGTTATTTGCGCACTGTCTTCAATGCCCGTACTGAGCTGCTGTAAATTGTCGACAGCCACATACAATGCCGCTGGCAAAGCCAATGCAATGGCGATAACCAATGCAGTCATACCCGATTGCACTGGCGCGTCGAAAATTTTCCTGGCGGCGTCACGGGCACTGCTGCGGTGGTGACGAATCCAGCCGCGCAATTTTGCTCGAACGCCCGCGCGGCTGCCACTGGCACCGCGCGACAAATCACTTTTACGTGTTCTCATCGACGCCCTCAGCGCACAGAGATTCCACACCACTCACCAAGCGACCATTCCTGAGTGTCAACTCACGCAAACCCAGTTGGGAAATCAGTGCGATATCGTGCGTAGCTATCAATATCGTAACCCCTACCTCGTTGAAGCGACGCAGCAAATTCATGATTTCGGCAGAGAGTTCCGGATCGAGGTTACCAGTGGGCTCATCGGCCAACAGGATTTTCGGCTTATGCACAACGGCGCGGGCAATGCCCACCCGCTGTTGCTCCCCACCTGACAGGCTTATCGGATTTTGCCTTTCCCTGTCCAGCAGCCCGACTCCATCCAGTGCAGCTCGCACCCTGCGCGCCGTATCGCGGGGACCGTAGCCCATCACCTGCAATGGCAGGGCCACATTATCAAACACCGTTCGATCATTGAGCAGCTGATGGCTCTGAAAAACCACACCAACATTGCGACGGTAGTAAGGAATCTGGCTTCGGTGCAAGCGATTGAGGTTTTTGCCATTGATCAACACCTGGCCATTGGTTGGCCTTTCCATCGCCATAATGAGCTTGAGCAACGTGCTTTTTCCAGCCCCCGAGTGGCCAGTCAGAAACGCCATTTCACCGGGTTCCATGTGGAAAGTAACGCGGCTCAATGCCTCCCTCCCGCCCGGGTATCGCTTGCTGACTAAGTCAAACCGGATCATGGCATGCCACTTGATTCAACAGGGTTAACCGGCAGCCTGTTCAGACAGTGACGCTCCCAGCAAGGCTGAGACAAATTCCCCGGCATCAAAAGGCTGTAAATCATCTACTCCCTCACCAATACCAATAAAGCGGATTGGCACGCCGAATTTGCGGCACAGGGCAAAAGCGATACCGCCCCTGGCTGTACCATCAAGCTTGGTCAGGGCAATGCCGGTCACCCCTACAGCATCGCCAAATTGCTGCATCTGTGACAGTCCGTTTTGCCCGGTGCCCGCGTCCAGCACCAACAGCACTTCGTGCGGAGCACTGTTATCCAGCTTGGCAATCACCCGTTGCACCTTGCTTAACTCTTCCATCAAATTACTTTTGGTGTGCAATCGACCCGCCGTATCGGCGATGACCACATCCACAGCTTTGGCTTGCGCCGACTGGATAGCGTCATAGATTACGGAAGCACTGTCGGCACCAGTATGCTGAGCAACCACCGGAATATCATTGCGCTGCCCCCATACCTGCAACTGCTCCACTGCTGCCGCTCGAAACGTATCGCCAGCAGCCAGCATAACGCTCTTGCCCTCGGCCTGAAACTTTTTGGCAAGCTTGCCTATAGTCGTGGTTTTACCAGCACCATTTACACCGACCACCAGCAACACAAAGGGGGCTTTTTCGGCATCGCACACCAATGGTTGCTCGCAGGGCGCCAGCACATCATGAAGTATCGACTGTAAGGCATCTCGCAAAGCAACACTGTCATTCAGTTCACGACGATTGACCTTTTCGGTGAGCGTTTCAATAATTTCGGACGTTGCATCAACACCGACATCGGCCATTAACAACACAGTTTCCAACTCATCGAGAAGGTCGTCATCAATCGACTTGCGGCCCAGAAACAGCGACCCCAGCCCGGACCCGGTGCGTGACAATGCGCCGCGAATACGCTCGCGCAGACCGGGACGAGATACGTCCGTATCCGATGACGCTGATTCAACCTCGCTGGCCAAACCCTCAACTGCGGGGTCGCCCTCAATACCCTTAGCCGACTCCTCTGGCCGGGACCGAAACAAACCAAAGATGCCGCCTTTCTTGCGCGGTTTTGTCCCGGCATCTGCCACTTTCTGTTTTTCGTAAGACATGCAAACTTCTGCGTTAGACTTCTGGGTTAGACAAAGTCGTGTATCCTAACATCTCTTTGGCCCTGACAGGAGCTGTCCATTGCCCGCAAGTCGTCGTTCCCGAACCGGCAATAGCCAGTCATCTGCCCACAGACACAGCGGACAAGGATATCTGCGCATCGTTGGCGGGAAGTGGCGTGGCCGCAAACTGGCAGTGCCCGATGTGGAAGGGCTGCGCCCCACTGGCGACAGGATGAGGGAAACTCTGTTCAACTGGCTCAATGCAGTATTACCCGGCGCCAGTTGTCTCGACTTGTTTGCCGGTTCCGGCGCACTGGGTCTTGAAGCGATTTCTCGCGGAGCCAACTCAGTGGTACTGGTAGAGAAAAACCGCCGCGCAGCGGACAGTTTGCGGCATCATTGCCAGGTGCTGGAAGCCGGCAATGCCAATGTCATTGAAGCAGATGCCCGTTTCTGGCTGGACACCACCAACCATGCACCATTTGACATTGTGTTTCTCGACCCCCCGTTCAGTGAATCCTTGCTGGAGCCGGTTTGCCAACAGCTTGAACTCGGGAACCTCCTTTCCGACAATGCCCTGATATATATAGAGACACCGGCATCAAATGCTCCCGTCGTTCCCTCCAGGTGGCAGCAGATAAAACAAAAAGTTGCTGGCCAGGTTGCATTTCTTTTGTACAGAAGAGAGTGACAGGAACCGTTGAAGTTTGCGCGATGTGGATTTGTTGACTACTATCGCCCCCCCAGCTCCAGACAAGGCCGACATGAAAAAGATTATCTATCCCGGAACCTTTGACCCGATCACAAACGGTCACATTGATCTGGTGGAACGCGCCTCGCGACTGTTTGACAATATAATCGTGGCAATTGCCGGCAATCAGAAAAAGGGGCCGTTATTCACGCTTGACGAGCGCATCGAACTGGCGCAGCAATCGCTGAGTCATCTCGGCGACAAGGTAGAGGTGCGTGGCTTTGACGGATTAATGGTAGATTTTCTTGGAGAATGTGGCGCCAATGCAGTATTGCGCGGGCTTCGGGCGGTATCGGATTTCGAATACGAATTTCAGCTGGCAAATATGAACCGGGCTCTGTCGAGCAAAGCCGAAAGCATTTTTCTGACCCCGGCAGAAAAGTTTTCCTACATTTCATCATCCCTTGTACGTGAAATTGGCTCTCTGGGCGGCGACATCAGTGCATTTGTACACCCATGCGTTGCCGCTGCGCTCAGGAAGAAATTTGAGGCCGGTACCCGGGGCGTTTGAATGCCTGTGCGGCAGAATCTGACGCGCACCTGTACCGGGCGGTGCAAACTCAGTGCTGACAACCGGGGCAATAAACCGTTGACCTCTGCCCCAGACGAGCTTCTTTCAAAGTCGCGTTACAATTAACACAGCCTTCAGCCGCGCGACCGTATACTCGCAGCTCCTGCCTGAAGTAGCCCGGTTTGCCGTCACCCCCGACAAAATCCCTGAGTGTCGTTCCCCCCTGCTCTATTGCCCGAGCGAGCACCTCCTGAATACTCCGGGACAACTGCAAGTAACGCTGACGGCTTATTTTCCCTGCCTGACGCAGCGGGTGAATGCCAGAGAGAAACAGTGCCTCATTTGCGTAGATGTTCCCCACACCCACCACTACCTTGCTATCCATAATGAACGATTTGACTGGTGCGGTGCGATTGCGGGAACGCCGATACAGATAATCGCCACCAAAATCGGCACCAAGCGGCTCGGGCCCCAGGCTGTTCAGCAATTTGTGCGACCCCGGGTCTCCTTTCAGCCAGAGGACAGCACCAAAGCGCCGTGGATCGGTAAAACGAATCACATTCCCGGTGTCCATTTCAATATCCACATGATCATGCTTGCCGGGCTGAGCGCCCGCAGGAACAACTCGCAGATTGCCTGACATTCCGAGGTGTAGCAACAGATGGCCGCTTTCGAGGCGCCACAACATATATTTGCCCCGGCGATGAAGAGCCAAAACCCTTTGCCCACTGACAATACGGCCTAACCCGGCTGGTACCGGCCAGCGCAAACTGCGGTTGCGCACGGTAACCAGGCGCACGCAACAACCCAACACATAAGGCTCAACACCGCGCAAAGTGGTTTCCACTTCCGGTAATTCAGGCATAATTAGTCCTGACAACTGTTTTACATCTCAAATCAAGTTCTGGCATACTACGGGGTTGATCCATCCACCACAATATTAGTGAGCTACGCGGGCGTGTTGCCCGATGAGAGACTCACCCACACGCAAGAAGTAGGGGTAGCAAATGGCCTTAGGCAAAAGAAGGAAGGTCGAGGAAGAGTCCGAGATCGACCTGACGCCGATGCTCGACGTCGTTTTCATCATGCTGATCTTTTTTATTGTTACAGCATCGTTTGTGAAAGAATCCGGCATTGATGTAAATCGACCACCAGCCGTACCACCGGACGTCGAAAACCCGGAAAAAAAGAACATTGTCTTTCGAGTTACAGAAAACAATGAAATCTGGCTTGGCACTCGCCGTGTTGACGTACGCTCGATACGTGCAAACGTAGAGCGAATGCACGCCGAAAACCCGGAAGGAAAGGTTATCATTCGCGCATCACCAGATGCCGAAACAGATATTTTCATACAGATTTCAGACCAGGCGCGAGAAGCTGGCGTTAAAGACGTATCGCTGAATACAACTGAACAGTAAGAAAGCCTGCGAACACCTTAAAAAACCCCGCATCTCGCGGGGTTTTTTGTCTGGTCCTTGTTTTGACTAGTCCTTGTTTTGTCTGGTCCAATGTCCGGCGAACCCGCCATCAATCAATGGACACAAAAACAATGGACACAAAAAAGCCGGCTTCTGTGAGCCAGCCTTTTATGGAATAGCAGAGGATCAGTCGAGCACGCTTTGTCGACTATTTGATCTTCGCTTCCTTATACATCACATGCTTGCGAACCACTGGATCGTATTTTTTCATTTCCAGCTTATCGGGACTATTACGCTTGTTCTTGTCTGTCGTGTAGTAATGTCCGGTACCTTCGGTAGATACCAGCTTGATCTTATCGCGGTTTGACTTGGCCATATTTACCAGCTCCTGAATAATCCTGTCGCCACAGGGCGCTTATACTTTTTCGCCACGTGCACGCATTTCAGTCAAGACCGGCTCTATGCCTCTCTTGTCGATAACACGCATACCCCTGGTAGACACCCGCAGTTTTACAAAACGCTTTTCGGACTCTACCCAGAAACGATGCGTGTGCAGATTCGGCTCGAACCGGCGGCGAGTGCGATTCTTGGCGTGGGAAACATTGTTACCGGTCATCGGGCGCTTGCCGGTAACCTGACATACTTTAGACATGGTTTTGCCTCTAATCCTTTAACATCACCGCATATTGCAGTGCTGTCGTCGATGAAACCCCGCAGACGAAAGGTGTTTGCCGGGCTGAGCTGCGGGACACGGATAAAACCACCCCTGCAGCCCACAAAAAGAGCCGCGTTTTATACCAGAAAGCCTGGCGACAATCAAACAAATAATCAGGACTGCCCGGCGGTAGTCGTGCGCCATCAGGCAATTATTGCATCGATGGACTACCTCGTGGCCGAGAACTGATGGAACGCTTTGGCGCGCCCTCCCCAAAGTCGTATTCCAGCTCAGACAAGCACAATTTACAACAGCCCCCGCTCAGCCATCGACACAACCTCACCATTGCCAACAACCAAATGATCGAGCACATCCACATCCACCAGGGCCAGCGCTGCCTTCACTCGCCGGGTGATACGCTCGTCATCCCGGCTGGGTTCTGCAACACCTGACGGGTGATTGTGCGCGAGAATAACGGCTGCAGCTTTCAGCTCCAGCACTCGGCTCACGATTTCACGCGGGTACACTGCCGCGCAGTTGATAGTGCCATGGAAAAGCTCTTCAAACAGAATCAGGCGGTGGCGGGCATCAAGGAAAAGTACGCCAAACACCTCCCGTCGTCGGCCCTGTAACCGCAACCTCAGATAAGAGACCACATCGGTCTGGCCGGCAAACACCCTGACACGCCTCAAGCCCTCGCCAAGATGGCGGCGAGCCAACTCCAGTGCCGCCTGAAGCTGCGTGTACTTGGCAACTCCCAAACCGCGGTGAGAACAGAATTGTTCTGCGTTTGCCTCCAGCAACGAGGTCAGGCCACCAAAGTCTGTCAATAGCTGCCGGGCCAGATCAACCGCACTTGAACCCCTGCAGCCAACCCGCAAAAATATTGCCAGTAACTCTGCGTCAGACAGCACTGTTGCTCCCTGTGACAGCAGTTTCTCGCGGGGACGCTCAGATTCAGGCCACTCCCGAATACCCATGGCTACCTCCCTGTACCATGAAACACATGTAATTTTGCGCATCCAGCGCCAGTCCAGACCTACCCGGTATAAATACAATAGTAGATGGAATGCCTGGGGCGGTGTTATCTTAGCGGTCTTGACCAAATTTTTCACGGTTATCGGGTGGGTTCATGGTGTCCTTGCACAACAAACGTGTACTGCTGGGAGTTACCGGCGGTATCGCTGCCTACAAAAGCGCTGATCTTATAAGGCGGCTACAGGACGCTGGCGCCGATGTGCGCGTGGTGATGACCAGGGCTGCAGCAGAATTCATTACGCCCCTGACACTGCAGGCACTGTCAGGCAAGCCAGTGCATATGGACCTGCTGGATCCGCAGGCAGAAGCGGCAATGAGTCATATCGAGCTGTCGCGGTGGGCAGACCTGATACTGGTAGCACCCGCCACAGCGGATTTCCTGGCACGACTGTGCAACGGCCGGAGCGATGACTTGCTGACTGCGATCTGTCTCGCTAGCCCGGCGCCTGTAGCAGTGGCCCCCGCTATGAACCAGGCGATGTATCGAAACGACAGCACACACCATAACCTTGCCGCTTTGCGCGATCGCAACGTTCACATCTTTGGGCCGGGCGAGGGCTCTCAGGCTTGCGGCGATGTGGGACCGGGGCGAATGCTCGAACCTGACGAGCTGACGGCTTTGGCTGCAGGCCTGTTTGATACCGGATTGCTGGCAGGCCGACGTGTTGTGATCACTGCGGGACCAACCCGCGAAGCAATGGACCCGGTTCGTTATATCAGCAATTACAGCTCGGGAAAGATGGGATATGCCCTTGCCGCAGCGGCGGCAGACGCGGGCGCAGACACCCGGTTAATTAGCGGCCCGGTGTCTCTCGCGCCACCTGAGAGAGTTACCATCATTCCCGTAACCAGTGCTCTCGAAATGCATGAAGCCTCACTGCGGGAAGCGGCCCAGGCTGACCTTTTTATTGCAACTGCAGCCGTAGCCGATTATCGCCCCAGAGAGATTTCTGAACACAAAATCAAGAAAAGCGGCGATCAGATTCAACTGATACTGACGAAAAACCCTGATATCGTCGCAGATGTTGCAACGCTGCAGCCGCGCCCCCTGACCGTGGGCTTTGCCGCAGAAACGCAAAATGTGGAAGCCCATGCTCGTGACAAGCTGGAACGTAAAAAACTTGACCTGATTATCGCCAACAACGTTGCCGACCCGAACATCGGTTTTAACAGTGAAGAAAATGAAGTGCTGATAATCAGCGCGCAGCAGACCGAAATATTGCCCAAACGCTGCAAACAGATATTGGCCCGTGAGCTCATTAGTCGAATTTCGACACTGTTAACCAATCGGGCAAGACAACAATAAATAGTGACAAGCCGCAGGCAGGAGAGCCTTTTTTTCGTACAATGTATTATTCGGCCAATAATGACTAAAAAATTGTGGACCCCAGCAAACTGAAATCAGCATTACGGACGGAAAGCCTGGCCGCAATCAATGGCATGATTTTGCTATTGGCGGTGCTCCTGTTTGTCAGCTATAGCCTCTATCGCGAAATAGTATCTGGCAACGCTGGCGGCAATTTGCTTGTTGCCGCAGAGGCGCAGGCGCCATCTTTCGCCAACACAGTAAACCGATTTGTCAATCGCCAGCAGGAGTTACTGAACTCAATTGCTGCACGACCTCTGACGGCAAGCTATCTCGCAACAAACCCTGAAGACCGCAAACGCGTCGAAAACAATCTGCTGTCACTTTTCGGCAGTGCCGAAAACCTGTATCTGATCTCTGCCAATGATCACGAAATGGAACAACGGCTCAACTTTGTCGCACTGGATATGGCGCGTCGGGTGCTGAGCGGGGAAAGCGTATCCCCAGAGGCCATGAAAGATGACCAGGGCTGGCATATCTTTTTGATTGCCGCTATTGCCGGGGACCCGGCAGGGTGCCTGCTGGCAAGTATTCCAGCCGAACAACTGGCGACCCACCTCACACAAATATCTCAACAGGCTGGCCAAGTGCAGGTAATCCAGGAATACCCCGGCACTACCAGCCAGGCTTTCATCGCCATCGGATCCCCTGCTCCGGGGGCACCTGAGGCCAGCGCCAATACCGCCCTGCCTTACTGGAAAATCCGGTTCACTCCAGGTGTGCAGCTTGCCCAAAGCTTGCAGCCGGAATTTAGCGAAATGCTGATTTTTTACTCGACTCTGGCGATAACCTTTGCTGTATTCATCTGGATAATGGTGCGCGTCTTTCTGAAATATCGCGCAGCCCTTGCCAACCGCATCGAGAAAAAAGACACCTTGCAACACGAACTCAGCGAGACTCCTTCTTTCGCTCCTGGCACACCAAAATCTAAAGAGGCCGGTGGTGAACAATCGACTGACGCGGAGCCAGGTCGGGAGGCAGACAGCGATGTATTCGATCTGGGCGAGGGAGAACCCCAAGTCGCCCGTTCAGGTGACGAACCCGAAGCGAAGAATCCAGCCGAGCCCCCTGAAGCTGTTTTTCGCGCCTACGACATTCGCGGTGTGTATGGCAGCCAATTGTCTGATGCGTTTGCCGGGCAGCTGGGCCAGGCTATCGGTACCCTTGCCCTGGAGCGCAATGAAACAACCATAGCCGTTGTACACGATGGCCGAGTCAGCAGCCCCGCTCTATACGAAAGCCTGCTTGCAGGTATTCGGTCATCAGGTTGTGATGTGATTGCACTGGGTATGGCACCAACGCCCATGGTGAACTTTGCGATACACCACCTCGATGAAACCTCTTCAGGGGTAAGCGTAACCGCCAGTCACAACCCGCCTGAATATAACGGTTTCAAGGTGACGATAGCAGGTGAACCCGTGTGCGGGGATAAACTTCGCACGCTTTACCAACGAATAAAGGACAATGATCTGGCAACTGGCGAAGGCAGCCGGCGAGCCCTGAACTTGCGCCAGGAATACATTGAGCGCATTGCCGGCGACTCGGTACCGGCACACGATTTACATGTGGTAGTAGATGCCGCCAACGGTGTCGCCGGTATCATCGCACCGGTGTTACTGGAACGTCTCGGGTGCAAAGTGACTCCCGTGTATTGCGACGTGGATGGCAACTTTCCCAACCACCCGCCCGACACCTCGGTTGCCGCTAACTTGCGGGATCTCATCAGCGTCGTCAAACATCAAAAAGCCCATCTCGGTTTCGCCTATGACGGCGATGGCGACCGCCTGATAGCAGTGACCGGCAGTGGCCGTATTGTCTGGCCAGACGAATTACTAATGATTTTTGCCCGCGACGTCCTGGCCCGCCAGCCGGGAGCGGATATCGTGTTCGATGTGAAGTGCTCTCGTCGACTTGGCACCCTGATCGGCGCATACGGCGGTCGCCCGGTGATGTGGAAAACCGGCCATTCACATATGCGGAAAAAAATTGCCGAAGTCAATGCGCCCCTGGGTGGTGAATACAGTGGCCACCTGTTTTTCAATGACCGATGGTACGGTTTCGACGATGGCCTTTACGCCAGTGCACGCTTAATCGAGATTATTTCGCTGCGCGAACAAAGCCTGGACGACATGGTGGACACTCTGCCACGCTCGGCAAGTACCGATGAATTGCGCATCACCGTGCCGGAACAGGACAAATTTGACCTGATTGAAAAACTGATCACAAAGGGTGATTTTAAAGATGGTAAACTCACCACCCTTGATGGCCTGAGGGTCGATTTTGCCAACAGCTGGGGCCTGGTCAGGGCATCCAACACCTCCCCTGCGATTACCTTGCGGTTCGAGGGTGAAACGCCCGCAGACCTCAAGGCAGCTCGTACACTGATCGGTGAACAACTGCTGGCAATTGAACCGGAATTGGCTATTGAAGAAATAATTATGGAAAAAGAGCATGTCCTTGAGTCCTGATGCCGCCGCCAATGTCGCCAATGTTCTGACAGAGGCGCTGCCTTATATACAGCGGTTTACTGGCAAAACCATTGTCGTAAAGTTTGGCGGCAACGCCATGGTAAACGAAGAACTCAAACGCAGCTTCGCACGCGATATTGTGCTGATGAAACTGGTGGGCATGAAACCCGTAATCGTTCACGGTGGTGGACCACAAATTGGCGAATTGCTGGCACAACTGAATATAGAGTCCCACTTTGTTAACGGTATGCGGGTTACTGACAGCAAGACCATGGACGTCGTGGAAATGGTTCTGGGTGCCTCGGTTAATAAAGAGATCGTTAACCTGATTAACTCTGTTGGCGGCAGAGCTGTGGGTGTCACGGGAAAAGATGGCGAACTGATACAAGCGCGCCAAATGAAAGTGACGCACAAAAGTCCCGAGATGGAAGCACCTGAAATCATCGACATCGGCCATGTGGGCGAAGTGGCTGCGATCAATATTGATGTCGTTAACATGATCACGGACAGTGATTTTATTCCCGTAATCGCTCCAATCGGGGTTGGCAAGGACGGTGCGTCCTATAACATTAACGCTGACTTGGTCGCTGGCAAACTGGCCGAAGTGCTGCAGGCCGAAAAACTGATGCTGCTGACCAATGTTGCTGGTCTGAAGGATAAAAACGATCGGGTTCTCACTGGGCTGACTACGGAGAAAGTTACCGCGCTGATAGAAGAGGGTGTTATTTATGGCGGTATGCTACCCAAGATACGCTGCGCTCTGGAAGCCGTTAATGCGGGTGTAACCAGCGCCCACATCATTGATGGCCGGGTTGCCCACGCGATATTGCTGGAAATATTTACCGATAAAGGCGTAGGCACTCTGATTACAGACATCACAAGTGCAGCCCGATAATTCCTCTTGATATATAAATTATTGACACAAAAAAAACAGAGCGATTTTAATAATGGCCACCGATGCTAATGGCAAGACCTCCCGGCGACAACAAATTTTGCAATCCCTGGCACGTATGCTGGAAACAGCACCGGGTGCCCGTATTACGACAGCTGCCCTGGCGCGTGAAGTCGGTGTTTCAGAGGCCGCTCTCTATCGTCATTTCCCCAGCAAAACCAAAATGTATGAGGGCCTGATAGACTTTATCGAGGAAACCCTGTTTTCGCGCGTCAGCCGCATCGCCAGCGATGACACAGATGCCGAAGCGCGCTGCCTGCGAATACTGACACTACTGCTGACCTTCGCTGAACGAAACCCCGGTATCACGCGCATTCTTACCGGCGACGCACTGACCGGCGAAACCGAACGCTTGCACAGCCGGGTAATGCAATTGTTTGACCGCCTGGAAACTCAGCTTAGACAGGTTTTGCGAGAAGCCGAAGTCAGGGAACACACACGCACCCGTCTACCTCACAGCCAGGCCGCAAATCTGATGTTAGCCGCTGCAGAAGGCCGAATTAGCCAGTTTGTCCGCAGCGGATTCAAACGTGCCCCTACCGAACACTGGCAAGATCAATGGGCTGTGTTAACCAGCGGGTTTTGGGTATAGAAACAGTTGGCGTTTGGGGCGCTATCCGTTATTCAACCAACCATAAGGCACTTGGGCGTTAAATTGCTCAAACGCTACTGTTGAACAGTTTCGTCCTGGTTTCGAGCTGGCTGGCTGGCGGTGAGTTGACGGTAGCGATCGGCATAATCCTTGTAGCGCGCTTCCACCTCTGTATATTCTTTGCGGCGCACCTCAAGCATTTGCAGGGCATCCTGCTGCTGCCTGTCCAGTAATTTTATATGCCGCAACAGGGACTCAGACACTTTACGGCCGCCACGCTGCATGTTGGCTGCACGTTTTTGCTCTGCCTGACGCAACGCTCGAGCATCTCCGAGATTTTTTTCTATTACCTGAATTTCGTTTTGCAGCTGAAGCAACTTTCTGTCACTCGCCGCATCAATTTCAGCTACCGAACTGTAGCTGCGCAGCAAGTATTCATCACTGTCACTCTGACCACCCTGTTTATCCGCATCAAGTTCGCCTTCTTTTTTTTCGGTGTAGGGCGGCACACGCAAAATAAGCTGGCCGTTCTTGCTAACGACATCATAACCCTTGTCAACAAATTCCGGGGGGACCTTATGATCAATCACAAGTACCCCTTCAGCGTTATGATACCGATAGAGCTTTTTCTCGTCAGCTTCGACAATGGACACACCCAATACCATAATACCCAGTAAAAACGCGTGCCAAATACTAACTGTTTTTATCTCTGGTCTGTTCATCCTGTCATACCATTTATATTCAGTCACACGACTTGTCCACTGACACCATTTACCCATCCACACCATAGTCCGTGCGGTATGCGCGAATGCGCTCAATCATATCAGGCTGTTCGCCCACCTGTTCCAGATAAAGAATGACTTCATCAATGGTAACAATACTTATAACGGGAATGCCAAACTCTTGTTCGACCTCCTGAATTGCAGAACGCTCACCGCGACCCCGTTCCTTGCGATCCAGACCCACCACAACAGCCGCCGGCGTCGCTCCCTGCGCATCAAATATTTCCATCACCTCGCGAATGGCAGTGCCCGCCGTGATCACGTCGTCGACAATCAGAGCCCGACCGGCCAGCGGCGCTCCCACTAAAGAACCACCTTCACCATGAGACTTGGCTTCCTTGCGATTAAAGCAGTACCCCACATCCCGGCCAAAACGATCTGCCAGCGCAACAGCCGTCGAGGCCGCCAGAGGAATACCCTTGTAAGCCGGTCCAAACAACAAATCGTAGTCAATGCCAGCGCGCTCAATCGCCGCTGCATAAAATTGCCCCAGAGCTGCCAGGGCGGCTCCTGTCTGAAACTCACCGGCATTAAAAAAGTAAGGACTTACACGGCCAGACTTAAGCGTGAACTCGCCAAACTTCAGCGCATTTTCGTCGATAGCAAGCTTCACAAATTTACGTTGATAGGATTCCATCAAATACCCTTTTGTACAAATTACCTGCCTGAAGTCCGACTTGCCGCCAGTACAGGGACACCAATTACACGGGAAAATGCCATATTGTTTTTTGAAAAACAGTGAGTCAGGTATCATACACGCTCTAAAAACAAGGGGCGACCATGCGCATCATCAGTCTGTGTGTAGACGGAATCCGACAAGCGGCCAAGCGCGGGCTGTTTGACTGGTTGGCGTCACAGGATGCCGACATCATCTGTCTGCAAGATCTTCAGTCTCAGGAGGCTGAGCTGGAAGGCAACCCCGAATTTGAGCTCGAGGGTTATAGTGGCTACTTTTTTGGCTCGGGTTCACCCCGGCATAATGGCGTAGCGATATACACACGCCGTATACCCAAAGCTCTTATGTATGGTTTTGGCTTTGCCAGTGGCGAGGACATGGACGGCCGCTATCTGCAGGCCGATTTCGAACACATCAGCATTGGTAGCCTGTTGATGCCCGCTGGCAAAACCGGCACACCCAGCCAGGACGTCAAACGCAAGTTTCTTGAGGACCTGCAGGCGCACTTGCAAAAAGTTACCCACAAACATCGTTCCTACATTATCTGTGGCAACTGGAACATTGCCAGCAGTGATCTGGATGTGGAACGCCCGGAGGCATTACGGGAGGAATCCGGTTTTCTGGTCAGCGAACAACAGTGGATAAATTCCCTGTTTAAAGACATTGGCTACACCGATGCATTCAGGCGCGCCAACACCGATGGCGACGAATACAGCTGGTGGCCATCAGGCGAAATGGGCCGGGGGAATGGATGGCGTGTAGATTATCAAGTGATTTCCCAAAGCCTCGCACCAAAGGTAGAGTACGCTGTGATGTACAAATCCAAAGCGTTCTCCAGCCACCTGCCAGTCATTGTGGATTACGAGCTTGAGGAGCTATAGCACTGATGGTGCGCCGGCCACCATTGCCCGACGCGGTACAACAGAAGGCCTGACTGCTTACTGCGCCAGTGCCATCTTCTGGATTTTTACAAGATCACTGATACCTCGTTTCGCCAGTGTCATCATTTGCTGAAATTCTTCTTCGTTAAATGGCGCAGCTTCAGCTGTGCCCTGCACTTCAATAAAGCCGCCTTCACTGTTCATCACCACATTCATGTCAGTGTCGGCGCTGGAGTCTTCGGCGTAATCCAGATCCAGCACAGGCATGCCCTCAAAGATGCCTACTGACACCGACGTCACCAGATGCTTGAGCGGGTTGCCCTTGATTTTTTTGTTGGCGAGCAAATGATCAAGTGCATCTGCCAGAGCCACACAAGCCCCCGTAATCGCAGCAGTGCGCGTGCCACCATCGGCCTGAATCACATCGCAGTCAACGGTAATGGTATAGTCACCCAGCGCCTTAAGGTCTACCGCTGCGCGCAAGGAACGCCCGATCAATCTCTGAATTTCCAGCGTACGTCCACCTTGTTTGCCACGCGCTGCCTCACGCCCCATACGCTCACCGGTAGATCGAGGCAACATGCCGTACTCTGCCGTTACCCAGCCCTGGCCGGAACCTCGCAAAAATCGAGGCACGCCCTGTTCCGCGCTGGCAGTGCATATCACTCGAGTGTCACCAAACTCAACCAATACAGAACCCTCTGCGTGCCGGGTATAGTTACGGGTAATTTTGACGAGGCGAAGCTGCTCTGGCCGGCGGCCACTGGGTCGGGTCATGCCAAATTCCTTAATTTACGGTCTGATTTTGAAAGTCGGGCATTCTACCCCGATCACAGCGCTACGAAAACGGCCAGAGTTTGTTGACTGGCTATGGCATCAGCACCTCACGTTCCGGTATCTTTCTGCTACCATATCCGTTTGCCCTGCTGAGACTCCCTTATGCCACACAGTATGACCGCTTTTTCGCGCCAGTCGGCCCAATTCGACTGGGGTACAATCACCTGGGAAATTCGCTCCGTTAACCACCGCTATCTGGAGCTGGAATTGCGCATGCCAGATACCGCACGGGAGCTGGAAATGACCTTGCGCGAGCAGGCGCGCAAAATGCTCAACCGGGGCAAAGTCAACTGCTTTCTGCAAATACAGATGGAAAACAGCGCGCAAAAGGTTGACGTAAATATGGACCTGGCCCAGCGTTATGTAGATGCCAGCCAGCAAATAAACTCCCTGCTACCCGACGCTGCCCCTGTCTCCCCACTCGATGTATTGCGCTATCCCGGCGTTTTGCGTGAACCGGAAATCGATCCGGACTTACTCAAACAGGAACTCGGGGCGCTTTACCAAAAGACACTGCAACACCTGTGTGAAACACGTGAGCGCGAGGGTGATAAACTGAAAGCCTTTATCGAACAGCGCCTGGATGGTATCGCCGTAGAGGTGGACAAGGTACGCAAGCGCATGCCACAACTGCTGGCCGCGCAGCAACAAAAATTGCGTGATCGCCTCGCAGAACTAAAAGCCGAAATTGACAATGATCGCCTGGAGCAGGAGCTGGTCTACATGGCGCAACGAGCCGATGTGGACGAGGAGCTTGATCGCCTGCAAGCCCATCTCGACGAAATCCGCCTCGCGCTCAATCAGAACGGTCCCATTGGCCGACGCCTAGATTTTCTGATGCAAGAACTGAATCGCGAAGCCAATACCCTGTCGTCCAAATCGCAGGCAACCGATACCACCCAGTCTGCCGTGGAACTGAAAGTATTGATCGAACAAATGCGTGAACAGATCCAGAACATCGAATAATAAAATTCGGGGAATTAAAGATATATGTCGGTACAAGGCACCCTATATACGATATCCGCGCCATCCGGTGCGGGCAAAACCAGTCTGGTTGCAGCACTGGTCAAGCACTGCGACGCCTTGCAGGTTTCCATCTCCCATACTACTCGCCCGCAACGACCGGGAGAGCAGGACGGCGTCAACTACCACTTTGTCGACCAGGCTCAGTTTCAGAAAATGCTCAAAGCCGACGCCTTTCTGGAACACGCCTGTGTGTTCGGCAACCACTATGGCACATCCCGTCACTGGGTCGAACAAACTCTGACCCGGGGCATCGATGTGATTCTTGAAATCGACTGGCAAGGAGCCAAACAAGTGCGCGAATTGCTGGCGGAAACCGTTGGCGTTTTTATTCTGCCGCCATCGCGCAAAGCTTTGCGTGAACGCCTGACCGGCCGCGGCCAGGACGACGACTCGGTCATCGAACAACGCATGGCGGAAGCCGACAACGAGATGTCTCACTACCCCGAAGCTGATTTTCTGGTCATTAACGACAACTTTGATACTGCGCTGGCAGACCTTATGGCGATTGTGCAATGCCACCGTCTTGCCCTCGGCTCGCAGCAGGCTCGCCATCGTGCCCTGCTTGAGGAGTTGCAGGCAAAACCGTGAGCCATCTGTCCCCTGTCTTCCATCCTCTGTCTTCTGAACCGTAGACTTGACAGGGGTTTCCTCTATACAATAATCGGTCCTCCGCCTGTTTTGGGCGGCTGATCGCATAACACATGTTACGAGTAGCACTTATGGCACGTATTACAGTAGAAGATTGTCTGAACCACGTCGACAACCGTTTCGAGCTGGTTCTGGTTAGTTCCAGACGCGCCCGTCAAATAGCGGTTGGCGGTAAAGAACCCCAGGTAAGCTGGGAAAACGACAAGCCCACCGTTGTTGCATTGCGCGAAATTGAGCAGGGCCTGGTCGGTCCGGATATTCTCACGGAAGAAGAATCCAGTGACGACCTGCTCGGTCTCGACAATCTTGCCAGCGGCGCTGCCGGACCTGACTTTGCCACGAGTTCTGACATCTGATTTCCTGTCAGGAGGAACGCATTGGCGCTTATCGACAGCCTGAGTAGTAAGCTTTCCTCCTACCTGGAACCCTCCCAGGTTAAAAAGGTTGTTCGCGCCTACGAGTTCGCTGAAAAATGCCACGCTGGCCAGTTCCGGCAAAGCGGCGACCCCTACGTAACTCACCCGGTTGCTGTCGCCCATATCCTGGCCGACATGCACGTAGACCACGAATGTCTGATGGCGGCCTTGCTGCACGACGTTATCGAAGACACCAGCGTCACCAAGGGTCAAGTGCACCGGCGCTTTGGCAGGACTGTCGCCGAACTGGTAGACGGGGTCAGCAAGCTAACCGAAATCGAGTTCGCCTCCAGAGCCGAACAACAAGCCGAAAACTTTCAAAAAATGACCCTCGCCATGGCGCGGGACATACGGGTAATGCTGGTCAAACTGGCAGACCGTCTACACAACATGCGCACCCTTGGCGTGCTCGACCCCAAAAAGAGGCGCCGCATCGCGCGCGAAACCCTGGAAATCTACGCCCCCATTGCCCAGCGTCTGGGTATGAATGACATTCGCGTAGAGTTCGAAGACCTCGGTTTTACCGCCCTGCACCCCCTGCGCAGTCAACGTATGCGGGAGGCGCTCAAAGCCGCCCGTGGTCACCGCAAGGAAATTGTCGCTGAAATCAAACACGCCATTGAACTGCAGTTGGAACGGGAACAGATAGAAGCTACCGTCATCGGTCGCGAAAAGCACCTGTGGAGCATCTATCAGAAAATGAAAGCCAAGAAAAAATCCTTTAAGGACATCATGGATGTATTCGCCTTTCGCATCGTTGTCGATTCGGTAGACAACTGTTATCGCGTACTTGGCCTGATGCACAATCTGTACAAACCGGTGCCCGGTGAATTCAAGGATTACATCGCCATTCCCAAATCCAATGGCTATCAGTCACTGCATACCGTAATGGTCGGCATGCACGGCGTACCCATTGAAGTGCAGATTCGCACCATAGACATGGACGCCATGGCCAACCAGGGCATTGCCGCCCACTGGCTGTACAAATCCAGCGACAAAACGCCTTCCCACAGCCGTTCCAGAGCTGCCCGCTGGGTACAGGGCCTGCTGGAAATTCAGCAAAAAGCCGGTAATTCCCTGGAGTTTATTGAACACCTCAAAACCGACCTGTTCCCCGACGAAGTCTATGTATTTACCCCCCAGGGCCAGATTATCGAATTGCCCACCAACGCCACACCGGTTGATTTTGCCTATGCAGTGCACACCCAGGTTGGCAACAGCTGCATCGCTTGCGAAATAGACGGCCAATTGGCCGCCGTTTCCGAGCCGCTGCAAAGCGGGCAAAAAGTACGCATCATTACCGCCAAATCTGCGCAACCCAACCCGTCGTGGCTCAACTTTGTGGTCACCGCAAAGGCCCGCAGTGCCATTCGACACTTTCTGAAACACCAGGAGCACAAAGAATCCGTCAAGCTGGGCAAACGACTGCTGGACCGCGCCCTGGAAAATTTTGGCACCAACTACAAACAAGTGCGCAAATCCTGGATCAAACGGCTGCTCAACGAAACCGGCGCACCGACCTTTGAATACGTACTACAGCAAATCGGGCTGGGCGAACGCATGCCGTTTGCCGTGGCAAACCTGATGGTGCCGCCGTCGATGCGGCAAAAAGAACAAGCCAATACTGACTCGCCCATTATTATTGACGCGGCAGACCGACTGCTTACCAGCTTCGCCCGCTGTTGTCGCCCCATCCCGGGCGACCCCATTGTTGGCCACCTCAGTTCCGGTCGCGGTCTGGTTGTCCATCGCGATATCTGTCGCAACCTGGGTGATATACGCAATAACCCGGAGAAGTGCATGCCGCTCAACTGGTCGTCTGCCGTGAAGGGTGATTTTCCGGTAGAGTGCCACGTTGAAGTTGCCTCCGAACGGGGTATTATCGCCAGTCTGGCATCGCGCATTACCGAGGCCGAAGCCACCATTGACGAAATCAGTGTTAATGACCGCAATGTGCAAACCAGTGTTGTGTCACTGGTTATTGGCGTAAGAGACCGGGTACACCTTGCCAACATCATGCGCCGGATTCGCAGCCTCAAAGCGGTACAACGCGTACAACGCATTAAAAACTAAACAGACAGGATTCAATCATGCCCAATCGCGCCATTATCCACACCGAAAACGCCCCTGCGGCTATTGGCACCTACTCCCAGGCGGTGAAGGTTAACAACACGGTTTATTTGTCTGGCCAGATTCCTCTGGACCCAGCCACCATGAACATGGTGGACGGTGGATTTGAAGCCGAAGTCGAGCAGGTATTTAAAAATTTGACTGCCGTGTGCGAAGCATCGGGTGGTAGTTTGCAGTCCATTGTAAAACTGAATATTTTCCTGACCGACCTCGGCAACTTTGCCGCTGTTAACGAGGCGATGGGTCGTTACTTCCAGCAGCCCTACCCGGCACGCGCCGCCATTGGCGTAAAAGAACTGCCAAAAGGTGCGCAGGTGGAGATGGACGGGATTATGGTGGTTTGATCAACTGGTCGCACGCCAGTAGTCGCACGTCGCACGCTAAAACAAAAGCAGATCTCTGGTACGGGTAGTCCGAATCACCAAAAGACCAGCTTTGAAGCCAAACGTAGTAATGGCATAAGTCACTGGCGTGCGACGACAGACGTGCGACTTGCGACCAAGCTGTTTTTTTATTGTCCGGCAGGAAACGACTTGAATATTTTCGCCATTGCCCTGGCGACATTTGCATTCAGATTTTCTGGCTCACTACCGCCCTCCAGAAGGCGATCTGCGGTTACTTCCCACAAAATTTCAGACTTGTTGCCGTTGTAGACGGTCAACAACAAATACGCTCTGTCCAGAACAACATCCGGATTACCCATGGGCCTGTTTTGGTGCATTTCGACTTCACCCGATTTACCCCGCTTCCAGACCAGGCCATAGTCTTGCGGTTCACCTTTGGCGTACTCCTCGGGTTTAAGTTGCAAACGATAGTCAAACACCAGATCTGCGGCTTCGTTAAACACTTTTTTCTGGAAACCACGAGCCCCCATTTCAACAGACACGGCATTGCGCATGGCCTGATCCAGAGCTACCGCATTTCTCGCGTACTTGCCGGGGTCGTCCAGAGGCGCCAGATTCCATCGGTAGCTGGTATAACCCGTAAGGTCGTAGGACGAGCCGCCGGTACGTTTTACGGTAATTGGGCTGCATGCAACCATAAAACACAGCACAATCAGCGCTACCAGAGAACGAATAGACATGGGTGGCTCCCGGAACAGGTTAATAAATATAGAGACTCTTTAAATCTAGCAATCAGATTCAGTGTGCGCAAAGGCTTTTGGTCAAAAGCGTGAGCCAGACCGCGATGTGGCGATTGCAGGGCATGCAATCACCTACAAGACTATCCGTCAACCATTCCCTTCGAAGCAAGTCGAGAACCAAAGCCAGCTTTGGCTTTAGTCAGCAAATCGGGCATCCGGGACACCAAATCACAAAGTCCTTGATTCTTTGCGGATATGCCTTTAATGTTCTGCTGCAATAGTGCCAAAACCAGATAAAAAATGCACAGATTAACCGAAGGAATGGTGAGCTTGTTATATGGACCTTCCCCTCAGACTTGCCGTGTGTACCTGCGACACAGCTATTCCTTCAAAAATTGCATGTATTCGGTGAGAAATTTCCCGATTAATTGCGCCAAAATACCCATCACAGATTTTCTTGACAGGTATCAATTGATTAGGGCCAAGAAGAATTCCCGATAATATTTTAAGAGGGAATCCTGATAATAATTATTATGAGGACTTGTTCCTCATAAACGGTCCGTTAGACAATTAAGGAAAAGTGGATGCTACAACTCAGGGAAAGAAAAGGAAACCGTCTGCGACATTATGATTATTCAAATGAAGGGTATTATTTCGTTACGATTTGCACCCATAACAGAGTTAATTGGTTTGGGGAAATTGCTGATGGCCAAATGAAATTAAATGACCATGGGGAAATTATCCAGCAACAGTGGGTATGGTTATCAAGTCAATATTCTTATGTAACATTAGATCGGTATATTGTGATGCCTAATCATTTACATGGTATCGTGGTAATCGGCGTAGGGA